>JACNJF010000132.1 GCA_014382695.1 Gammaproteobacteria bacterium | reverse complement strand
AGATAGCATCATGAATTATCCTCAAGTTGCGTACTAGCACTAGCCGCCTGTCATCGACATGAAACGCACAATCTTGTCTGGCTTTTTATTAAATTCATGACGTTCTGGTTTTTTAGCAATGGCATCAATAATGACCTTTTTTAAATCATCATCAGAGATACCTGCGCGCAATAAAGGTCGTAATTCAACCTTGTCATCTTGTCCCAGACACAGGTATAGGGTTCCGTCAACAGACACTCTGACCCGATTACAGGTTTCGCAGAAGTGCTGTGAAATAGGTGTGATAAATCCAATTTCGAAACTGGTGCCATTGATCCGATAATATCGTGCTGGACCACCGCCGGTCATAATGCCGGGAATCAGGTCATATTGCTTTTCTAGTCGCTTTTTCACCGTTTGCAGGCTGAGATACTGTTTACTGCCATCTCGCCCAGGAGAACCGATTGGCATGGTCTCGATGAAACGAAGGGTAAAATCATTCTGCATACAATATTCCAGAACCTGCTGATAATCATCAAGACAGGTATCTTTCATAACGACCATATTGACCTTGATCGGCTTAAAGCCGACCTCTTGGGCTTTGTCTAAACCTGTCAATACCTGTTTGAGCTTACCTCCACCGGTGATTTGACAAAACTGTTGCTGGTTTAGCGTATCCAGACTGACATTGATGCGACGGATACCCGCTGCATATAATGATTCAGCCTGCTGACTTAACAGCGTGGCATTAGTTGAAAGTGATAAATCATTGATACCGGGTAATTTTGATATTCTTAAGCTTAATTGTGCAAGACCTTTACGCACCAGAGGCTCACCACCGGTAAGGCGAACCCTATTTACTCCTAACGACCCAAAGACCGCCATCACTCTTTCTATTTCGTCAAATGACAACCAGTTGCTGGATGATTCAAAGTTTTTACAGCCTTTAGGCATACAGTAAAAACAGCGTAAATTGCATTTATCTGTCACCGAAAGCCGCACATATTCAATCGGCCGACCAAAGGGGTCGACCAGTTTGGTCTGGTCGACTTCGGTTAGTGGATTTTTCATTTCGTCAACATCATCAGGAGCGGATTAGTGTGCAGTGCTCTGCTGTTCAAACCGCATAAAATTCCGGGTTAATTCCGCCATGTTTCGATAAAACGGCACGCTTGTTTTGTCCATCACTTCTTCACAGAATCTGGGTAGCCAGCAGGATAGATGCTGTTCAAGAAACATGCGCTGAATACTCTGACAATATTCTGCACTCTTGCTCTCTTTTTGCTCCCATTTTTCGGCTTCCCACTGGGCTAGTTTATGCATGAATTCAAGCTCAACGCTGATGTGATCGGGGATGCCGGTAAACTCCTGTTTATAATCGAGCCCGGCGGTTTCGATAAAACTTTTTACCGCGACGGTAGTTGTGCCCCATAGTGCAGACATGCCTCCATCCAGTTGGGTGAATATCGATTCATGCGCGGATATATGATCTTTGGGTCCAATAAACAAACGCGTGAATTCAATACTGAGCGTTTCCACTACCTCATGCTCGGGTATATCTTTGAGCACTTCACCCAGATCAACTCCCAGGTCCTGGAAGACCCCCGCCAGGCGGGGATCTCTCAGTTCCTTGATGAGTGCTTCGCTAGGTTCCTTCCGGAATACAGTGGCCAATAGACCATAAATGTTACTGCGGAATTTGGCGCTTTCGGCCGACTCTTTCCAGTTAGTTCCCATTTCGGTTCTCCAGTTAAATGCTGTTAATGGCGCTATCAGGCTTTGCTCACTTTAACCACAGTATCCATCCATCTCTGGCCACCACTAATGGGGTCGGAGCTGTTTGGAATGATCGAGTTAGGGTGTGTACCGTGCTTATCCCACCACATATTCTTCGCATCCGGATCTGACGAAGCAGTAACCGTAGTCGGTGACTTTTTACCGGAGCCGTAGATACCGGAATGCTTGCGTCCAAAATGGTGCGAAATAGCAATAATGCCCGGAATAATACCTTCCGTGACATGTGCCGTAGTAGTGATTTCACCGATATCGCTTTTGACCTTGATACTATCCCCGTCCTTGATACCGCGTGCCGCCGCTGTCTTGCTGTTGATCCAGGCAGGGTTATCATGCTTAATCTCGGATAGCCACTTGCAATGAGCGGTACGCGAATGGGTATGCACCGCGACCTTGTAGGTGGTCAGATGCAGATCATCCTTATCCATTTTCTGGTGCTCAGGGATCGGCGTGTAGGTAGGAAATGCCGGGAAACCCTTGGCCGCGAAATTATCTGAATAGAAATCCAGCAGGCCAGACTTGGTGAACGATGTGTTCGGTGGATAAGCCAGGCGCGGTGTTCCATTGATATTTTGTGCGACATAGGCTTTCTTTGCACCTTCAACACCTAGGTAGCCCTTGCTCTCCGCTTCTGTCTTGCTCACACCTGCCTTTTTATAATCCCAGTAGACACCGGTTTTCTTGTCCAGAATGACGCCATCTCCAGAGACATCTACCTTGGCTTCATAGAATCCATAGTTGGGCTTCGCTTTCTTGTCATGCCACACGCCGTGTTTTTTCATGTATTCGAAGCCTCCAGCTTCTTTTACCCCGGGTGTCATTTCACAGGACTTGCGTACATATTCCTCTTTCGTTTTATAAGCCAGTTCAATTCCCAAACGCTGGGCCAGACCATAAAACACTTCGCCCTGATCGCGGGCTTCACCTAGCGGTTTTATCAGCGGTTGACGGATAGAGTATTCACCTACACCGGTTGGCGATACCATATCTTCGTAATCCCAGCGCTCAAGGTAAGTTACGTCGGGCAGTATCAGGTCGGCATATTGTGATGATTCGTCATACACGATATTGGTGTTTACATAGAAGGGAATCAGTTTCTCATCCGCCAGGATGGCTTCCGCTTCATTGTTATTACCGTTGATAAAGGCCTGATTGTTACAGCTTGACCAGTAGACCTGTGGACGACCATTTCGACCGTCTTTGATCATTGGCAGATTTTGTTGGCTGCACTGATGCGTTGGAAATGCCGCTTCACCGGGAAAGCCATTGGTGATATCCAGCCCTTTTTGAAGTTTGGCTTTTGGCGAACTGGGATGTTTCCAGCTTGCGCCCACACCCATCACTCGTCCACCTTTTCTGTCTAGATTATTGGTGATTGCTGACAGCAGCATTGCAGCACGCTCCTGATCCGCTCCATGGTAATGCATTACAGTGCCACGATAACCGATCAAACATGCTGCATTGGCTTTTGCATATCCACGCGCAATCATGCGGATCTTATCGGCCGGAACGCCGCTTTTCTCAGATGCAAATTCAGGGGTGAATTTAGCCACGTGCTGCTTGATCGCGTCGATTTTTTCATCGTCGGTTGCATGATAGTCGGGAGACACGCGCATATACTGGAGATGGTCTCTGCGGAACAGGCCTTCGTTCATGATGACATTCACCATGGACAGCATGACCAGACCATCCATGCCGACATTGATCGGTACCCATTCGGTAGACTTGGCAGCGGTATTCGACAGGCGCACATCAAAGGTGTACAGAGGTACGTTACGATCAACCATGGCCCGGATAAGGCGTTGCGATGTCGGTATGTGATTGGTATGGGTTTCGAACTGGTTGGAACCGAAATTCACTACGAAATCGGTATGATCGTAATCCCAGTTATCGTACATTCCTCCCCACAGGCTTTCCTGGCCTACCCATTTCGGGCCTTCACATACCGAAGTGTGGGTGCCGATGGTCTGCGAACCAAAGGCATCCATGAAGTCATGCATGATGGAAGACTGGCTGCCCTTATGACGACCATATTGGTACATGAATAACTCGGGTGTGCCGTTATCCAGCAGAGGCTTCATTTTAGATGCCATCAAGTCCAGCGCATCATCCCAGGATATGCGTTTCCATTTTCCTTCGCCGCGTTTACCTACGCGTTGCATGGGATACAGAATTCGATCTGGAAAGTAGACGTGATTGATGCCGGCCTGACCCTTGGCGCAGAGCTTGCCTAAGGTTCGGATAGAATCTGGATGTCCTTCCAGTTTGACTACGCGACCGTCTTCAACATAACCGATCATTGAGTCACGCGTGACGCATTGCCAGCAGGTCGTTGGGATCGCTACTCTCTCTTTCTTGGTGATGGGGGAAAAGTCACGGCCACCTTCCTGTAGCCTCACATCACCCGCGAGTGCATTCTGGCTGGTAGACAGCCCGGTCACCATCACCGTACCAGTCGCAGCCGCTAGTTTTACAAAATCTCGACGATTAAACTGTTTCATATTATTTCCTCTCTAAATTAATCACTAAGGGTTAGGTTATTTGATCCACAAAATGATCCAATTTCTTCTTCTTGCGCTCGGTATAAATCGCATGCAGTAGATTGTCCGGGTCTATGTAGTAGACGTGTGGATCGGTCCCCTTATCAGGAAGTAATACATTAGCGTCCTGAGCCAGATTGTGTTTTTTCACCAGTTTGGATATCTCGCTGTTCGGGTTATTCAGATCACCGAAGATACGAGCACGACCCTGGCAGGTGTTGACACAGGATGGCTCCAGGCCGTTATCGACGCGATGCGCGCACATATCGCATTTATCTGCAGCCTGCTTGGTTGGATCGCCACCGGCCTTGACGAAGGGGTCGAATGAACGAACGCCGTATGGGCAGGCATCGATACATTTACCACAACCGATACACTTTTCCTTATCGATCAGGATCAGCCCGTCGGGTCGTTTATAGGTTGCGCCGGTGCGGTAGGTTATCTTCTGTCCGTCAGGGGTGGTAAATTTGGCACGTTTGCCGGGATATTCCGGACAGGCCTTTACGCAGGGTGGTACACCATCCTTTTTATTGCCTTCGCAGTGATTACACATCAAGGGCAGGAATGTCTTCTTGGTGTTCGGGAAGGTGCCCGTGGTTTTCTCCGTTATAACCGCGCGGAAACGGCCCAGTGAAACATCGTTTTCTGATTTACAGGCCACGGTACAGGCGCGACAACCGATACATCTCCTCAGGTCCATCACCATGCCCCAGCGCGGAACGTCTGATGTTGCGGCCTGACTCACTCCTGGTGTTACCAGTGTAGCAGCGCCAACGGCTGCAGCCCCGGCACCACTTAGAAATGCACGACGGCTGATGTCTAGTGTTTTTGATTCACTCATATTGTCTTCTCCTCTTCATTTTTTTACCTAGCAGGTTATGGTTCATTCGAGTACTTCGCTTTATTCTGCCTTCCTGGACTGTTTAAGCAGATCAATGGTGTCTTCGAAGTTGCCGAATGCGCCATCTAGAATCGTGATTGCATACTTCTTGTTATGTACGCCATTTCCAAAGCGCACAATATTGATTAGTTCACTCCCCCTGGCGATCATGGCCTCAGCCTGCTGCTGCAGATCAGTGTCGAGATCGTTTTTGAGTTCTGTTAAAAGTTGTTGTGCTTCTTGCTCCAGCTCTTCTGCGCCTGCAACCTCATCCTCCAGCGTGGTTTTCCATTTTTCCAGCATGTTTTCGTGCTCTTCGGTATGACAGGCGACACAGGTGTCGGCGGATGCGGTTCTGACATCATGGCCATTACTCAGGGTTTTCTTCAAATGGCAACCCATGCAGTTGGTATTCACCTTGAACATCAGATGAGGCGGTCCAGAGACTTCATCACTCGCTGGGGAGCCGGACAGTAGCAGCTTTTGATATTTATGCTGGTCGACGTGGCACAACAAACAGTCGGTACGTACAAAATCCAGATGATCGGTCCGGTTGCGGTGTTCGACAACGGTATGGCAATCAAAGCAATCGGCCTTGTTTGGTACATGTTTATCATGCATAAATTTCTTGTCGCCGGCGGTTGCCAGCAGGGTCTGGCTGCGGTTATGGCAGCTGAGACAACCGTTGGAGACCACGTTTCCGGTTTCGATCTCGCCACTGCCCTTGACGACCTCGAAATGACAGCTCTCACAGGCGACACCAGCTTGCTGAATCGTCTGGTGGGTAATCGGTTTTTTGGTATTTGATTCTTCACTCACCTCTAACTGGCCCTGCAAGGATTGGGTCGGGATGATGTGGCAGATATCACAACGTGAAGCCCCCTGATTGAAATCGATGGAGGGCCTGCTGGCAAAGGACACCTTGTTCATATCTACGCTATTGATCTCGGCTTTATCCAGAGTGGGTTTTTCCAGCTTCAGGTGACACAGAAAGCAGATATCCTGCGGCACCTCGAAATGTTTGGCTTCGGTGGTTTTGAAGTGGCAGGTATCGCAGGTAATCTGATGACCATCCAGAGCCTTGTCTGAGAAATGCACCTCGTGTTTGAATCGAACCTTGTCGGTGTATTGAATTTCTTTCTGAGCCAGAGTTTCCCGGTTGTGGCAACCGGACTGAAGGCAGGCGCCATCCTTGATCACCGGACGAATGGGTAATGGGGCATCGGGGTTATACAAATAAGCGGCGAGGTGACGTAAGCCTTCGTATTTAGCATGCATCGAATTGTGTTCACCCGGCAGGAAATGGCAGTCGACACATTCAGCCTGGATGCCGTCAGGGTTATTATCCTTGTGATGAAAGTTGGTTTTCCAGGCTTCATACTGTTCGGTCATGGTATGACAGCTTCCACCACAAAATGACGATTGTGCAGTGTAGTATTCAACACCCGCATAACTGGTTATCAGGAACAGAATAGTGCCCGAAGCAATAATTATGATTAATTTTCGAGTCAGTAAAAATCCGGTCTCTTTTTTCATTCAGGCTTCTATCGCTCCTCAGCTTGGGTTTAAATTATTTTTATTATTCACAATTAACTTAAAGCTATTCAGCAAGAACCGAGCCAGTCCGATATCTGTCTGAAATCATTGGGGAAAAAATGAGAAGGAGATAAAGATGCCGCTATTTGTTACCGAACAGTAACCTTTCTGAATATTCCGTTACCCATGGAATATTTATTTCTAATTCATGCAGTTACATCGATATCAAAAAATATAAGTTACCGTTTGGTAACAACCATTTAAAATAAAAGGAAATAACATTAAAACCAGCTTCACTCTTGCCGTAAAAAGAGTAAGAATGGAGTCATCAGGTCCGCAAAATGATGTTTTTATTCACCGGACAGCGTACCCAGGACGACTGTGTTGTCCTGTTATCCCGATGGAGTATTGATCTTAAATGCTTAGGAACTAGCGCCTCTATGGCCAACGGTACACACACCATAAGAAAAAAGGTGTGACCGACAGTTTAAGTATGGCCCTGAAATAAACATGATAATGGAGCCAAGGTGAGAGCATTCTATTTACTTCTACTTTTCTGGATGATTCCCGTTTATGGCGTGGATAACCGCCCGCCCATTCGCTTTGGTCTCACTGCGGTGGTAGTGACCGAAAATCTCCGATTTCTCGATCAATGGAGCGAGTATCTGAGTGAAAAAATGGGACGCAAGGTGGAATTTGAACTCCGAAAATCCTATCAGGAAGTGATGGATCTTTTGGATGCAGGTAATCTCGATTTCGCCTGGATCTGCGGCTATCCTTTTGTGCAAAGTAGAGAGCCTGAAACAATCGAGTTGCTCAGCGTGCCCGAATATCGGGGCGCACCTCTTTATCATTCGTATATTATTGTTCCGCAAGATAGCACGGTAAAAAATCTGGGTGAACTTGAAGGTAAGGTGTTTGCCTTTTCTGATCCAGACTCCAACTCCGGTTTTCTCTACCCGCTCGCTTTAATGGCTGCGCAGGATAAGAAACCTGCGAGCTATTTCCGCCATACTTTTTTCACCTTTAACCATGCGGAAACGGTGCAAGCAGTTTCTGAACGCTTTGCCGATGGCGGAGCAGTCGATTCATATATCTGGGAATATCTGGCCATCTTTAAACCAGAGATTACTGAAAAGACGCGCATCATCAATACCTCACCGAGTTTTGGGTTTCCCCCGATTGTTTCTCGTTTAGGCGTTAATCCATCGACCGTCCATTTAATGAAGACTACGCTTGAAAACATGGATGAGGATTCGTCCGGTAAGGCTTTACTGGCACAACTTAAACTGGATAGTTTTGGCCACTACACCGATTCGCTATACAACGATATCAGAGCGATGGCGAATAAGATTCAGCGGGTTGATGCTGAATTTAACCAAATACCCAGTGAATAGAGGGGAATCCATAAATGCCCTTCATAAGCCCCAGGTCCTGGCCGTTAGCGATCAAATTATCGCTCACCATTACTGCCGCAGTGACGATGGTTGGATTCATGATTGGTGCTGTAATGGTGATACAAAACTGGTACCGGTTTCACGAAGTGTTAGGCGAAAATGCAATATTACTCGCTGAATCCATTGCCATTACCTCGCCCAAAGCCATGATACGTAAGGATTTCTGGTCGCTCTATCTGAGCCTCAAGAACATGTCTTCCCGAACCTCTGAACTAAAGAGCCAGCAGCAGATTATTTCCGCTATGGTTCTCGATGCCGAAGGTAAGGTTCAGGCTCATCTGCAACCCGCCAGCAATCCCATGGGGCTGGTTTTTGCTCCTGAAAATGAAGCTGAAGAAGATCTATTTAAACAGGCTATGAATGCACGGGTACCACTGGTATTAAGTAGTGGGGGCTATTCATCCAGCGGTTTTCTTGAAGGGGTTGTTCCACTTTTTTCTGATCAAAAATATCTGGGTGTGGTGCGTGTTCGACTGTCGGTTGCCCAGCTCTATGAAAAGGCCAGATATTCGGCCTTCATCGTACTCACCCTGACATTCTTTTTCGTCATTGCCGGCAGTGTGCTGGGAACTCTGGTAGCCCGGCGAATGGTGCAGCCATTGACCGCCGTGACCCAGGGTCTGGAAGCGGTTGGTCGAGGTGAAATGACCGAGTTTGACCCCATTCCAGTAAAGCGGCGAGATGAGATCGGTCGCTTGAGTGCAACCTTTAACCAGATTATGGCGGAGCTGGCAGAAAAAAAGATGCTTGAAGATGAGGTCGCAATGAGTGAAAAACTGGTTGCATTAGGTCGCATCACGGCTGGGGTAGCACATGAAGTCAACAATCCGCTGGCCGGCCTGCTCAACTGTATCGATACGCTACGCAAACACCCGGATGATAAAGAATTGATAGGTCGCTACCTGCCGGTAATCGATCAGGGGCTGCATAGAATTAAGGAGATTGTGCATAACCTGCTGGTTGGACTGAAGATAGAAGAAGGCGATGATCACGTTGGTATCGATCATATCGACAAACTGCATGACTTGATGATTGCCGAGATCGGTGATCGCGACATTGAAATTATCTGGGAAAACAGCGCCGATAAGAATCTGCAGATACCGGGCAAGCTTGAGCAGATCATCTGTAATCTGCTCAAGAATGCATTAGATATTCTTACAGAAAACGGGACAGTTATTTTCCGCATGTATCAACGGCAAAGCTACCTGATTATCGAGGTCAGCGATAATGGACCAGGGATTCCATCCAGTATAAGAAACCAACTATTCGATCCTTTTTTTACCACCAAGCCGAATGGTACCGGATTAGGGTTATGGATCGTTTACCGTTTGGTTCACAATATGGAAGGCGTAATTGAAGTAACGAGTGGTATAAACGCGGGCACCACCTTCCACGTGGCTGTACCAGTAATTAGCAAGCAGGCCGCGTAATGCAAAATGTATCCGAAAAAACAATGAATCTCGAAGAAATCACTGAATACTGTGTACTGCTGGTTGAAGACGATCAAATTATGCGCCTGTCTCTTATAGACAGACTACGACTGGAGCACATACCAGCAAATGCAGTTGGTGATATTGCAAGCGCCAAAAAAGAACTTTCGAAAGGTGATATTGATCTGGTTATCACGGATATTCGCTTGCCAGATGGTACCGGTATTGGACTTTTTACACATATCTCAACACATTATCCAGGCATTCCAGTCATCCTTATGACTGCCTATGGAGATATATCGGATGCAGTTAGCCTGGTTAAAGCCGGTGCACTGGACTACCTGACTAAACCATTTGATATCAGCGAATTTATCGACAAGGTAAAACACCACCTGTCGCGAATTGCTGATACGCATTTAATACTGGATCACCCCGAATTAAATGATAGCTTTAAAGCCGGAAGTGGACGATTAGGTAAAAGTACCGAGATGCGCAGGATTGAACGTCTGGTAGCGCGTCTTTGCAAAAGTGACAGCTCAGTTTTGATCACCGGTGAATCTGGAGTGGGTAAAGAAGTGGTCTCATCACTGATTCACAATAACAGCCTGCGGAAAAAGGGCCCCATGATCAAGGTTAACTGTGCTGCGCTTTCTTCAAACCTGATTGAAAGTGAGTTGTTTGGGCATGAAAAGGGGGCCTTCACAGGTGCAATCAATCAACGTATTGGGCGTTTCGAGCAGGCACAGGGCGGAACTATTTTTCTGGATGAAATAGCAGAGGTGTCGCCCAATATTCAGGTCAAGTTACTGCGAGTATTGCAGGAACGTGAAATTGAACGCGTTGGTGGAGTATCACCAATAAAGCTGGATGTCAGAGTCATCGCTGCAACACAAGTCGATCTTGATGAATCGATTAAAAACAGTGAGTTTCGTTCTGATCTGTACTGGAGACTTAACGTAATCCATATCCACATTCCTCCGTTACGAGAGCGTCGTGAAGATATTATTTATCTCGCCCGGTTATTTGTTAGTGAACTTACAACTAAAACAGCTAGCACGATCAAAGGATTATCCAGCGAAGCTGAACGACAACTCCAATCTATGTCGTTTCGAGGTAATGTACGTGAACTTAAGAATATAATTGAAAGGGCCGTCGCTTTATGTGACGGCCAATGGATAGGAGCCAGAGATTTAATGTTTGAGGATATCAATAATAATGATATTCACTCTGTAACCTTAAAGGAATCTATTGAAGAAGCAGAACAAAAAGCGATCAATACAGCGCTAGCTGAAAATGAAAGCAAAATTAACCTGGCAGCAAAACATCTGGGCATTTCACGTAAAAACTTATGGGAGAAAATGAAGCGCTATGGA
Source organism: Gammaproteobacteria bacterium (assembly GCA_014382695.1). GTDB lineage: Bacteria > Pseudomonadota > Gammaproteobacteria > JACNJF01. The sequence goes on along the minus strand of JACNJF010000132.1, from coordinate 74 downwards.
ATTGAAAAATAAGCTGAAAATCGCTAATGCTATAACAGCTCGCCTTTCTTCTCGACTGATTGAGTTGCACTTAC
>JACNJF010000172.1 GCA_014382695.1 Gammaproteobacteria bacterium | reverse complement strand
AAATATCGACTGAATAAAAATTATAATAATTACCCTGGGTAAAATGTGCTAACTATCGATGACCATCAGCTTTCTGCGATTGGTTCAGATCCCATATCTGAGGCGACCCCTTGCGGGGACAATGCTCGTTACGATCCCCAGTTTGAGCAACTTGCAGCTGAGCTTGCCAAGCAGGAATCGCTAACTTCGGCAACGGTAGACTGGAAGAAGGTTATCCAGCTCTCTTCGGACATTACCAAATCCAAATCCAAAGATATTCTGGTCGGTTCCTAGCTGTGTTACGGGTTGTTGTTAGAAGAAGGCTATGCAGGGCTTGCGGTTGGCCTGAAGATTCTAAACGATATGGCCGAAAACCACTGGGATTGCCTGTTCCCGCCGGCCAAACGCATGCGTGCGCGGCAAACGGCATATGTGTGGCTGGCTGAAAAAGTGGCTTTGCTCGTTGCAGAAAAGGCGCCACAGTCAAATGAATTTGAATTTTCCATCGCCGCGGCTGATTTGCTCAAGCAGCTGGATAATACGCTGGTTGAGAAGATGGGTGATCAGGCCCCTTTATTGACGGAGCTTTCCAGGCCGCTGAAAAATCATCGTCAGATGGCGCAGGCTGAACTGGAAAAAATAAGCAGGCACCAGCGACTGAAGCTGAAGCCGTTCCAGTCCAGCAGCAGGAGCCAGCTCAGCAGACTGCTCCCGCCCCTGCATCGGCATCAGGCGGCTCTACAGCGGCTATGCAACCGATAGCGGAAGGCAGTCTCGAGTCGGAAAACGATAGCAAGAAAGTACTGCATCAGATTCAAACGGCCAGCAGGGATATAGCTGGCTTCTGGGCGAATCAGAAATTGTCAGATCCACGCTCTTATCGTTTGTCCCGGGTCGCGGCCTGGATGGTGGTAGAGAATGTGCCGCCAGCCAACGAAGGTGTTACCCAGGTGCTGCCACCTGCGGCCGAGCGACTTAAGTTTTTTGATGCAAAAATGGAAAAAAGCGAGTTTGCAGTGGTTTTGGCTGAGCTCGAAAAAACCATAGCACGAGCACCCTTCTGTCTGGACGGCCACTTTATGGTGGTGAAGGCGTTAAGAGCGCTGGGCGCAGAATATGAACCTGCGCAACAGCCGGATTATCAATAATGGAGCCGGAGAGGTGATCGTCGGTCTGATCTTCAGTAATCAGATTCTGGGCATCGGACATAACCTGGGTTTGTCCAACATCCGACGCACCGGGTTTGATCGATATTTCGAACCCCTTTCGAGTGCAGAGAGGAATAATATCTCGATACTCGGAATGGACTATCTGGCCTCTTTAGGCAATGACGATGAAGGCTTTATCAGCTCCATCATCCCGTCGGTACCGGTGATGATCCGCACCCTTAAGGGCTGGCGTTTTGAAGCGCCGTCCAATCAGCAGAGATCTATATCGAATGGTAATAAGACTGCACCGCTGATGAACTGGTTTTAATAGCCGAGGGTTAAAGTGCCTGCCTGGCGTTGATCCGAGGCTCCACTCCAGCCATCCTCGACTCTGAGGATTGACTGGGTGCTACCCATCGCCCAGTTGCTGGCATCAATGGCATGGCCTTTTTGGCGCAGCAGTCGAATCGTATCCACACTGAAACCCTTTTCCAGCGTGATGCTATCGGGTAGCCACTGGTGATGAAAACGCGAAGCCTGAGTGGCCTCGGCAATATTCATTCGATGATCGATCACGTTGCTGATGATTTGCAGCGTAGTGGTGATGATGCGTGAGCCACCGGGACTACCGGTTACCAGCAAAATATCATCGCTACCGGGTTTGAATACCATGGTCGGGCTCATCGAGCTCAGGGGCCGCTTGGCCGCCTGTACCGCATTGGCCGAACCACCGATCAGGCCATACGCGTTTGCCACCCCCGGTTTGGCGCTGAAATCATCCATTTCATTATTCAGCAATACTCCGGTACCTTTCGCCATAATGCCGGAACCATAACTGAAATTGAGGGTATAGGTATTGGAGACGGCGTTGCCCCAGCGATCAACCACTGAAAAATGGGTGGTTTGCGGGCTTTCAGCGGGTAACTCCAGCCCGGGCTTTATCTGCCGGCTATCGCTGGCGTGATTGACATCGATCTGGGCGAACAGTTTTTTTGCATAGGCTTTATCGGTCAGTTGTGCGACCGGTATCGGGTTGAAATCCGGGTCACCCAGATATTCACTGCGATCGGCATACGCGCGCTTCATCGCTTCCACCATGATATGAATCGAGTCAGCGCTATTATGTCCCATGCCGGCCAGATCAGCCTGCTCCAGCATATTCAGAATCTGGATGATATGCGTGCCACCGGAAGATGGCGGAGGCATGGAGACAATGCGATAGCCTCGATAATGACCGGATACCGGTTCACGCAGCCTGAGCTGATAGTTTTGCATATCCGCAGGGCTCATGTTGCCTTCGGCCTGATTTACTGCAGCGATGATCTGCTGCGCAATGCGGCCCTGATAAAAGGCTTTAGATCCGTGCCGGGAAATTTGTGTCAGCGTATTCGCCAGATCCTGCTGGATCAGACGTTCACCGCTCTGGTAAGGCGAGCCATTGGGATGGAAAAAAACTTCCTTACTGGCGGGCCACTGGCCAAGGCGCTTTGCGGATTGTTGCAGCGAGGTCGCCAGTTCATGATCGACGATAAAGCCATCACGCGCGAGACGGATAGCCGGTTGCATGACCTGGCGCAGATCCATACTGCCATAACGCTGTAAAGCTTCCACCAGACCCATCACGGTCCCGGGTACGCCGACCGCCAGTCCGTGAAAGCGCGAACGGTTCTGGTCGACCGAACCGTCTTCATTCAGATACATGTCACGATGCGCCTGCTGTGGTGCCATCTCTCGATAATCGAGCGCCAGTGTCTGCTGCTTTTCGGCAAGATAAACCAGCATAAAGCCCCCACCCCCCAGATTCCCGGCGCGTGGCAGGGTAACCGCCAGAGTGAAACCGACGGCGACGGCGGCATCCACCGCATTCCCACCCTGCTGTAAAATATCCACGCCGACCTGCGTCGCAATCTGTTGCTGAGACGACACCATGCCCTGTCTGGCCCAGACCGGTTGCGCCAGGCTGGCATAATTCAAAATGGCCGGACTGGTATCGGCCACAGCCTGACTCAACAGTAGCAGGCTGATTAATGGGCCAAAGTAAAAAATCGCTTTTATCAGTTTATAAAGTACATTCATGGTCAGAATCCCTGAGCTCGAAAGATGGATGCAGGTACGTTACAGGGCCTGCAGAGTTAGTGCATTATAACAATATATGCAACTGCAAACAGGCCGCTTCCTGATACACGCCAGACACGAGCGGCGGTTCACTTATTGACTGATGATGCAGATCATTGTCGAACTCATGCTATCTGGTTCAGAATATTGCTCAGCGCTCAGACCTGTAGTTGCTGCAGCCGATCTGTTAAAATTGATACTCAGGGAGATCACATCATGGACTTACCTACAACGCTGAAAAAATCAATCCCGCTACTGTTACCCCTGCTACTGATGACGAATGTGCGGGCCGGGCAGTTTGTGCTGGATGTGGCGTATCAGCTGGAATCAGGCGATTACGGTTCGGATACCAGCACGGATGTCAGCAGTATCCCGTTGCAGCTGAAATATTTTGCGGATGTGTGGAGCTTTGCGTTAGAGGTGCCGTATGTATCGGTGAGAGGTGATGCGACGGTAGTGCCTGGTGTTCGAGGACAGTCTGCAGGTCAGGGGCCGGGTTCAAGCATTAATACGCCCACATCCACCACACAAAGCGTGACGCGCTCAGGAATCGGCGATAGCCAGCTATCGGTATCGCGAGCCTTTTTTCCACAGCAGCAGGAGGGTATTTTTTATGAGTTAACCGCTACGGTTAAACTGGCAACGGCAGATCAGAAAAAATCACTCGGAACTGGAGAAACTGATTACTCAATCAAGCTATCGATGTCGATGGAAATGGGCAACTGGATGCCGGGAGTTAGTGCCGGTTATCAGCTCACTGGTGACACCGCAGACACCGATTTTAACGATGTGTGGTTTTTCTCGGCAGGAACCGGCTATCGTCTGGATCAAAGTTCCCGCCTGAGTGCAGGTATCGATTTTGAGCAGGCCGTAAACGATGGAGCCGATGATTTTACGGCTGTCAGCCTCGGTTATTCGCGCGATCTCGCCAGTCAGGCGAGCGTGGGAATCAATGTTAAGGCTGGACTGACCGATAATAGTCTGGATAAAGGCCTTAGTGTGTTCGTCTCCATCCCGTTCAAATAACTGCTAAGATTAAACCTCTGGCAGATGCATGACGGGGGTCTTACAAGTGGTATTCGGGGCTAACATAAAAGGCTTTACAGTGGGACTAGCCTGCCTGCTCAGCGTCGGTTGCGCTGATCTTTCCTACTATCTACATAGCGTCAAAGGACAACTCTCGATGGTACAGAAAACGGTGGATATCGACGATTTGCTGGCCGAAGAATCGACCGACCCGAAGCTGGTTGAGCAACTGCAACTGGTGTCCAGAATCCGTGCGTTTGCCTTCGATCAGTTACAGCTACCCCGCTCTGACAGCTATACCCGCTACGCCGACCTGGACCGTAACCATGTGTTAAAAAACCTGTATGCGGCGGACGAATTTTCCATCACCCTGCAGCAATGGTGTTATCCGATCGTGGGTTGTGCCGGTTACCGTGGTTATTTTGATGATGCCATGCTGGAAGCCTTTAAAGCGGATTTACTCAAACAGTCTAAAGATGTGTATGTCAGCAATATTCCCGCTTATTCCACCCTGGGCTGGTTTGATGACCCGGTGCTGAATACCTTTGTGTACTGGCCGGAGCCGCGTCTGGCCGGTCTGATTTTTCATGAGCTTGCACACCAGCGCCTGTATATCGATGGCGACACTGGATTTAATGAATCGTTTGCGATGGCGGTACAGCTAAGCGGCACCGAGAAATGGTTGCAGCAAAGCGGCCAGGCGCAGCAGATGAAACAGTACCAACAGCGTTTTAGCAATCGTCAGCAGGTGACCCAGCTGATCGAGCAGACCCGACTGGCGTTAAATGAGCTGTATCAAAGTGAGCTGGATGACAGTCAAAAGCGTGTTCAGAAGCAACAGGTTTTTGAACAATTGAGGCAAAGCTACCAGTCACTCAGCGCGGGCTTTGAAGTGTCAGATGGCTTTAGTTACTGGTTTCAGGGCGAACTGAATAATGCAAAGCTGGCATCGGTATCGACGTATTATGCAGATGTCGCCGCTTTCAGACAGTTATTGCGTAGCGTCAATGATGATTATCAGGAGTTTTACCGGCAGGTTGCAAAAGCGGCAGCATTAGCCCCTGTACAGAGGGCAGAGCAGTTGAAGCAATGGCTGACACCCTGAATATCCCCCATGTTGTGGCGCTGACGATCACTGTTTTATGCAATTAAACGGATCGACGGCTACTATTTTTAAGGCCCTCTACTACAATCTATAAACATTTAAAAAAATAAGGGTTCAGGTCACTGCTGCTGTTTCTGGTCAGGATGTTTAAGCCTGGACCTCCCTTAAGATGAGTTTCAATAAACAAACCACGGTGGAATGGATCATTGGTCAGTCGACTGCTTAAAATAACCGCTATTTTTAATCAAAAGTCTTTCGGTAGCTTTCTGTTTGTAGCGGTCCCATCCATTCTACTTCTGCTACTGATAGCCATCGCGATGTTCGGCTTTATCCATTATGAAAGTCATAGCTATTACCGAACGCAGCAGGAGATAGCGAAAAATGCAGTGCGTAGCGCGGTGCATAATCTCAGCCAGCTGGTCGAAAAAAGACGCCAGATCGTGCAGTCTATAGTACGTCAGGAAAAAGATCTGTTGCTAAAAATTGTCGACTTCCCGGCAGACCAGAAAAGTTTAAGCGGCTTAACCGAGCTGTTAAAGAATTACTTCCCGGATTATTTTAGTTACCAGTTTGCGGATGCAACAGGGAATCCGATGGTGCTGGAAAAAGACATTAAGTTTGGAGCCGTCTGTCATGCTGGCCTTAAGCTGTTTGCGGAGGCACCGGAGAATCATGCAAAAACGGTAGTGATTCATGGTAGTAATCTGGATGAATATCATGTTGACATCATGGTTGATATCAACAGGGCAGAAAACAGCCCAATCTTCTTCGTTAGCTTTAAGGTTGAAGCCTTGTTACAGCTGTTGCGTAACCTGATCGTACCAGGCCAGTCGTTAGTGGTCGTTCAAGACCAGGATAGCGCACAGCTTGAATTCAGTGCTGAGGGTGTTTTTAGTACGATCTGGGGTCTGAAACGACTGGACAAGCTGCGGCTGGATTCGGTGTTACATAGCGAAAAGGTTCCGGGGACCGGCTGGAAGGTACTGGCTATCCCAAACGGCAACATGTTTGAGCGCTATGAATCCAGTTTATATGTCCGTACGGTAACGGTTTATGGCATTCTTTGCGTGATCTTTTTTAATTTTATCTGGCGCTTATGGAAGAATGAAAACTCCAGGGTAGAGGCCGAGTTACAATTAAAAAATTCAAATGATGCGCTCGAAATGAAGGTGAATAGACGCACCCGGGCGCTGGAAAAAAGTCAGCGCGATCTGGAAAAAACTTTCATGCTGGCGCCTTATGGGATGCTGGTGATAAACAGCATGGGCATCATTGAGTCTATTAATAAGCGTGCAGAAGAGATTTTTGGCTATGACAGTAAAGAGCTGCTCAATCAATCCATCTACATACTTATTCCGGAGCAATATCGCAAATATCAGATTCGTTACCGGGAAAATTTCAAAAATACCCAACACAATAAGAAGACCCGTCTGGCAGGCAAGGGTCGGCATCTGCTCGCACTAAAGAAAAGTGGAGAAAAGCTGGCCGTTGAAATGGAGCTGAGTCCGCTACGGCATTCCGACGGGAACAAGATTATTATCTCTATTTCGGATGTTTCGGCCCTGATCGCGGCACGCCAGAAGCTACTGGATGAGCATGAACGCGCGCTGGTAACATTACGCGCAATTGCCGATGGTGTCATCACTACTGATACTCAGGGTATCGTACAGTCAATCAATCCGGTAGCCGAAAAGCTGAGTGGTTGGGGTTCGAATGAAGCGATCGGCCAGCACATCAGCGAAGTGTTTCAGGTCATCGATGAAAAAACACAAGAAAAGGTGTCAGATTCGGTGATCGAGTGTCTGGATCAGAAATCGATCGTGGAATTAGGTGCCAACAAGGTTCTAATACATCGTAATGGCATCAAGATACCTATTGAAGATAGCGCCGCCCCGATACATAGCAGCAAAGGGGAAATCATTGGTGCAGTTCTGGTTTTCCACGACGTTTCACAATCGAGGGCGTATGCGCATGAAGTTGAGTATCAGGCGAATCACGATGAGCTGACCGGATTATTAAATCGGCGAGAATTTGATGCGCGTCTGGGTAAGTCAATTGTAAAGGCCAGAGAAACGGCGAGTGATAATGTTCTGCTATTCATGGATCTGGATCGATTTAAACTGGTGAATGATACCGCTGGTCATGCGGCGGGTGATGAACTGCTGAAGCAGATAACAAAGTTAATGTCGGGAAAGCTCAGACAGAGAGACACCTTTGCCCGCCTGGGTGGAGATGAGTTTGCAATCCTGCTGGAGCATTGCTCTGAAGAGGTTGGCCTGAAGCTGGCAAATATCATACGTGCCGGAGTTGAAGATTTTCGTTTTTTCTGGAATTCACAGGTTTTTAATATAGGGGTCAGTATCGGTATGGTTCCTTTCAGCGGTAGTGCTGAAAGTGCAGATAATATACTGAGTGAAGCCGATGCGGCCTGTTATACCGCAAAGGAAAGCGGGCGTAACCGGGTACAGATATATGATGTGACGGCCGCACAGAAACGCGGTGAAAGTACCATCATTAACCTACTGGTGGAAGCGTTTGAGAATTGCCGGATGCAGCTCTATCAACAACCGATTAGAGCCACTGATCCCGCAAACGAACAGCCGCATTTTGAAATACTATTACGCATGCTATCGGAAAATGGGGATGTCATATCACCCGGTATGTTTTTACCCGCAGCAGAGCGTTATGGCCTGGCTACCACGCTCGACCGATGGGTGGTGAAGACTACTTTTGACTGGTTGGCTCAGCATCAGTCCAGCTTTAATCAGGCCTTCGTGTTCGCCATTAATATTTCGGGTCAGTCCATCACCGATCAGCAGTTCTCCCTGTTTATAAAGCAGCAGTTCGAAGATTACAGGATCAAAAAAAGCAGTATCTGTTTTGAGATAACCGAAACCAGTGCGATGAAAGATCTGGAAAAAGCCAGAGCCTTCATCAATGATTTGAAGCATCTGGGCTGTCTGTTTTCACTGGATGACTTTGGCAGTGGCCATGCTTCCTATGCACATCTGAAGAATCTTCCGGTCAACTTTCTGAAAATCGACGGCATGTTCGTCAAGGATATTGCGCATGATCCAATCGATTTTTCGATCGTAAAATCGATGAACGAAGTAGGCCAGGTGCTGGGCATGAAAACGATTGCAGAATATGTCGAAAACGATGCGATAAAGCAAAAACTGATCGACATCGGCGTCGACTTTTTACAGGGCTATGGCATCGCTCGGCCTGCGCCATTGGATGATCTGTTGCTGGAGATTAAATCGCAACCACTGATACAGGATATGAAGCCTGAGAGTGAGTGTGAGGCCAAAGCACCCACAGGCATGTGATCAACGACGGCGGTTGATTTTTTCAAGATAGGCGGTTTTCATCGCCGCTTCAAACTCACTATTGGACGCATAGTCAAAACCAAATACGGGTTTCCAGAAACGCTGATTTTCCATGCACAGATAATAAAATACCTGCTGTTTCCATTCTGCCGGGAAACTGTCGTAAACATGTCTGAACAGTTCCAGCTTGATCTCATCCGGATAGGATTGCTTGCCATCGGCATCCACCATCGGCATCTTCAGGATCTGGCTGGGGATCGAGCGTTTGCGAATCTCCTTCATCACCGATTTGATATAGGTCAGCGTTCCCATCGAAACCAGCGCCACCTGCTGCGGGGAAAAGCGTGCAGTCAGCTGTTCAACGATGTGTCGGTAATCATTCTCCCAGCCGTGGTAATGAATGATCGGATGAAAGTGAAAGCCAACCACGTAACCCGCATCGGCCACCTTTTGCGCCGCATTCAGGCGCTTTTCCAGCGAGGCGGTACCATGTTCTTCGTGCTGAATCAGGGTCGGGGTATTGAGTGACCAGGTACAGAGGATATTCTTCGGTGCATTCGCGCGTAGCAGATGACTCACATTGGCGGATTTGGTCTTCAGTTCCAGAATCACATTCGGGTGATCTTGTGCAAACTCGATCACCGCATCCAGTACCCCGTGGCTGTTGCCCCACATTAGCGAATCGGACGACTGGCCGGTGCCGATGTGATAGGTTTTATCCGGATCCAGCTCCAGCTTTTTGAGTTTATCGGCAAAGCCGGGATCGAAACTGATCTGCTTGCCATCGAAAAAAGACTGGATGCTGCAATAGCTACAGCCATAACCACAGTTATCGACCGCGTCCAGGGTTTGCAGATTACAGCACAGGGTGCGCGGTGAAGCGACCGGGCAGCGGCCGAGACCGAGCTTTTCTTTTTCGACCGCGACCGGTATCGAAGCGGCACTGATTTTGGTCGTTTTGCAATCGAGCGGGTATAGATTGTGGGATGATTTGAGGACTTCCCAGTGTGCACGTAGTTGTTGCATGGTCTGTTGTTTACGCGCTTTACCGGTCACCTTGAACTGGGTTTGATCCGGCCACACTTGCTGTATCGACTCAGCCCCCCACATCTGCAGGTCGAGCGCAATTTCGCAGGCCTGGCGGCAATCCTGCAGGGATAGGCGCATGCGGACAGCCTGTTCTGTCAGGAACGCTCTTGCTTCCGGTTTGAGTAACAGAAAGAAGGGCTGGTCAGTTATCGGGGTCTGTGAAACTTGCATAAATAGCGGGTGATCAGTTTAAAAAGCCGGTAAGCAATCATGAAAGGATAAATGGATTGAGGTCGATCTATCCAGTATTTTTCAGCGTATTATACGGCTAACAGGCTGATTAAAAGCCTTTTATTGAAAGGGAGAAAGCACCTCCTTACAATCATGGCGTGGATAAATACACACGAATAAACGCTTTGCTGATGTAACAGGTAAATGAAAGCACCGACAAAATCGGTCCTTGTGCAAGACCGTTTCTGCGCCTGAGGATGGAATTCATTGTGCCGATAAAACTGGATTCCTGATAAAAGCACTCAGGAATGACGACGTAGGGATACTCAAATACCTGGTTTGTCATTATCATTAAATCCATAACATCTAAGCATTTATACAACATGTTGCGCACTTTGTATCCACTTTAGCCAGCTGCAAATCGCGGCGTTAGGAGCTTATAAAGGAAAATATGTCATTTATTTTTAATACATGGAATGGGAAAGAAAAGCTCTGGCGCGTATGGGTTCTAGGTTACCCACTTGCTTGGCTAGTATTGGCACCTATTATTGTACTCACGCAAGAAGCAAATATTGATATAACAGTAGCCTTTATTGCAGGGGCACTTTTATACTTTTGGCTTTTAGTCTCAATATGGCGCTGTTCGAACAATTCAAATACTAAATTCTGGGCGCTAGCTAATAAAATATTAGTGGTTCTAACTGTAGTGTCTGTTATCGCAGTAATCATTATTAAAGGTTTGTAGTGGAATTTGCTCCTAACAAGCTCAATCTGACTACGGCGCAAAAAAGCGCGCCTCCGCAAATTAGCTGGGCGTTAGATTTTAAATAAAATTAAAAGGATTTAACGTATCGAAACGAAAACAAAATCAGAGAATGGACTTAAAGCTCACTATATAAAATGGAGTATGATTTTGTGGTGTTCAAGTTTAATCTTGCCTGCCGCAACATTTGAACATGGATCACCATTCGGAATAATTTTTCTTTTTTATAATATTCCAGGGTTTCTCCTGTTGATTCCGGACACAATTAATTTGGATTTTTCTATTATTTTTATATAAATATAATCACTCTGGCTCATATAATTAAAATCGGGAATATATCAGGTGTTAGCGCTCAGGAAAATTTTAACATTGTGCTTGAAAGCATGTACCCGAGGTTTTCGAGTTGGTGGCAATCCTTCTGCAATAAGTAACTTTAATGGGATTTAAAACGGCGGGATTAAATACACCCAGTACCTTTTGTCGAGTAAAGTCGGAGACTTTAATCTTTCCTGAGTGTCCAGAAGTGTAATGCAAACTGTATTTTCAGAAGCAATATTCTGCCAGAATTATTAGCTGAGCG
>JACNJF010000077.1 GCA_014382695.1 Gammaproteobacteria bacterium | reverse complement strand
ACAGCAGCATGTCGGGGTGTTCTGCCTTGATGCTCAGAAATTGCTGCATCATCGGCGTGTGATCGGGTTTTACAGGGCTGGGGCTGGCCGGGTTAGTCGTCATTCAAATCGATTCGTGTTGATGGTTCAGGGCTTGTTGCTGCCGGGTCTGCAAGTGTACCTTAGGAGGCTGGCGGAATCAGGCTGAATCTACTGTGGGGAAGGTATTTTGAACAGATTCTGTCATCATCGCTGGTTCATTAGAGAGTCGGTTTAGCTTAGGATGGGAGCAAGGTATCACGCAACCAGACAGACCACGTTGCATATTAGTGACTTCCGCTCGTTCAACTGGTTGACAGGGATATGCATACACCGACTTTTACTGAAGCCGCCACTAATTCCGAAATCGAATTAGGATTATCCACGTTAATCTAGCGAGTTTTTAAACAGGGGTTCCCTGGGGTTAAATAAACTGGCTTAATGGGCTGGTTCCAGATACTTTAAAAAACTAAAAACAACTATTGTCAGCATCGCATGGAAAACCATGAAAAGTCATTTCTTCGCCTATATCAGTAAAATCCGCTGGCTACAACGCTGGGGCCTGAAGCGCAATACAGTCAATGAAAATGTGATGGAGCACAGCTGGGAAGTGTCGGTGATTGCGCATGCGTTGGGGTTGATCCGTAACCGCTTTTATCAGGGCAATCTGGATGTGAACGCGATCGTGGTGGCGGCGCTGTATCACGACTGTAGCGAAGTGATCACCGGCGATATGCCGTCTCCGATCAAGTATCATTCGGCCGAAATTACCCAGGCCTACAAAACTATCGAGCGCAAGGCCGAGCACGAGCTGTTGAATCTGTTACCGGCGCAGCTGAAGGAGGATTATCGTCCATCGATGATCGAACAGGAGTTACCGCCTGAGCATAAGCAGATCATCAAGGCGGCGGATACGATTGCGGCGTATGTGAAGTGCAAGATGGAAGTGGCGGCAGGCAATTATGAGTTTTCCACCGCTGAAAAAGAAATCGAGGCGAAATTAAAAGCCTATGATTTACCCGAGGTTGAGTATTTTCTGCAGACCTTCACGGCCAGTTATGAGTTGACGCTGGATGAACTGTTTCGCAGCTGAGAATCTCCGCGCTTGTTGCGTCACCCAAACAGGAGTGCTCTGGATGAAACAGAATTACCTTGTTGATACAAATGGCATCACGCTAGAATGTTTGGGTTATTTGAGCCTGAGTTATTCCCATTTTGATGCATTTCACCTGCCTTAGCTGTTTTCGGGTTCGTTTTCCTTTATCTGCAGCCGGTTGCCCTCGATTTGACGCAATCGGAGTTTCTCTCGCATGAGCGGAGCGTTTACTCTGCGTGTGGCAAGCCCCAACGATCTTGAGCGCCTGCTACTGATCGAAAATACCTGCTTCAGCAGTGATTTCCTGTCGCGACGTAGTTTTCAGCGTTTTCTACGCCCGGGCGCGCACGACATGCTGGTGGCCGATGTCGAGGTTCGAGGCAAGCCACAGTTGATTGGCTATGTGCTGGCGCTGTACCGTACCGGCACCAGTCTGGCACGCTTATATTCGATCGCCATTCTGCCGGATTATCAGGGTCAGGGGCTGGCTCAGCAATTGGTACTGGCAATCGAGCAGGCGGGGCGCGAGCGACAGTGTGCCTATATGCGCCTCGAAGTGCATGTGAATAATGAAGCTGCCATCAAGACTTACAACAAGCTGCGTTATCAGATGATCGATGAAATCGAGAATTACTACGACGATGGCAGCAATGCGTTGCGCATGGAAAAACGTATCTATGCGACCAAGTTAAAACAGGGGAAAATGACCCCGTATTACCAGCAGACGACCGATTTCACCTGTGGACCGGCATCGCTGATGATGGCGCTGAAAACACTCCGCCCCGAGTATGAAATGCAACGCCGCGAAGAACTGCAGATCTGGCGCGAAGCCACCACCATCTTTATGACCTCCGGACACGGCGGCTGCTCACCCTATGGTCTCGCCCTGAGTGCCTGGCAGCGCGGTCTGCAGGTGACGCTGAATATCAATCAGACCGGAGTACCGTTCATCGACGGAGTGCGCAACCCGGATAAAAAAGCAGTGATCGAGCAGGTACATGAAGATTTTCTGCAGCGTATACAGGACACGGATATCCAGATCGTTACGCATAGCATCAAGGCCGACGAAATGATGAAAACCCTGCGCGGTGGGCATGTGATCCTGGCGTTGATCAGTACCTGGCGGCTGAATAACAACAAGACCCCGCACTGGGTGTATGTGACCGGGGCAGATGATGACTTCGTGTACATCAATGATCCGGATACCACCGATGGCCCCTGGCAGTCGGAAACTGATTACATGCTGGTACCGATCAACGTGCGTGAATTTGTCAAGATGGCCAGTTTTGGGCAGAGTCGCTTACGGGCACTGCTGATACTCGATATTAAACCACGTGGCCGGCGCAAGCCACAGCCTCGTCAAGTTAAGGCTAATAAGAATGAACAAGAAAATTGAAAAGTTAACTCTCGAACTCTCCACATTACTGCTGGAGACCCGCAGTATGATCAGTACCGCGGAATCCTGTACCGGCGGGTTGATTGCCGGGACCCTGACCGATCTGGCCGGCAGTTCGGAATGGTTTGAGCGTGGGTTTGTTAGCTATAGTAATCAGTCCAAGATCGACATGCTGGGTGTGCGTGCTGACACGCTGCAAAAGTATGGTGCGGTGAGTGAGCAGGTGGTCGACGAAATGGTGAAAGGCGCGCTACGCCACAGTCTGGCACAGCTGTCGATCGGCGTTAGCGGTATTGCGGGTCCGGGGGGTGGCAGCGAAAACAGGCCGGTGGGTACGGTGTGTTTTGGTTTTATGCTGTGGGGTGAGTGTGTGACCGAAACCCATCACTTTGAGGGTGATCGCAAGCAGGTACGTCTGAGTAGTCTGGTGTATGCGCTAACGCGACTGATCGAGCTGATCAAATTACAGGGTTGAAGTTGTAGTACAGTCTAAGAACACATGAAAATATCCATTTAGTGGCTCACGTCATGAGCTACAGGGTCTGTATAATGCTCCAGAATACAGCTACAGTCTGACTTCGGAATCGATATCCGGTTTGAAATCAGGGGCCACGAATTAAAAGTCGAAACTGAAAAGTTCTCTTTATGTTCTCGTGGAGCTGTGTGATAATCAGCCACTCATCAGCAAATTCAGACAACGGGAGACACGATGGACGATAACAAGAAAAAAGCACTGGCAGCAGCACTCGGGCAGATTGAAAAGCAATTTGGCAAGGGCTCCGTCATGCGTATGGGCGATGGCATGATCGATCGCAACATGGAAGTTATTTCCACCGGTTCGCTGTCTCTCGACATAGCGCTGGGTATAGGTGGCCTACCGAAAGGCCGCGTGGTCGAAATCTACGGGCCGGAGTCCTCCGGTAAAACGACGTTGGCGCTGCAGGTAGTTGCACAGTGTCAGAAAGCTGGCGGAATCGCTGCTTTCGTCGATGCAGAGCATGCGCTTGACCCGGTCTATGCAGAAAAACTCGGAGTTAATCTGGATGAATTGCTGATCTCTCAACCAGATACCGGTGAACAGTCTCTCGAAATCACCGATATGCTGGTGCGTTCGGCGGCGGTTGACGTCATTGTCATCGACTCGGTGGCGGCTTTAACCCCGCGCGCTGAAATCGAGGGTGATATGGGTGATTCGCATGTCGGGCTTCAGGCACGTCTGATGTCGCAGGCACTGCGTAAGTTAACCGGTAGCATCAAGCGCTCTAATTCCATGGTGATTTTTATCAACCAGATCCGCATGAAGATCGGGGTGATGTTTGGTAATCCGGAAACCACCACCGGTGGTAACGCGCTCAAGTTTTATTCCTCGGTGCGTCTGGATATCAGACGCATTGGCGCGATCAAGAAGGGTGATGAAGTTATCGGTAACGAAACCCGCGTCAAAGTCGTCAAGAATAAGGTGGCCCCGCCCTTTAAACAGTGTGAGTTTGAAATTCTGTACGGTGAGGGCACTTCACTGGAGGGCGAGCTAATCGATCTGGGCGTCAAACTCGGCTTTGTCGATAAGGCGGGTGCCTGGTATAGCTATAAAGAAGAGCGTATTGGACAGGGTAAGGATAATGTGAAAAATTATCTGAAGGAGCATCCTGACATGGCAAAAGATATCGAGAGCAGAATCCGGGCCGAACTGTTACCTGAGCTGGGTAGCAGAAATAAAGTAGTGGCGGATGAAGTGCCAGAAAAAAAGCCTAAAAAGGAAAAGCTGGTCGAAGCCTGAAGAATAACGCACTTCGGGAAGTGCTGTCTGGAGCAGTACTTCCCTGAATCACTGAGAGCGCCGGAGTTTCGATGACGTCAGGCAACATAATTCGCAGTACTCGCAACACGGCGATGGATCTGTTATCGCGCCGTGAGCATTCACGCCAGGAGCTGAGCAACAAGTTGCTGCAGCGTGAATATACACCCTCTGAAATTTCACTGGCACTCGATCGACTGGAGCAGGACGGTCTACTCAGCGACCAACGCTTTGCAGAATGTTTTGTGTCACAACGCGTCGCCAGAGGCTATGGCCCGATTCGTATCCGCCATGAAATGCAGCAAAGAGGCATCGATGAAACCATTGTCGAAACATTGCTGTCCAGCAGTGAGTTAGACTGGACTGATGCGATGCAACAGCAGCGAAAAAAGAAATTCGGTGCAGAATTACCCCGCGAATATAAAGAAAAGACCAAACAGGCCCGTTTTTTACAAAATAGGGGTTTTTCTCCTGAGTCAGTCATGAGATTATTCCGCTGACTTTTTTAACTGCCCAGTTTAACGATTTTTAATGACAACCAGTGCCGAACTACGTGAAAAATTCCTGACTTTTTTTAACCAGAAAGGCCATGAAATTATACCCTCCAGCTCTCTGGTGCCTGCTAATGATCCGACCCTGTTGTTCACCAACGCGGGTATGGTGCAGTTCAAGGAGTTATTCCTGGGGCAGGAAAAGCGCCCCTATGTTCGAGCGACAACGTCGCAACGCTGTGTGCGTGCCGGTGGCAAGCATAACGACCTGGAAAATGTTGGTTATACCGCACGTCATCACACCTTTTTTGAAATGCTGGGTAATTTTAGCTTTGGAGATTACTTCAAGCGCGAAGCGATTCAGTATGCCTGGGAGTTTCTGACCGAAGTGATTGGTCTGCCGCCGGAAAAGCTGTGGGTTACGGTTTTCGAAGAGGATGACGAAGCCGCCGATATCTGGCTCAAGGAAATGAAGATTGATCCGGCAAAATTCACTCGAATAGGTGCCAAAGATAATTTCTGGTCGATGGGTGATACCGGCCCTTGCGGTCCCTGTAGTGAAATCTTTTATGATCATGGTGAATCGATTCCGGGCGGTCCTCCAGGTTCACCCGATGAAGACGGTGATCGTTACATTGAAATCTGGAATCTGGTGTTCATGCAATATGATCGCGATGCCAGTGGCACGTTGACACCTTTACCCAAGCCTTCGGTCGATACCGGAATGGGACTGGAACGGCTGGCGGCGATTTTACAGAATGTACACAGTAATTACGAAATCGATCTGTTTCAGGTACTGATCAAACAGGCTGCTGCTCACACCGGTATCGGTGATCTGCAGAATAAATCCTTACGCGTAATTGCCGATCACATCCGCTCCTGCGCGTTTATGATCGTGGATGGTGTACTGCCATCCAACGAAGGGCGTGGCTATGTACTACGTCGTATCATTCGTCGTGCATCACGTCATGGTCATCAGTTGGGCTGTGATGAGCCATTCTTTTATAAGTTGGTAGAGACCTTGTCTGAATTGATGGGTGATGCCTATCCTGAGCTCAGTAAAAACCGTGAACATGTGGCTCGGGTGTTATTGAAAGAAGAGCAGCGCTTTGCCGAAACGCTGGAGCACGGGATGAAGATTCTGCAGGAAACGATTAACAATCTGCAGGGCCAGATGATTGATGGGGAAACCGTATTCAAGTTGTATGATACCTATGGATTTCCAGTTGATTTGACCGCCGATGTGGCGAGAGAGCAGAATCTTGAAGTGGATCATGCCGGGTTTGAGCAGGCGATGGCGCAACAGAAAGAGCGTGCACGTGCCGCCAGCCAGTTTAGTACCAGTAGCGATCAACTGGCACTGGATGATCTTGCGGAGACCGGTTTTCAGGGTTATGAAGAAAACACTTACGCCGCGCAAGTGGTCCGGATTCTAAAAGCTGGACAGGATGTCGCAGAACTTGAGGCCGGCGAGGAAGCCATTATTGTACTGGATAACACCCCATTCTATGCCGAGTCGGGTGGTCAGGTCGGTGATAGCGGACAGTTGAGTTTTGCTTCCGGTCGCTTTACGGTAACCGATACCCAGAAGCAGAAAGGTGTCTTTTTACACATCGGAAAACTTGAGTCTGGCAAGCTGCAACTGGGGAGTTCGGTGAATGCGCATATCGATGAAGCGCGCCGTCAGGCGATCAAACTGAATCACTCTGCCACACACCTGATGCATGAAGTATTGCGCAGTATTCTGGGCGATCATGTGCAGCAGAAAGGCTCACTGGTGGATGATGAAAAGTTGCGTTTTGACTTTTCACATTTTCAACCACTGACAGCTGCTGAGTTACGTCAGATCGAGGATCTGGTGAATGAACAGATTCGCATGAACCTGGCGAGTAGTTCTCGTGTAATGTCGATCGATGATGCACGTGAAACCGGTGCGATGATGCTGTTTGGGGAAAAGTATGGCGAAACCGTACGTGTACTCGGTATCGGCTCCAGATCGGTTGAGCTGTGCGGTGGTACCCATGTTGCACGCGCAGGAGATATCGGCCTGTTCAAGATTACACTGGAAACTGGCGTCGCTGCGGGTGTCAGACGGATCGAAGCGGTAACTGGTAACAACGCGATGGAGCGTTTTCATCAGGATGAGATGCAGTTGAATCAGCTGGCCCAGCAACTCAAGGGCGGTCGAGATGATGTGTTGCAGAAGGTGGAGCAGTTACAGTCAACCCATAAAAAGCTGGAAAAAGAGCTCGATCAACTGAAAGCAAAACTGGCCGCACAGGCCGGTGGTGATCTGGAATCGGAAGCGATCGAAATCAATGGCATTAAGGTGCTGGCGGCGATGCTGCAAGGTGCCGATGTAAAAACCCTGCGTGATACGGTTGATCAGCTGAAAAATAAACTGGGTAAAGCCGCTATCCTGCTGGCCAGTAGTGAAGGCGACAAAATTACCCTGATTGCCGGAGTTAGCAAACAGGAAACTAGCCTGATCAAGGCCGGTGATCTGGTAAAACTGGTTGCAGAACAGTGTGGTGGCAAGGGCGGTGGTCGTCCAGATATGGCTCAGGGTGGTGGAAATCTCCCGGATAAACTGCCTGCTGCTTTAAAATCGGTTGCTGATTGGGTAAAAAGTCAGCTTTCGTAAAAAAAACTGCCGTATAGGTGATGACTTGTACGGCATAAATCTCCTATAATCCTCGGCCTTTTAAGGCATTACGTTTTCCCGGCATCATTAATTTGGTATTTCCTCAGGTATGGCACTTTTAGTTCAGAAATATGGTGGAACATCGGTAGGCAGCATCGAGCGCATCAAAGCGGTCGCTGAAAAAATTATTGCCTATAAAAATCAGGGTAACGATATGGTGATCGTGGTTTCTGCGATGAGTGGTGAAACCAATCGCCTGACCGATATGGCCAAACAGATCGACCCGGCTGTACGTGGCCGTGAACTGGATGTGTTGCTGACGACGGGTGAACAGGTGACGATTGCACTGTTATCCATGGCCTTACACAAACTGGGACAACCGGCAGTTTCCTATACTGGAGCGCAGGTAAAAATTCTGACTGATAACGCTTACAACAAGGCGCGTATCCTGTCGATCGATTCCGGTAATATCCAGCAGGATCTGGCGGGTGGAAATGTTGTCGTGGTTGCCGGTTTTCAGGGCGTTGATGAAAAGGGTAATATTACCACCCTCGGGCGCGGTGGCTCGGATACCACCGGTGTAGCACTGGCGGCGGCTTTGAAAGCGGATGAATGTCAGATCTTTACCGATGTCGACGGAGTCTATACGACCGATCCACGTGTGGTTCCTGAAGCCCGGCGACTGAAGAAAATTACGTTTGAAGAAATGCTGGAAATGGCCAGTCTGGGTTCAAAGGTTCTGCAAATTCGCTCGGTCGAGTTTGCCGGCAAATATGGAGTACCACTGCGTGTTCTTTCATCTTTCGTGGAAGGGGAAGGCACATTAATAACATCAGAAAATAACGAGGATGACACCGTGGAACAAGCTGTAATCTCCGGCATAGCTTTTAATCGCGATGAGGCTCAATTAACCATCAACGGTGTGCCCGATACACCGGGTGTAGCTTACCAGATACTCGGTCCGATTTCGGACGCGAATATTGAAGTAGATATGATCCTGCAGAATGTGGGCGCAGATGGCACCACCGATTTTACCTTCACGGTAAATCGCAATGACTATGACATGGCTTTTTCCATTTTAAGGAAAACGCTGGAAAAACTGGGTGCGCGTGTTGCCTCGGGCAACAATAAAATTGTTAAACTGTCGATCGTCGGTGTGGGCATGCGTTCTCATGCAGGTATTGCCAGTAAAATGTTTCAGATTCTCGCAAAAGAGGGTATCAACATTCTGATGATTTCAACCTCAGAAATAAAAATATCGGTTGTGGTGGAAGAGAAATATCTTGAACTGGGCGTGCGTGCATTGCATGAAGGTTTTGATCTGGCGGAAAAATAATTAGCCAGTGAATTAGAGCAAGCTGTGCTAGCTCTAAGTATTAATGTCGGGTAAAATCCTTCTATTCGACATTGGAAATGTCGGATAGAAGTTTAAAGCAGGCGCAGTTGGATAGTCTGCTTTTTGATTGACTTAATTGGAGAAGTAAAATGCTTATATTAACAAGGCGAGTAGGTGAGACCCTGATGATCGGTGACGAAGTTACTGTAACCGTATTAGGTGTTAAAGGTAATCAGGTAAGAATTGGCGTAAATGCCCCGCGTGAAGTTGCAGTTCACCGTGAAGAAATTTATGACCGCATCAAGGCAGAGCAGAACCAGGAAAACCTCGGTAATACTTACTAGGAAGTAAGAAATATAAAGATACGGAGAGATGGCCGAGTGGCTGAAGGCGCGCCCCTGCTAAGGGCGTATACGTTAATAGCGTATCGAGGGTTCGAATCCCTCTCTCTCCGCCATAAAAAATAACCGCCCTAAAGGCGGTTTTTTTTGCCTGCAATATACTGTTTCTAATCAATCAAGGAGATCAGATAAAAATAATGAACTGTTTTCAGGCAAAAAAAAGCCTGCTGAAATTGTGAACTTTTAATTTCAGCAGGCGATTTGTTCGGGTTGCAACAGTTATTAAATAACAGGCCCTGCCTGTACCAGTGACGCACCTTCATCGGTGTCGGTAAAGGCGTTAAAATTATTTATAAACAGGCCGGCTAAATGCAGTGCCTTATTTTCCCACTCGGTTACATCGGCATAGGTTTTACGTGGATCCAGGATCGCAGGGTCGACACCGGCTACCTCCACCGGAACCGATAGATTGAACACCGGTAATTGAATGGTTGCTGCATTATCCATGCTGCCATCTAGAATAGCATCTATGATAGCGCGCGTATCCTTCAGCGAGATGCGTTTGCCCGTGCCATTCCAGCCTGTATTTACCAGGTAAGCCTTGGCGCCGGCAGCGCGCATCCTTTTTGCCAGTACCGAGGCATACTGGGTTGGATGCAGGAGCAGAAACGCTGCGCCAAAACAGGCAGAAAAAGTCGGAGTAGGCTCGGTAATACCACGTTCAGTTCCTGCCAGTTTGGCGGTAAAGCCGGATAGGAAATGATATTCAGCCTGTTGATCTGTGAGGCAGGAAACCGGCGGAAAAACACCGAAAGCATCAGCGGTCAGAAAGATGACTTTTTGTGCATGACCGGCACGTGATACCGGTTTCACAATGTTATCGATATGATAGATTGGATAGGAAACCCGGGTGTTTTCGGTGCAGGAACGATCTGAAAAATCGACCTGTCCATCTTCATCGATGGTAACATTTTCGAGTAGAGCATCACGTCGTATGGCTTTGAAAATATCCGGTTCCTGTACCGGGTCAAGATCAATCACCTTGGCATAGCAACCACCTTCAAAATTAAATACGCCCTCATCATCCCAGCCATGTTCATCATCACCAATCAGACGCCGTTTAGGGTCAGCAGACAGGGTTGTTTTACCAGTTCCAGATAAACCAAAAAAGATAGCGACATCATCGGCTTTACCCAGATTGGCGGAACAGTGCATGGACGCGATATCACGCAGTGGCAGCAGATAGTTCATGACCGAAAACATGCCTTTCTTCATTTCGCCGCCGTACCAGGTGCCGCCAATCAACTGAATATTTTCAGTCAGATTAAAGGCGACAAAAGTCTCGGAGTTTTTGCCATGACGTTTCCAGTCGGGATTGGAGGTTTTGGAGCCGTTGATCACGACAAAATCGGGTTCGAAATCGACCAGCTCTTCAGCGCTGGGGCGGATGAACATGTTTTTCACAAAATGAGCCTGCCAGGCGACTTCCATGATAAAGCGTACACGCAGACAGCTGTTTTTATTCGCGCCGCAGAAACCATCGACGACATACAGTTTTTGTCCGGATAAATGATCGGTAACGACCGCTTTCAAATCGTTCCAGACTTCAGCTGATATGGGCTTGTTGTCATTCTTATGGCCAGCACCGGACCACCACAGGGTGTCTCGTGTGGTATCGTCCTTAACGATGTATTTATCTTTCGGTGAACGCCCTGTATACACTCCGGTATAGACATTTACCGCATCGCAGTTGGTGATATGGCCTTTTTCATAGCCGCTAAGATCATCACTGCACTCATCTTCGAAGAGTCTTTCATAGGACGGGTTATACACCACTTGTTTCGGCTGTTTGATTCCAATCGTCTCAAGATAGTGAATAATTTTCTGCTCAGTCATCAGATTTCTCTATAGATAGTGGTTATCAAACACCGGCTTTTCTGCACGCGCCAGGGCGGGTTTATGCCGCTGTTTGCTAGACAGTTCAATGTGCTGAGTAAGTGGATAGATTGAACCTGCTCAGCAATAACAATAGCTTGCGTCATGCTACTTAAAATTAACGGAGCGTCTATTAATTGTTCCTATTAAGCTTATATAATTATTCCTTCTGATTATTGAAAAGTTAATTATCTATTTTTTTACCCGCCAGAAAATTCAGCCTGTTTGTAATACAAAGTTACAAAAATATCCATCAGCTGCATATTAGTTTGATTAATTGCAATTTATGTCATGTTTATGTCTATTTAAGATGATATAGAATGGTTTTGATATTTGATTTCAAGGAAAAATGCCAT
>JACNJF010000099.1:45955-47455 GCA_014382695.1 Gammaproteobacteria bacterium | reverse complement strand
AGTTCCAGTATCAACTGATCGCGCAGATCGAGCAGATCGGCCGACTGCTGGCTGCCACCGCCAAACTGCAGCTTGTTGATGGCCTCATTCACATCCGCGATATCTTCCACCAGTTTATTGATCTCTTCCACCACGCCACGAATATCCCTGGTGGTATTCAGCTCCAGCTGCTTGAAGCGGTTATCCATATTTTGGAAACCTGCAGACAGCGAGCTGGCGACATTGATCATATTGTTTCTGGCACTGATCGAATTCGGGTCATCCGCCACATCCTGCACCGCTGCAAAAAAATCGTGCATCAGCGGTGAAATACCGCCTGCAGGATCGGCCAGAACATCATCGACATAACGCGCCAGTTCGGTATACATATCCAGCTTTCCGGATACCGAGCTGGCCAGTCTTAGATCCGAGGTTAAGAAGCGGTCAAACACCCGATCAACCGAACTCACATGAGCGCCATTACCCACCACCAGCGAGCCGATGCTGGATGGCGTATTCGCCTGAATGGATACGCGCTGGCGGCTATAGCCCTCGGTACTGACGTTCGCAATATTGTGGCTGGTGGTACTCAACGCGCGCTGGAACGAGAGCAGCCCGGAAACCGCATTATTCAGCATATCAGCCATGATCTTGCTCCTCTCTCATTGAATCTTGCGAGATGAAAGCATCACTGCCCTTTAATTGTGACAGAGCCTGTTTAAAGGTCTGGCCCTGTATAATATTCTGGATCTTGCTGGCATACTCGGGATCGGTGGCATAGCCAGCCTGATGCAGGCCGTCGATATAAGCCATATCATCGCCTGCATGCTGCAACGCCTCTGCATAGCGAGGCCGCTGCTGAACAAATGACACATAATCGTCGAGCGCAGCGGGAATCGAATCATACGCCCTGAAACTGGCTAACTCACGTTGCATGGAACCTGCGCGAAACTCAAGCGTGTGTTGCTGGACCGACTGACCGGCCCAGCCATTGCCGGCCTTGATTCCGAACAGATTAAAGGCCACGCTGCCATCCGGCTTTTTTATCGTATGTCGGCCCCAGCCCGTTTCGAGTGCAGACTGTGCCACCAGAACCTGCGCAGAAACACCCAGTTTAGCCGCCGCCTGTTGAGCATGCGGCCATAAATCCTGCACGAAGGTTTCGGCAGCCTGCCAGCCATAAAAGGCTTCGACGGTTTCCGACTGTAGAGAATCGACGGCATTCTGCGGCAGTTCGACATTCGCCTTGATCTGCTGATTAAACTCATGCGTTTTGACCGCCGGATTAATCGCCTGATAATTCATTTCTGGCAGCGGCAACACGCTGCTTTCAACCACAGGCAGGCGGTAAGTCGGCAAACGATGACCTGCCTCAGCGGCAACTTCCTGCCTCTCAGATAACATCGGATCCAGTTGCTGCTGCATGATACCGGCGATACCGATCCCGCCCTGTTGCGACATGATCTGGGCAATCTGCTTGTCGTACATGTCGGTATAGAAATCCATATAACTACTATGCTG
>JACNJF010000099.1:0-45507 GCA_014382695.1 Gammaproteobacteria bacterium | reverse complement strand
ACCGTATCACCACCCGCCAGCGCATTCGGCTGACTCACCTGATTGGTGTTGGTGATGGTCACCGTCATATTGCCATGCGAAACCGCCGCCGAATAAACCCGCACATGATTGCCGATCACGACGGTACCGGTGCGTGAATTCACGATCACCTTGGCCGCCGCTTCGCCCGGTTCAAACTCGAGGTTTTCGATAAACGACATATAGCCTACGCGTTGCGAAATGTTCTGCGGTGCATTGATTTTGACCGACACACTATCCTGCGCAAAAGCATTATCCGGCCCTAACACGCGGTTGATGATATCGGCCAGGCGTTTCGCGGTGGTGAAATCCGGCTGTCTCAGGTTGAGTGTAATATGATTGCCCAGCGCAAAAGGATTGCTAATCTCGTGTTCGATCGAAGCACCATTCGGTATCCGCCCGACACTCGGCACGTTAATGGTTACGCTCGATCCGTCTGCACCCTGCACACCCAGCCCACCCACAATCAGGTTGCCCTGGGCCATCGCATAGATCTGCCCATCCGCACCTTTCAGCGGGGTCATCAGCAGGCTACCGCCACGCAGGCTTTTCGAGTTACCCAGTGATGAAACCGTTATGTCGATGGTCTGGCCAATCTTGGCGAATGGCGGCAGATCGGCATGGATACTGACCGCAGCGATATTCTTCACCTGTGGATTCACATTCGCTGGTAGCGTAATGCCGTATTGAGACAGCATACTTTTCAGACTCTGCACCGTAAACGGGGTTTGCGCGGTTTGATCACCGGTACCATCCAGACCAACGACCAGTCCATAACCGACCAGCTGGTTGCTGCGTACGCCCTGAATCTGGGTCAAGTCCTTGATCCGTTCTGCGCCGGCCACGGTGCTAAACAGGATCAGAGCCAGTAGTAAATAACGGCTTAATGTTTTCATCATCAACTCCTAAAAAGGAAAAATCGGGCTACTGAAAAAGCGACTCAACCAGCCCTTGGTATTGGCCTCTGCGACCACACCGCCGCCGCCGTAATAGATACGCGCATTGGCCAGCTTGGCAGACTCTACTTCATTGTTCGAACTGACATCCTGTGGGCGTACGATGCCGGTAATGCGAATAAACTCGGAGCCCTGATTGAGTCCGATAATCTTTTCACCACGCACCACCAGATTACCGTTCGGCAGTATGTCGGACACCATCACCGTAATCTCGCCGCGCAGGCTGTTGCTCTGCGCAGAATCACCACTGCCGTTAAAAGCACGCTCGGATGAGATCGAGTTATTCAGAATCGATTGCCCCTTGTAGGTCGGGGTAATGCCAAACACGGTGCCGGCCCCAACGCTGGCGGCATCATCCTTGGAAGTCGTGGTGGCAGCCGATTTAGTTGCATTAGTGGATTCTGCCAGTGCAATACTGAGCAGATCACCGACCCGGAATGCCTTGCTGTCTTCAAACAGGCGAACCGAACGTCCCTGTTGAAAGATCGAACCATTATTGACGGGCTGAAAACGACTTTCTTTCAGATCGACCGGTGCATACATCGGATCCGGCTGTACTTCAATGCGGGTACTGGCACAGGCCTGCAATAGCAGCACAGAAACCAGCAGCAGCAATGTTTTGTTTATGCCTGGGTTCATCACATCACCTACAGGTTGTTATTCAGGTATTGCATCATGCCGTCAGCGGTTGAAATCAATTTGGAATTCATTTCATAGGCACGCTGGGTTTCAATCATACCGACCATTTCTTCGACGATATTTACATTTGAACCCTCCAGCCCTCCCTGACGTAATCGTCCGAGACCGGTTAAACCGGGTGTACCTGCCTGCGCAGTGCCACTGGCAGCGGATTCCAGAAACAGATTTTCACCGATTGGCTGCAGGCCGGTTGGATTGATAAAATTACTGATCTGGATATTGCCGATCACGGAAGGGGCCGCCTGGTTCGGTAAAGCCACAGAAACCACTCCATCCAGCCCGATCGTAATCGACTGCACATCGGCACCGATGGTGATACCAGGCTGCAAGGTATAGCCGGAAGCGGTCACCAGTTGCCCCTGATCAGAGATCTTGAAACTGCCATCACGGGTATAGGCTTCGGTGCCATCCGGCAATAAAATCGGGAAAAAACCTTTCCCATCGATCGCCACATCCAGAGAGTTTTCGGTGTTGAGGATCGTTCCCTGGGTATGAATCTTTTCGGTCGCCACCACCCGCGTTCCGGTGCCCAGCATCAGGCCAGAGGGCAGGCGTGTATCCTGTGAAGTCTGGCCTCCCACCTGACGCACATTCTGATACAGCAGGTCTTCAAAAACGGCCCTGGACTGCTTATAACCACTGGTACTGACGTTCGCCAGATTATTTGAAATGACCGATAAACGTGTCTGCTGTGCGTCCAGACCTGTTTTTGCTACCCAGAGTGCCTGATTCATGATGGATCTCCTGTGAATGGAATATGCACTGAGTCATGCAGAGACTGTGCCAATCTCTATTTTGCAGGGCAGAATCCGACACAGACTCTCTAGCGAAGTGCTTAGCAAAGCGGCGGACAACTTTAACTCCCATAGCTAACTAATTGACCTCTCAATAAAATGACCTACACTAGAACGCTATAAAAATAAAAAATCTTATTGACCAACTGGAGCATACAGAAATGAATTTACTTAGGGTGTTTGGCCTGATCGGCTTATTTTTCATCAGCCTGGTTCAGGCTGACAATGAGTTCCCCGGACGGGCCACCTATCCAAAAGTTCAGGTAATGGATACGGAACAGTTAAACAGCCAGTTTGATGAGGTCATTATTGTCGATGTCCGATCGGCGTTTGAATTTGATACCCTGCATATCAATAAGGCGCTCAACATCCCGCTCAACAGCAAGAAATTTGTCAGCGATATGGAGCCCTTACTGGGCGAAAATAAGCCCATCGTTTTTTACTGTAATGGACACAGTTGCTATAAATCGTATAAGGCAGCGAACAAAATTCGCAAAGCAAACAGTTCAAACGTGTATGCCTATGATGCCGGTATATTTGACTGGGCAAAGGCGCACCCTGAAAAAGCCACGCTGGTTGGTAAAACACCGGTTGACCGGAAACGTCTGATCAGTAAGGAAGACTTTCAGAAACGCCTGCTCTCTCCGGCTAACTTTACTGCCAAAATCGAGGATAAAACCCTGATACTGGACATTCGTGAACCCGCTCAACGCGGCTTATTCGAGCTGTTCCCGTATCGCCAGGAAAACATCCACATGGATGAAAAGACTAAACTCAATCAGTTTCTGAGCACAGTGAAGAAACAGGACAAAGCCCTGCTGGTTTACGATGAAGCCGGTAAACAGGTGACCTGGCTGCAGTATTACCTGGAGGATAAGGAAATCTCGAATTACTATTTTATGGATGGTGGCGCCAAAGGCTTCTTTAAAGTTTTGCAGAAATAATCTACCAGGCCTGGTTACCCCTGGTCTTGGTTCCCTGTATTCAAAAAAATGCCGGCATTCAAGCCGGCATTTTTTGCAGTAGAGTCTGCTGATATTGGTATCAGCAAGAAATCAACTCAGGGACGACGATCATCCGTTAAGCCTTCAGTCTCTCCTTCCACCTCCCCTTCCTCTTTAACATGTACCAGCAGGTCGGAGCGGGTTACACCCAGCATCAGCGCACTGGCACTGGCTACATAGATAGAAGAGTAAGTTCCCACCACAATACCGATAATCAGCGCCAGTGCGAACGACTCAATCACTTCACCACCCAGAAAATACAGCGAAAACAGCACCAGTAAGGTGGTTAAAGAAGTCATCAAGGTTCGTGAAATGGTCTGATTAATCGAAATATTGATAATATCAACCGGTTCTTTTTTGCGGATCGACTTAAAGTTTTCGCGAATACGATCGAATACTACGATGGTATCATTCAGGGAGTAACCGATAACCGCCAGCACTGCGGCCAGTACACTCAGATCGAAATCCAGCTGGAGTATGGAAAATACCCCGAGGGTAATGATCACGTCATGAATCAGGGCTGCCACAGCACCCAGCGAAAAGCGGTACTCAAAGCGCAGTGATACATAGATCAGTATCGCAATCAGTGCATACAGCACCGCCAGTCCACCATCTTCGCGTAGTTCTTCACCCACCTGAGGACCGACAAAATCAACCCGGCGCACCTGCATTTTATTGTCACTCAGCTTAGACAGCAGCGGAATGATCAGTGAGCTAAGCTCAGCCTTGTTTTGCCCATCGGTCGGAACCAGTCGAATCAGAACCTCTTTGGCGCTACCGAAATGCTGCACGATAGCATCACCAAAACCGGCGTCACTCAGCACCTGGCGAATTGGCTGAAGATCAACCGAATGTTCATAACCTACTTCGATCACACTTCCGCCGGTAAAGTCGATTCCGACATTCAGTTTATTGATGAAAAGGCTGACGATAGAAACAAGCATCAGAGCCAGTGATATGGATATAGCCACCTTGCGCAGCCCCATAAAATCGATCTGTTTAAATACCATAATATTTTTCCTGAAGAATAAGTCTGATCAGATCGAAAGCTTTCTGATGTTTTTACGGCCATAGATAAAGTTCACGATGGCGCGTGTCCCCATGATGGCGGTAAACATGGAAGTCAGAATACCGATAGAAAGTGTGACTGCAAAACCCTGGATCGGCCCGGTGCCAAAACCAAACAGAATCACCGCGACGATCAGGGTCGTGATATTCGCATCTGCTATGGTACTGAAGGCTTTCTGATAGCCGGAAAAGATCGAAGCCTGCGGAGAATTCCCCGCGCGCAACTCTTCACGGATACGCTCAAAGATCAGCACGTTGGCATCCACCGCCATACCAACGGTTAATACGATACCCGCGATACCCGGCAGGGTCAGAGTGGCCTGTAACATCGACAGTACCGCCACCAGCAACACTAGATTGAATGTCAATGCCACGTTCGCAATCAGCCCAAACACCTTGTAGTAAACCGCCATAAACACTAGAACTGCGACAAAACCTGCCACGACCGATATCATTCCTTTGTTGATATTTTCCTGTCCCAGACTCGGGCCAATGGTACGTTCTTCGATAATCAGCATCGGCGCACGCAGCGCACCGGCACGTAGCAACAGCGCCAGATCACGTGCTTCACGGGTACTATCCAGACCGGTGATGTGAAAACGCTTGCTTAGCTGGTCACGGATGGTGGCCACATTAATTACGCGCTGCTCGGTCTTTTTAATCCGCTGCTGAGTACCATCCACATCACGAAACTCGTATTTATCTTCGATGAAGACAACGCCCATCGGCTTGCCGATATTATCGCGCGTGACCTTGCTCATGCGATCAGCACCTTTACTGTTCAGGGTAATGGTGACATCCGGCGTACCGGACTGACTATCGATGCCTGAAGCCGCACCGACAATCTGGTCACCGGTCACAATGATACGTCGGCTCAACATGACCGGCGAGCCATCGGTTTGCTTATAGAGTTTTGCGGTAACCGGTACCTTGCCCGATCTATCCGCTTCAGCCCATTCAGACAGGGAACCCTGTACCAGACGGAACTCCAGAGTCGCGGTAGCACCGAGTATTTCCTTGGCCCTTACCGTATCCTGTACACCCGGTAACTGAACCACCACGCGGTCATCCCCCTGTTGCTGAATGACCGGCTCTGCAACACCCAATTCATTCACACGATTTTTCAGGGTGGAAATATTCTGAGTTAGCGCGGCATTCTTCTCGGCTTTCAGCGAGGTTTCGCTGTAATTTAACTGGATATAAAAGTTGCGCTCATCTTCGGTCGTGGTCAGCACAAAGTCACGAAACTCTTCTTCCAGTCGAAGCAGGGTTTGATCCCTTTCGGCCAGGGTTGCAAAACCAATCTCAAGCCCGCCTTTTTCAGCTTGCACCGAGCTGTAACGGATCTTTTCTTCTCGCAGGAAGGTTCGGATCTCGGTGGAAGCACGCTCGAGTGCTTTACTGATCGCAGACTCCATATCGACTTCCATCAGGAAGTGCACACCGCCGCGTAAATCGAGTCCGAGATACATTGGCAGCGCATTCAGAGACCTTAACCAGTCCGGTGTCGCAGGTGCCAGATTGAGCGCTACGCTATAGCGACTGTCCTTATCCTGCAGCACTTCCTTGATATCAGAAGCGGCTTTCAGCTGCTGATCTTCGTTGGCAAAGCGAACCAGAATAAAGCCGTCACCCATTTCAATCGAGCGATAATCGATATTCAGGTTTTTTAGAACCGTCGTAACTTTATCAATCTCGTCCTGATTAATAATGTTGACACGATGTGAGATTTGAACCGCTGGGTTTTCACCATACAGGTTCGGAGCAGCATAGATCAGCCCCAGACCAACAATGATGATCAGTAGCAGGTATTTCCAGGCAGGATAATGATTAAGCATGACAGTCTACAGATTCTTGATAGTTCCTTTAGGCAAAACCGTAGCGACTGCATGGCTTTGGACTTTAACTTCAACATTATCAGCAATTTTGCAGGTCAGAATATTTTCCGATACATCGGTTACCTTGCCGAGAATTCCGCCCTGGGTCACGATCTCATCGCCCTTGGACAGGTTTTGAACCATCGTCTTATGCTCTTTGGCTTTCTTTTGCTGAGGGCGAATCAATAGAAAATAGAAAACAACGAAAAGAATGACTAATGGCAGAAAAGACATCAGAGGGTCGCTCTGTGTTGCAGGTGCTGCCTGTGCGATCGCATCACTAATAAAAAAGCTCATAAAATTTCCTTAATCAAAATGGTCTGGATGGGATTAAAACGGCGCGTATTATGGCACAGTGTCCCGCTTAGTTGAAGGGTATTCGGCGCCTCCACGACTAATTATCAGGGCTTCATCCGGCATACCGACGGTAAAACTCATCAGCAAACTCGTTAAAGCGGTTTCGCTCAATGCTGCTGCGGATTTTTTTCATCAGTTCCTGAAAGTAATACAGGTTATGAATCGTATTCAGGCGTGAGCCGAGGATTTCATGACATTTATCCAGATGTCGCAGGTAGGCACGGCTGTAGTTTCTACAGGTATAGCAGCCACAATTTTCGTCCAGCGGGCGGGTATCGGTGGCATAGCAGCTGTTTCTGATCTTGATAATACCCTGATGCGTGTACAAATGACCGGTGCGCGCATTGCGCGTCGGAATCACGCAATCGAACATATCGATACCACGGCGTACCGATTCGATCAGATCTTCCGGCTTACCGACACCCATCAGATAACGTGGTTTATCCACTGGCATATCCGGCAGGCACACATCCAGCATATGATTACGCTCATCCGCCGGTTCACCTACCGATAGCCCACCGATGGCATAGCCGTCAAAGCCAATTTCGATCAGACGCTGTATCGAACGCTGACGTAACTCGGCATACATACCGCCCTGCACGATACCAAACAGTGCAGAGGGATTATCGGCATGCGCGATCTTGCTGCGCTCAGCCCAGCGTAGGGATAATTCCATTGAACTGCGCACCTGATCGATAGTGGCAGGGTATGGTGTGCATTCATCGAAGATCATCACGATATCGGAACCCAGATCACGCTGCACCTGCATCGAGATTTCCGGGGTTAACTCAACCTTCGAGCCATCCACTGGAGAATTAAATTTAACACCCTGCTCGGTAATCTTGCGCATCTCGGCCAGGCTGAACACCTGAAACCCCCCCGAGTCGGTCAGTATCGGCCCCTGCCAGTGCATAAAATCATGCAGGTCACCATGCTGTTTAATGATTTCCGTACCCGGTCTGAGCATCAGATGAAAGGTATTGCCGAGGATGATCTGGGCACCCAGATCCTGCAGCTCTTCCGGGGTCATGGCTTTCACCGTGCCATAGGTACCGACCGGCATGAAAGCCGGTGTTTCGACCGTGCCACGGTCGAAGATCAGGCGTCCACGGCGGGCCTTATGATCGGTATTATCAAGTTCAAATTTCATGGGGCAACATCATCTTTTATTGGGTTGGTCTGGAACTGGTGAATGTTAAACCACGAAGTACACGAAGATCGTTACGTCTTCGTGGACTTCGTGCTCATCAAGATCTTCGTGACAGGCTTTTATCAAGTTTCGATATCGCAGTTTCCTTTACCGATAAACATCGCATCGCCATAACTGAAGAAACGATACTGTTGCTGCACCGCATGGCGGTAGGCCCGCAGCATAAAGTCCTGTCCTGCAAACGCACTCACCAGCATCAACAGTGTCGAGCGGGGCAGATGAAAATTGGTTAGCATCGCATCCACTACGTTAAACCTGAAGCCGGGTGTAATGAACAGGCGGGTGTCGGCTGACAGCGGCTTCAGTTTGCCATCGCGCGCGGCACTTTCCAGGCTGCGTACGACCGTGGTGCCAATCGCAATCACACGTCCACCACGCAACCGGGTCTGTTCAATCTGTGCACAGACCGAAGCGGACACCTCCACATATTCCGCATGCATGATATGTTCAGCAACATCGTCCACTCTAACTGGCTGGAAGGTTCCGGCACCGACATGCAGGGTCACGAATGCCATTTCTATGCCCTGCTGCTGGATGGAATCGAGCATCGCCTGATCAAAATGTAGCCCCGCAGTTGGCGCTGCGACAGCCCCTGGTTTACGCGCATACACGGTCTGGTAACGCTCCCGATCATTGTCTTCATCGGCACGTTGAATATAGGGTGGCAGCGGGATATGGCCGAACTGCTGCAACAGACTTAACCAGCTCTGCCCGGTTTGCTGCTGGAGTATAAATAACTCACCCTGCCGGCCCAGCACCTGACAGTCGATTGCCTGCTCCAGTTGCAGCCAGCTCTCGGCACGCGGTGATTTACTCGATCGTATATGGGCCAGAATGCGCGAATCATCGAGTATTCGTTCCACCAGTACTTCAATCTTGCCGCCACTTTGTTTGTGCCCGAATAAACGCGCAGGAAAGACGCGCGTATCATTGAATACCAGCAGATCACCCGGCTGTAACAGGCGGGGAAAATGGCTGAAAGTTTCATCCGTCAGGGTTTGCGTCTGAGCATCGAGCAACAGTAATCTGGACGATTTACGTTGCGTCAACGGCTGCTGCGCGATCAGATGCTCGGGTAACAGATAATCAAAATCAGCAGCTTTCATAGTGGTGACAAAAAGTACGGGGGCGCAATGATACTGGTAATCACGGATCAGGGGCAAACAGTTCAGTATTTCCAGAGCTCTACCGCCATGCATTATCGACAAAAATTTCTAAGTTTAGAACTACCACTTGAAAGGATAATGAATTAGAATCCCCTGCCATATTGCCGGGGTGGCGGAACTGGTAGACGCGGCGGATTCAAAATCCGCTGGTGGTAACACCTTGGGGGTTCGAGTCCCCCCCCCGGTACCAAACATGTAGTTAAACTTTCCTGTTTGTATGATACGTAGCTTCTGCTCGTCATTATCAAACACGCATCAACAGCTAAATTAAAGAGAATATCATGAAACGTCTCAGCTCTATGCTTCTCACATTGTCCATGGCTCTTATCAGCTTTAATGCCTCTGCGCAGGCTCCAGGATATGGCGGCTATGCCCAGCCTTATAACCAGTCTTATCAGCAGTATCCAAACTACAGCCAGCAATCACCAGCCCAGCTACTCGAACTCGGCATCAATGTATTGCAGAACTATATGAAATCCGGTGAGGTTCCTAATCAGGACACGATCATCGCTTTCCTCGACAGTCAGATTTCACCTTTTTTTGATTTTGAACAGATGGCGCGCTGGTCTGCCGGCTATCATTATCAACGCATGAATTCGGCACAACAGTACATTTTTCAGTCAAATCTGAAAAAACTGTTCTTTACCGCATTTGCACGCATTGTAAGCGCCTACGGTGATGCCCAACCACGGGTTGAATTCTTAGCACCACGTCGTCAGGGCTATGATGAAGTCGTGGTAACTGCGCGCGTGATCCCATCCACCAATTATCCGATCCGTATCGATTTCCGTTTTATGCAGGGTCCTCAGGGCTGGAAGATTTATGATGTCGGCACCAACGGCAATAGCGCTATTGCCTACTACCGAGCCTACTTTAAAGACCTGATTCGTAATCAGGGCTACGATGCACTGGCTCAACAATAAACTATCGCGCTAGTGCTCTGCTTTAAACTGTCAGATTACCTTCGGATTTGTTATGGATACGCATCGCCTTCTCATTAAACTCAGCAATAGAATTCTGATTCAGTTTCTGATCGCGATCATTCTGGTCGGTGTTGTAATTTTCTTTAATGCTGAATTCCTGAATCACTTTTACCTGGAAAATCAGCAGACCAATACCGGCATTATTATCAACAGTAGCATCGCCGGTATCTTCCTGTTCGGCCTGATCAATCTGCTGGTATTGCTAATCCGTTACAGCACCGAAGAAGCCGCTCTCACGGCTTTTGTGGAAAATATTGAGGCTATTCAGGCCAACCCGATCGATGGCATCAATAGCAATAGCCTGATTGTAAAACGTTTCGCCACGATGAAATCGATCAACGCTGCACATGGGGAAATCAATCATAATGCCCTCGCCGCGATGCTGACCGCAGACGAAGGAACCCGCCTCGGCGTGGTTCGCTTTATCAATAATATTCTTATATTGACCGGTGTATTCGGTACCATCATTTCACTCTCAATCGCGCTGCTCGGCGCTTCAGACCTGATAGAAACCGCCGGCACCGGACTGGACGGTATGGGACTGGTAATACATGGCATGTCCACCGCGCTTTCCACCACTATTACCGCGATTGTGAGTTATATCGTGTTCGGATATTTTTATTTGCGGGTTAAGGATGTACAGACGCATTTGATCAGCGGCATCGAGCATCTGACTTCAGTCTACCTGATCCCCAAGTTTGTAAAGCGCAGCGAAGAAGTCATCAACCAGATGGCAGGCCTGATCAAAGGTATCATTCGTGCCACCGAAAAAATGACCGAAACTCAGCAAATCTATATGAGTTCGGCGCACATCCTGCAGCAGAGTATTGAAAACAATAAACAGCAGATGGATACACTGACCAACGATATTGGTACTATCAAACACATTCTACGCGAAGGTTTCCGTCTGCCTGCTCCTGCTCCAGGTAAGGAATGAGTGCATTTTCACCCTTAGGGCCGCATAGCCTCGACTCCGATAACGGGGATTCATTCTGGCCATCGTTTACCGATATCATGATGGTCGTGGTATTGATTTTTCTGCTCGCCACCAGCCTGCTGATCGTACGTAACTATGGCCTGGTTGCTGAGTTGAAGGACAGTATCGAAGCAGAAAAAATGGCTGCCCAGGTGATTGAAACCACCACCATGGAAAACGCCACGCTGGAAGAACGCCTGATTAATGCCGAGCAGCTGAACTCTATTCTACGCCTGCGTATTATGGAAAGAGATGAACTGCTGAACAAAGCAGAACGTGAAAATGCGCGTAAACTGCAGATCATCACCACACTGGAAACCGAAAGACTGAATCTAAAGAGTCAGATTTTGCTCGGACAGACCGACCTCACCGTTGCCTACAGCAAAATCAATGTGATCACCGCCGAATCTGAAGAGTTCGCTCAGCAGCTGGCCGATTTAAGACTCAAGCTGGAACGGCAGCGTCAGATACTGCAGGCGACCCAGCAGGAGCTCGAAATGGCAACTGCCGAGATAGCCGTGCTGAATGCCACTACCGAAAAACAGAAAACCAGTATTCAGATGCTGGAACAGGAAAAAATTGAATACAAT
The DNA here is from genome assembly GCA_014382695.1 of Gammaproteobacteria bacterium. Classification (GTDB taxonomy): domain Bacteria; phylum Pseudomonadota; class Gammaproteobacteria; genus JACNJF01. The sequence continues at coordinate 33,809 of JACNJF010000099.1, read as the reverse complement.
CGCCAGCTTCTCACGCTGAAAGGCGATTACGAAGTCGTTAAATCCAAGTACGACCAGCTCATCAAACCTTCGCGCAGTGCTCAGGGCAAGTATGTCGCGGAAGTTTATTACGTGAAGGAAAAAGGTGGGGATGTGTACCGCTTCAAGGAGCCAGATGATAAAAACTACATTAATCTGCCTCTGGCTAAAGTAGAAAAACGTCTGGTCGAACTGAAAAAGGAAAAAGGCAAGGATCTTTATGTCAAGATCATCATTCCGAAGGATAGCGGTTTAAGCTATAACGAAGCCTGGGGCCTGATGAAGTCGCTGCTGGATAAATACGATTACTACTACCAGCAGGATGCATCGAGTGAAACTGCAGAACAATAAAACCTGAACCACATCCACCGTCCGAATTTTTCAGACTAGAATTATTCGGACGGATTACCTCATAAAATGGTCCCCACCTAGACCTGCGCGCTACTGTCCTTTCGCCTTTTTTTAACATCCTCAGCGCCAAACAGACGCTGCAGCCTGTTTTTATGCGTTAAATACATCAAATAAACCGCCTCAAGCAGGCCTGAGTAAATCTGAATTATTCACTATACTTCACTTTTTTGGCACAATGGCAGCGCATTAAAAGCAATAAAAATAAACAATTCCAATAATTAAGGAGATATCATGCAAAAAATCTTATTTTTACTTTTTTTCACCCTCTGTAGTTTATCCCTGCCAGCCCAATCCGCCGATCTTTCCAATGGTGCCAGAATCAATAAAAGCTGTGCCTTATGTCATGGACTATATGGGCAGGGAGCAACCGGCACCCTTTCTCCACGTATTGCTGGCATGCCTAAAGAGTATCTAATCAAGGCCATCAAGGACTACCGTGACGGCGTCAGAAATTATGAATTAATGGTGAAAACATCCGGGCTCAAAAACATGACGGAACAGGACATAGAAGATATTGCAGCCTATATCTCCATGCTCGACCTAAGCTCCGATAAAGATTTTGATATACAGGCCATATCGGGCAACATTGAAGAAGGTGAAAAAGGCTATAGAGACTGTAACAGTTGCCATGGTACCGATGGCTACGGTAAGCCCCGTAAAGGCGCTCCCCCACTCGCGGGTCAGCATCAGGCTTACATCTATACCATCATGAGTCACTTCCGCGCCAAGTCGCGTTTTCATGATAACGACCCCGATGATGATAGCTTTAATGATTATGAGGAACAGGAGTTGATGGATATTTCAGCCTACCTCACCACTCTGGATGATAAAAAAGGGGTTGATGGTTACAAATTTGTGGCACCAGTGATTCAGGCCTCCACCCGCAAAACGACACCAGAACAGAAGGCCGGCATCATTATTACCGACATTCAGCAAACCGTGGTCAGAATCAAGATGCGGAAAGGGATTACGGTAGAGGATGCGACGGCAGCGATGAACTCGATGGCGATCGAAAAAAACATGAAGCTGGTTGGAGAACAGCATGTTTCGAAGGAACTGGAAGAGCGCGGAATCGATTCCCCTTATCTGGCAATCTTCCAGTACTGCAGCCCGGTCGATGCGCTTACCATGATTACAGTTGATCCTGTATTTGCCAGTTATATGCCGTGCAGAGTTTCAGTGGTCGAAGACCAGCAGGGCGATATCTGGTTCATGATGCTGAACCTGGATATGCTAATCAACAACCGACTGATTCCAGACAGTGTGAGTGCAACCGCAATGAAGGTTAACCAGAACATGCTGGACATCATGATGGCCGGTGCTACGGGCGAATTCTAAACCCGCCGCCGCTTAATCCGCGCACATCAGGGGTTCGATGGCTCAGCTATCGAACCCCTTTTTTATTACCCGGGAACAAACCGGGGGCTTAATCCGGGCGTAGCCGCGGGTACTTTCAGGATCCGCCATTTAACACACAGTCCACCGACTGTAGCGCAATCTCCAGCTCTTCGTTGGTGCGAATCACCAGTACCGCAACCGCTTGTTGACGCGCACTGATATCAAGGCACTCCGCTCGGGCACTGGTATTTTTTTCTTCATCGATCGCGATACCCAGAGCCGCCAGATTCGCACAGCATTGGGCGCGCAGCCAGCTATCGTTTTCGCCAATACCACCGGTAAAAACAATCGCATCGACCTTACCCAATACGGCAAAATAGGCGCCCAAATATTTCTTGATGCGATAGGCGAACATATCCAGTGCCAGTTGAGCCTGCTGATCACCACTCTCTGCCAGCCGATGAACCGCACGCATATCGTTTTCGCCACAGACACCTTTCAGACCGCTGCTACGATTCAGTAGCTGTTCAATTTCAGCGCTACTCAGCCCCGCTATGCGCTCGACATAAAACGATAGTGCCGGATCGATATCACCGCAGCGGGTTCCCATCATCAATCCTTCCATCGGCGTCATGCCCATCGAAGTATCCACACTTTTGCCATTCTCTATGGCTGTGATACTGCATCCATTGCCCAGATGCAGGGTAATCAAATTCAGTTCAGCCAGAGGTCGGGCCAGATGCTCGGCCGCTTTTTTAGCCACATAGTAATGGGACGTTCCATGAAACCCATAACGCCGGATCGCAAAGTCGTCATACCAGCTTCTGGGTAGCGCATAATGGTAGGCATGTTGCGGCAGCGTCTGGTGAAAAGCGGTATCAAATACGGCGACCTGTGGCACCGAGCCGAATTCATTTAAAGCCTGCTGAATACCCTGGACATTGGCCGGATTATGCAACGGTGCCAGAGCGGACAGCTCACTGATTTTCTCAGTCACACGGCTATCAATAATCACCGGCTGGCGAAAAAGCTCACCACCATGTACCACTCGATGACCGATACAGAAAAGTTCAGCAGCATCCTGCAAGATAGCATTATGCTGCAGGCCGCTAAACAGGGTATGCAGACCCTGTGCATGATCAGCCAGCGCGAGCGTCTGCGAAATGGCACTATCGGACCCGATCTTATAGCGATGCAGACTATGGCTTCCACCGATACTCTCAATCACCCCTGCCGCCAGTACGCTTTGATCATCCATCTCAAACAGCGAATACTTGATCGATGAACTTCCACTATTCAGCACCAGCGTTTTCATTTGTTTTGCTGCGCCTGAATCGCCGTTATCGCCACCGTGTTAACGATATCGGTGACCGTGCAACCACGGCTTAAGTCATTTACCGGTTTGTTCAGACCCTGTAATACCGGTCCGATAGCAACCGCACCGGAGGAACGCTGCACCGCTTTATAGGTATTATTGCCGGTGTTAAGATCCGGAAAAATCAGTACATTGGCCTGACCCGCCACCTCACTTCCGGGCATTTTGGTTTTGGCGACCTCGCGATCCACCGCCGCATCGTATTGCATCGGCCCCTCCAGTATCAGTTCAGGCTTCAACTTTTTCGCCAGCAATACCGCCTGCCGAACCTTTTCCACTGCCTCCCCTTTGCCGGACTCACCGGTCGAGTAGGACAGCATCGCAATACGTGGAGAGATATGAAACATACTGGCCGTCTCTGCCGAGCTGATCGCAATATCCGCCAGCTGCTGGGAGTCAGGGTTCGGGTTTACCGCGCAGTCTCCATATACCAGCACATGATCTTCCAGGCACATAAAAAATACACTGGAGATGGTCGACGTGCCTGGTTTGGTCTTGATGAACTCAAACGCCGGCCGGATGGTATGCTGGGTGGTATGTACAGAGCCGGAAACCATGCCGTCCGCGTAACCCAGATGGACCATCATGGTGCCAAAGTAACTCACGTCCGACATCAGGTCGTAAGCCATATCGTAAATGACGTCCTTATGCTTTCTCAGCTCGTAATAGGTTTGCGCAAAGCGTTCACGCAACGGCGAAGTCAATGGATCGACGATGTTAACGCCCTCCAGTTTTAACCCCAGCGCCTCAATTTTTTTTCTGATTTTCTCCTCGTTTCCGAGCAGCGTCAGGCGGGTAACCTCCCTTAACAGCAAGATTTCGGCAGCGCGTAAAATACGCTCTTCGGTGCCTTCCGGTAAAACAATATGTTGTGGGTTTTCTTTAGCCCGGTGCAGCAACTCGTATTCAAACATCAACGGTGTCACGCGTGGTTCCTTGGGCGCCAGAAAACGCTGTTTCAACTGCTGCATATTGATACTGTTTTCCACCAGCCGCAGCGCCGTAGCAATCTTTCGTTCATTCTGTGAATGAAGCTGCGCCACCACATGCGTCACATTCAACGCGGAAGTAAAGGTATCGGTAACCACGCCCATAATGGCAAAAGGCGGGGTTCCCAGTCCATCGATCAGCAACTGTACCTGAGGTGCCGGCTGATCCTGACCGGTCAGCAATATGCCGGCAATCTGCGGATAATTTTTAGAGTGATAGGCCAGCAGGCAGGCCACAATAATATCCGAACGATCTCCCGGCGTAATGATCAGATCCCCTTTTTCAATATGATCCAGAAAATCCGGTATCAGCATTGCCGCAACCTTGTATTTGTGTACTTCATAATTCAGGGTTTCATTGTTACTGGATAAAAACCGCGCATTCAGGGACCGCACAATATCACCGATGCTAGGCCTCTCCAGGGATGGTTCAGACGCCACCACATACACCGGCACCTCTGTATTTCTACCCTGACTGAGCAGAGTTCTAAGTTCATCTGCCTGAGATTTTGCCACGCTGTTCACCACGATAGCTAAAGGGTCAGAGTCATTCTCGAGCAGGTTATGACTGACACTCGACAGGGCATCCAGAATCTGCGTATTACTGCGCCCGCTACCCTGAATGATCGGTACGATCAGACAACCCAGATTGTTCGCGACCTCGGCATTAAAATCGAATTCGAAAATCGATTCTCCACCGCGATAATCCGAACCGACGCAGATCACATGATCGCATTGCGCCCGCAGGCTGCGAAAACGGGCCAGAATGGTTTTCTGCAGCTCGTCATAACGCCCTGCGTTGATGAGTTCGCGCGCTTCCACATCGGTGCAGCCATACATCAGCTGATAGGGTAATTTCAGTTGATAGCGATAGCTGATCAGCTGGATCAATTCATCTTTTTCTGCACCTGCCTGAATGATCGGACGGAAAAAACCGACTCTGTCGGAATGCCCGGATAGCATTTCCATGATCGCCAGCATAATGACCGATTTACCGCTGCCACGTTCAGCACCGGTAATATAAATATTCTGTGAAACAGTTTTCATCTGAAGCGTTTAATACCCATCAATGTTCAAGAGATTTGTGAAACCTTAGTTTAACTGGATTGCTCCGTGGATTATCACGTAAACTGCTAAAATGGCTACAAAACAAATCCTCCCTGCCACTGCAATGCTTATAATAGCGCCATCAGCTGAGCGCCTGAGCAGCGCAAATAATAGCGTGTTTCAGCAGATGACTGCATCCAACCCACAACATTTCAAACAGCCACGATGAAAAAGATACTGGTGAGTGCCTGTCTGCTGGGCCAAACGGTGCGCTACGATGCAAAACATCTGGCCGTGGAAAATACACTCCTGCACCAGTGGATACAGCAGCAACGCATTATTGGCTTTTGCCCGGAAGTCGCCTCCGGTCTGCCGGTTCCACGCACACCCGCCGAAATTAGCGCCGGAGACGGGCATCAGGTGCTAGCTGGAAGGGCGTCTGTGATCGACCGCGATGGTCGCAATGTGACGCAATATTTTATCGATGGTGCCAATATGGCGCTGGCATTATGTCAGCAGCACCGAATAGAGCTTGCCATCCTGGCACAGCGCAGCCCTTCCTGTGGCGACAGCCATATTTACAATGGGGCGTTTAATCGCACCCTGATCGAAGGTGCCGGTGTGACCGCTGCGCTGCTGCAACAGCATGGAATCAGGGTGTTTAACCAGAGCGCGCTGCAACAGGCCAGCGTCTATCTTGCAGGACTGGAAAAATAACCCTCTGCTGGCGGATTGCCATTTCAACGGACTTCTCCAGCGGGCTCGCTGAATTAAGCCAGATTAAACATGATTTCATTGCGCAGTCTTTGTATAATCCCGCCTCTTCAAGTCCCCGTGGCACAGCTGGATAGCGCGGCTCCCTCCTAAGGAGCAGGTCGCCCGTTCGAATCGGGCCGGGGACGCCAATTTACTCATGCACTGACGGTTCGTCAGGGTATAGAAGCCTTCTTAACTACGCTTCGAAATGAGAGTCAGCGTGCTAGCGGCCAGCAGGCATTACGCCCGCTAATTGCGCATAGCGCTTTGCTGCTGGCAGCCGTTTTAATGCACCAGACTCGCGCAGTTGACCTCTGAGGTCAGGGTTGTTCCAGTGTCGTCCACCTGATAGATTTTGATCGTACCATTGGCCTCAATCACGGTTTCTGCCCTGGTGCCATCGGTCGCGGTCATCGCCAGCGTGCCCGTGATGCTTTTAGGGATTTTCATGCCATCCAGCTCAATGACGAGGCTATCACTGGTGACTTCCAGAGTTCCTACATCAGGGCTGGTATAGCTATAACTCAGACCGGTTAAAGCCGCCTGAGTAGAGCTGAATGTCCCCTTACCACGCAGATTCCGGACCAGATGCTGCTCACCGGTTTGCAGGTTTTTCACCACCGCACTGCTGATCAGCAGATCATCAGGGTTAGTCAGCGCTGCATACACCTGGCTCAGACCGCTGACGCTGATTTCATAACTGCCACTATCTTTGGCAGCCAGGCTGGAACGCGCACCGCTATTTGCCGATTTGGTAATCGTGACTGGCCCATTGGTATCGACGGTCTTTTTAGTTTGTACCGGAGCAAACAAACCCGGTACGCCGTGATAGATAACTCTGGCACTGCCATTCGCTGCAAACACCAGGCCGCCCACCGGGTTGGTGTAATTGCTGAATTGATAAGTCAGGGTATCGGTGCCATTGTCATGCTCACCGGTCTTGGCGAAGGTACCGCTGATCAGACCATTGATCAGGCCGGTATAGTCACTCACCCGGTTAGCCCACAACACTGGCTCGGCCTCGATCGGGCTGGATTGAACGGCAACATCAGCCGTCGGACTAAGCGATGCAATTCCGGATACACCAACACAATCAGCCTCCAGTACCGCCCTGCCCGCCAGAGTTTCAACCGAGGTGACGTCGAGGGTTGAACTGACCACCTCAGACTCTGTACTTCCACCACCGCCGCCACCGCCACAACCACCCAGCACGGCCAGCGCCACACCCGTGGCCAAAGAAGTACCCACAAAAATCTTTTTATAGATCGTCGTTTTCATCACTATTACCTCCACAGAATACGAAGCAATTGCTTTATATAATCTATATTCTAATCCCGCATAATGTACTTACTATGATCAGGATCAACATACGGCTGTCGTATGTTTTTATGTCTCGCTAAGTTACATTAGGTTAATCTTCAGGCTCCTTTTTGCAGGTATAAAAAGTGGATAAATCACGCAGGCGATTTCTTGATTTAAGTTCGGCCAGCATCATTTCAGCGGCGCTGCCGGCTTCTTCAGAGGCCAGGCAACAACAATCCAGCATGGATACGGGAAACTTCCTGCACGGTGTCGCCAGTGGTGATCCGCTGTCTGACCAGGTCATCATCTGGACCCGCGTAAGCGCACAAGCGGAACCCAAATTTATTCGCACTCGCTTCGAACTTGCACTCGATAAAGCGTTTTTGAATCCAGTTCAGACGGGCTATGTAAAGGCCCTCAAAGAACGTGATTACACCATCAAGATCGACCTGCAGGGGCTGCAGGAAAACTGTGTGTACTATTATCGCTTCAGCACCGCGAATGCGGTCTCGGTGGTGGGTAGAACACGTACCCTGGCAACACAGCGCGACAAGCTGACATTTGCCGTCTTTTCCTGTGCCAACTACACCGCGGGTTATTTCAATGTCTATCATGACGCCTGTCAGCACCAGCAAAACATCGATGCGGTTATCCATCTGGGGGATTACCTGTATGAATACGGCATGCTCGACAGTAACGCCAGGCCAGCCTATGCAACACAGAACGCGACTGCGATCGGGCGCGAATTACCCGCTGGTAATGAGCGTGAATTATTCAGTTTAGCGGATTACCGTAAACGCTATGCGCTATACCGTAGCGACCCGGACCTGCAACAGATTCACCAGCTGTATCCTTTCATCTGTATCTGGGATGATCATGAGATTGCCGACAATACCTCGCAGAAAAGTGCGCAGGATCGCTGGATCAACCAGACGGCCTGTTGCTACACCAGAAAAATGGCCGCAGTGCAGGCTTATTACGAATGGTTACCCGTGCGCATGCCGGTGCACACCAGCAGCGATCATATTTACCGTAGCTTTCACTATGGCTCATTATTTTCGCTGTATATGCTGGATAGTCGATTGAGCGCAAGAACCCCGGCTCTCGATTATGCCGATTACCAGCAGCCGGATGGTCAGCTGAATGTAAACGCCTTCATGACCGATATTAGCAACGATACGTTGCAGATGCTGGGGACTCAGCAGCTCGACTGGTTGCAAGCCGAACTGGAAAAATCAGGCGCAGCCTGGCAGATTATTGCACAGCAGGTGAGAGTGTCGGAAAATCCGATACCGCTCGAAATCATCCAGCTGGCACTCCAGTACCGTAGCCAGAATGGCGCACAAAAAAGCGCAACCAAACAACAGATCGTGCAGGCCTTCGAACAGGCCAGCCAGATTATGGCTCGCCTGCAACTGCAGGATCATACATTGTGTGCAGACCAGATCGAGCGCGTAAAAACCCTGCTACCGTACAATCTGGATGCCTGGGATGGTTATCCTCAGGCACGTAAGCGCCTGTATCAACTGATAAAAAAGAACAACCGACCCACCCTGCTGTTATCCGGTGATGCGCATTATGCGTGGAGCAATCTACTGCAGGACGACAGCGCTGATACGCTGGCGATAGAACTCGGAGTCAGCTCGGTATCGGCACCAGGGGTGGAAGAAGATTTCGCCATCGATGACCCGGCGCTGCTACTGCAGCTGGAACAGGCCAGCCCATTATTCAATCCACGTTCGCTATACAGTAACTTCAAGGATCGTGGCTATCTGATTCTGCAGATTGAACAGCAGGAAGTTAAGGCTCACTGGCGCTACGTGAATAACATTACGAGCAGAAACTACCAGAGCCTGCCACAACGTAACCACCTGCTGCGGATTGCCTATAAAAATGGCCGTTACTACTATCGTTGAGGCATAAAAAAAGCCGGCATGAATGCCGGCTTTTTCAGTCTCGTGATAGCTCAAAGATTACAGGTTATAACCCTTCTCTTCATGCAACACCAGATCCAGGCCTTCGTTCTCATCTTCTGCACTCACGCGTAAGGATACGAACATACCCACCACTTTAAGAATTACAAAGGTCAGCAGTGCGGTCCATCCAGCCGTAGCCAGAACTCCGGTAAGCTGCACGATCACCTGCGAAGTGGTAGTCATCCCTTCAGCCAGACCGGCCCCGCCAAACTGGCTGGATACGAATAAGCCTGCAAACAGGGTGCCGATAATACCGCCCACGCCATGCACCGGGAAAACATCCAGAGAGTCATCGATTCTAAGCCGCTGCTTGATAAACTGAGTCGCCACAAAACACACGCTACCGGCGGTTAGACCGATAAACAGCGCTGCCATCGGGCCGACAAATCCAGAAGCCGGTGTAATGGTACCGAGTCCTGCCACCATGCCGGTTACTATACCCAGAGCCGATGGCTTACCAAATTTAACCCATTCTATCGCCATCCAGGTAATGGCGCCGGTGGCCGCACTGATATGCGTCACCAGCATCGCCATACCGGCATCGCCATTTGCCGCGAGCGCGCTGCCCGCATTAAAACCGAACCAGCCGACCCATAACATACCGGCTCCGGTCACCGTCATGGTCAGGTTATGCGGCATCATCTGGGTGGTTGGAAAACCACTCCGGTTGCCGAGTACCATCGCGGTCACGATGGCAGCCACACCCGCTGTAATATGTACCACGGTGCCACCGGCAAAATCGAGTAGACCCATCTGCGCCAGCCAGCCGCCGCCCCAGACCCAGTGACAGATGGGCAGGTAAACCAGTACAAACCACAACACGCTGAACATCAGCATCGCCGAAAAGCGCATGCGCTCGGCAAAGCCACCCACGATCAGGGCTGGCGTAATAATCGCAAAGGTCATCTGAAACATACTGAATACAGACTCGGGAATCGCCCCGCTTAAGCTGTCTCTACCCACGTTGCTCATAAAAAAGTTACTGGTGCCGCCGATCCAGTCATTCATCGCGCCACCATCCGAAAAGGCCAGACTGTAGCCACCGATCACCCAGATAATTGTGACTACACAGGTAATCGCAAAACACTGCATCAGTACCGACAGTACGTTTTTGGCCCGCACCAGTCCGCCATAAAACAACGCCAGCCCAGGCAGCGTCATAAATAGCACCAGTGCAGTGGAAGTCAGTATCCAGGCGGTATGGCCGGTATCCAGCGTATCAGCCGCAAACCCCTGAAGTGGAAATACAAGTAGAGATAAAACAGATAAGATTTTTGATAACTTCATACCTTCCCCGTCTACAGTGCGGTTGAACCGGATTCGCCAGTACGGATTCGAATCACGTTTTCAAGCGGAGTAATAAAAATTTTACCATCGCCAATCTTGCCCGTATTAGCCGCGTTGGTAATCGCTTCAATAACCTGCTCAACACGGTCATCATCGGTGGCAATCTCGATTTTAACTTTAGGAATATATTCGACCTGATATTCTGCACCACGATACAGCTCGGTATGGCCTTTCTGTCTGCCAAATCCTTTCACTTCGCCAACCGTCATGCCCTGAATGCCGATATCCGACAGCGCAGCACGGACATCATCCAGCTTGAATGGTTTAATTATTGCGGTAATGATTTTCATATAACCTCTTGATGGAGTAATTTTCTATTTTTAAAAACGCCTCACAAAACTGCGTCTAGCAGAAAAGCGCGTTATTATTTCATTTTTAAGGGCCTGTTACATCTTTTTAAGCCTTAAATTTCAAATACCGCCATCGATTCAACATGCGCAGTTTGTGGAAACATATCCATTAAACCGAAGTGAGTGAGTCGATAGCCTGCATCGCATAACACCCTGGCATCGCGTACCAGACTGGAAGGCTGGCACGAAACATACACGATTATGGAGGGCTTTAGCGACTTTAAATGCTGGACGATTTCAAATGCACCAGAACGGGGCGGATCGAGCAGTATTTTATCGTAATGCTGCTTCATCCACGGCGCCGATCGGTCGATTTGTGTTAAATCTGCAGCAAAATATTCGCTGTTATGAATGCCATGTTCGAGTGCATTTTCGCGCGCTCGCGCGACCATCGCTTCGTCGCCTTCCACGCCGATCACCTGTTGCGTCAGACGCGCCATCGGCAGGGTAAAATTGCCCAGACCGCAAAATAGATCGAGCACCCTGTCGCCCGCTTTTAACTGTAGAAAATCGAGTGCCTGTCGGATCATCTGATGGTTGATATCGGCATTCACCTGGGTAAAGTCGGCGGCATTGAAACGGATCGCAATATCGCCATCCAGCAGTGGTTTAAAGCGTAACACCTGCTGCTCCGGATACAGCAGCTGTACCGAATCCGGCCCCTGCGGCTGCAGCTGAATCCAGAAATTATGCTGCTGGCCAAAAACACTCAGCCGTTCCCGATCCGCAGCAGACAGTTCCTGCAGATGTCGAAACACCAGCAGACAGTTTTCATCATCCGCAGCCACTTCAATCTGCGGAATGGTTTCCTTGGCATCGAGTTCGGTCACCAGCGCCATCAGGTCGTCCAGATGCTGACCCACTCGCTCGATCAACACCGGACAACTTTGTATATCGGCCAGATAAGGCTGGTTGCGTTCACGAAAGCCCACCAGTAGACGTTGCTTCTTACGTACAAACTTGACCCCCAGTCGTGCCTTGCGCCGATAGCCCCAGACAGCCGCCCGGAGTGGAGGGATAACCTGCTCTATCGGAATATTCGCGTGCTGCATCATCTGCAGGACTGATTGCTGTTTCAGCTCGACCTGATAATCCGCGCTTACATGCTGCATGCTGCATCCACCACAAACCGTGAAATGCGCACAATGGGGTTGAATCCGGTGGGGCGACGCCTGCAACACCTCAACCACACTGGCCTCGGCATATTTAGTGGTGATTTTGTTAATTCTTACCTTTACCCGCTCGCCCGGTAACGCCGAAAACACAAACACGATCTTGCCTTCATGGTGACAGATTCCTCTGCCCTCATGCGACAGACCTTCAATCACAGTTTCAAACGGCTCGGGTATAGAGGGCCGACGATTTCTTCGGGACATAGCAATAACTCGTTGGGTTTTAGAGGTCGATCCAGTTGTTTTCAAACTGAATCAGATGTGGCTGAGAGGAATTTTTCAGTTCATCACGCACGCGTTGACACTGTGCCTGATACTGAGATGGATCGAGATTTCCACGATTTCGTTCCCAGTTCAGATACACCAGATAGGTATTCAGTACATCGGTTTCACAATAATGGCGGATCGCCTGCAAATCTCCCTGCAACCAGGTTTCCCACACCTTGCTGCCCTGCATGCTCATCTGGCCGGGAAACCCGCACAGCACAGCGATTTCCTGCAGGCTGATCGCAGCCTGTGGCTGACAGGCTGAGAGTACATCCATCAGGTCGGTATGACGCTGATGCGAAGGTGCGAGGTAATTATGATGTCGAAACTCGCTGTCATGCTGGCCTCTATCCCAATAACGCTGCGCATTCAGAGGATATAGCAGAGAACGATAATGAATCACCGGCAGGTCAAAGCCGCTGCCGTTCCAGGACACCAGTTGCGGTGAGTAGCGCTCCAGACCGGCATAAAAGCGTTGTAACAGATCCTGTTCGGAAGAGTCTTCATCACCCAGCGACCACAGCTTGAAGTGTTCACCATTCACCAGCAGTGCAGAAATCGCCACAATACGGTGTAAATGGTGACGCAGAAACTCGGTATTGGCCTGCTGCCGTCGCAGATGAAAAACCGCTTTGGCGACATCTTCATCGGACAATCCATGCAGATCATACAGGCGTCTGGCGCCATCGATATCCGGAATGGTTTCGATATCAAAAACCAGTACATTCATAAGCGTGCGTCAATCAGTTGGCAGGAAATACATTGGTCGATAGATAACGATCACCACGGTCGCAGATAATACTCACGATGGTTGCGTTTTCGAGCGTAGCCGACAGGCGCAGTGCTGCAGACACAGCTCCTCCGGAAGATATACCGCAGAAAATACCTTCCTGTGCGGCCAGGTCGCGCGTGGTCTGCTCTGCTTCCTGTTGCGTCACATCCATGATCCGGTCGATATGGGTGGGATCATAGATTTTGGGCAGATATTCCTCCGGCCAACGTCGGATACCGGGGATACTGGAACCTTCCGCCGGATGCACCCCGACCACCTGAATGGCCGGATTGACCTGCTTAAAATAGCGCGAACAGCCAACGATGGTGCCGGTGGTACCCATCGAGCTGACAAAGTGTGTAATGCGATGTTCAGACTGCTGCCAGATTTCTGGTGCAGTCGACTCATAATGGGCCAACGGATTATCCGGATTGGAAAACTGATCCAGCACGATGCCTTTGCCCTGCGCCTGCATCCGATCAGCCAGGTCACGCGCGCCCATCATGCTTTCTTCCTTCGTCACCAGGATCAGTTCAGCGCCATACGCCTTCATCACTGCGCGCCGCTCCGCACTCATGTTATCCGGCATGATCAACACCATTTTGTAGCCCATGATCGCAGCCGCCATTGCCAGCGCGATTCCGGTGTTACCACTGGTAGCTTCAATCAGTGTATCGCCCGGTTTGATCTCACCGCGTTGTTCGGCATTTTTAATCATACTGAGAGCAGGACGGTCTTTTACCGAACCGGCCGGATTATTACCTTCGAGTTTCACCAGAATCGTATTCGTCGGGTTTGCAGCACCCAGACGCTGTAACCTGACCAGAGGGGTATTACCGATATAATCTTGCAGCGTCATATTTTACCTGTCATTTCTGTGGCTAACATTCTGTAGCTAATATGATGTGTAGTTTACTCGATTAAATCTGGTTAAACTATGTCCACATAGTTTCAATCTGGAGTGAATATTGAAAGCCCAATCGTTGATCGGCGTAACTGCGCTGTTTTGTCTGTCCAGCTTCGCCGTCATGGCTACAGCAGACGAATACCTCGCTGAAACGGATTTTTTCGGTGAAGCTCCAATGGTATTAACCGTTTCCAGAATGCATAAACCGCTGGAAGATTCTCCCGCCTCGGTGAGTGTGATTGACCGCCAGATGATCCGTAACTCCGGTGCGCGCGAAATCGTCGATATCTTTCGTATGATCCCCGGATTTGTGGTGGGCTACCGGCAGGGCAGTAAGCCCGCGGTGACCTATCACGGTCTGGGTAGCGAATGGCACCGCCAGATGCAGGTATTGATCGATGGTCGATCGGTGTTCGTACCGTCTTTCGGTGGCGTGCCCTGGTCTAACCTGCCGCTGCTGCTGGATGATATTGAGCGTGTAGAAGTCACCCGTGGTCCGAATGCCGTGACCTATGGTGCCAATGCCTTTCTGGCCACCATCAATATTATCACGCGTCATGCCGCCGAAGACGTTGGTAGCAAGGTCAGTGTAACTCACGACCTGGACTCTGATAGCGAAGCTCAAGACATCTACTTCCGGGTTGGCAATCAGATCGGTGATCTGGACTGGCGACTGACGGCCGGACGTGAAAAAGACGATGGCTATAAAGAAGAGTTTGATGGAAAACTGCTGGAAAAACTGAATATCCGAACCGATTTCCTGACCGCCTACAACCAGTTCTGGACCATTCAGGCCGGTATCAACCAGAGCGTGTTCGAACGCGGCGAAGGCGAAACAAGCAATCCATTTCGTGAAGAGGATTCATCCAATAGCTATCAGAATATCAAATGGGAACTGATCGAGGACAAGGTCAGCACCACCATTCAGCTGAGCCACACCCGGCAGGATGTGTCAGACAGTTTTCAGACCGAGCGATTAAACGAATTTCTGGATGACTTATTAGCGCCACTCTTACCGGCACCGGTCTATGAGGCGCTTTCCGATATCACCGCTGGCATTTCCTTCGACCGGGACTCGGAGCGTACCGACCTGGAAATCTATCAAAGCCGACCGCTCGGAAGTCAGCACACCATGGTGTATGGTGGTAGCCTGCGCAAGGATGAAGTCGAGTCTTTCTTTTTCTTCAACAACAAAGAGCAAAAAATTATCCGTGCCAACCGGCTTTTCTCAAGCCTGGAGTGGAGAGTCGATGACACCCTGATCCTTGATGTTGGCGCCATGCTGGAAGACACCAGTTTTACCGACCGCGAATTATCCGGACGTTTATCGATCATTAAGAAAATAGATCAGCATAATCTACGCCTGGTCAGATCCAGCGCTAAACGCAACCCCTTCCTGTATGAAATCGCTGGCGACACCCGGTATGATCTTAACCTTCCGACTATACCCGGGCTTCCGTCCACGATTACGTTCTTAACCTGGAAAACCGATGGAAACCTTAAGCCGGAAACCATTCAGTCTACCGAAATTGGCCTGTTCAGCGAGTTTCTGGATCGTCAGGTCACCACTGACATCAAGGTTTTTAGCTACGATATCAGTGACCAGATTATCGAAACCGAAGTAAAGCAGATCAATATCGATCCAGCTACTGGTATCATTGTGGTCGAAGATTATAAATTCCCGCAAAATCAGGCGGAGACCTCCGTGAAAGGCGTGGAGGCTTCGCTCAACTTCAGCCCCAGACACAAAAAATATCGACTCTATACGGGTCTGAGCAAACTCAGTGCAGACAGCAGCCATAGCAAGTTAGAAGAATCATTTCCGGAGCTTACCGCCTTTGCCGGTGGTCATATCAATGTTACACCCTCTCAACAGCTGTCATTCACCTACTACAGCGTGGATCAACTGAGCTGGATAGATACGAGTCGAACAATCTCCGGTTACGGCAAGCTCGATATGCGTTATCAATTCACACTCAATCGTAAATATGACACCCAGCTGGAACTGATTGGCTATAATCTGGCTGATCAGAACTCTGAATACCTGATTCGAAATATTCAGGAAAAATCATTGCTATTAAGGATCTCAAGCAGGTTTTAAAAAATATCTGATGACAGGATTTTGCTTCCATAGATGGATAACAACACTTGCAGACAGAAGGCTATGGCAAGCCTGTCTGAGCGTTGGAATATTACTATTTTCTATAGCCGTTTATGCTGATAACAAGTCGGTCCTGATCATAAAAAGTAATGAAAACAGTTTTTTCAATAGCAGTATTGAACAACTGATCCTGCATACACCTCAGGTACAGTTCCAGATAGTCACACTGGACACTCTGCACAGCGATGACTCTGCGCTATTGTCTGCAGGCTGTGTCATCACCTTCGGACTGGATGCGGCGAATTTCACCATTCATCGCACACAGAAAAAACCGGTGATTCACACCTATCTTACCGAATTCCAGCTCCAGCAGCATGCCGACAGTCTACAGCATTACATTATTCTGCTGGATCAACCGCTACAGCGCTATCTGACCTTTATCAAACTATTACTGGGCTCAAAAAAAATTGGTCTGATTAAAAATAAAAGCACGGCGCTGGATCCCGAGCGCATTCAGGATTTGAATCAAAGCCTCGACATACAGCTGGAACAACGCCTGTTTTCAGTCGGTGATAATCCGATTAATATGGTCAGGGATCTGTTACAGAAAAATGATGTGCTGCTCAGCCTGCCTGAGCCGGATGTGTATAATCGCAACACACTAAAAGGTATATTGCTAACCTCCTATCGACAGAACAAACCCGTGATCAGCTACTCGCCTTCCCAGGTTAAATCCGGAGCACTCGCGGCTATCTATTCTTCACCCGAGAATATTGGCCGGCAAACGGCGGCTTTATTAAATAAAATACTCGACGATAATTCATTCCAGCCTCAGGGCGTGTATTTTTCCTCGGAATTCGATATCAAGTTTAATCCGAATGTTGCCCGCTCGCTGGGCCTGCAGCTACCCGATAAAGAAGAGTTGCTGCAAAAGCTGAAACAGGATCAGTCGGAATGAAGCTTATCACTGTCGCCCCTTTAAAGACTTGCGCTGATGCGCTTTAGAATTAAGCACCAGATTCTGCTGATTGCGATGATTCCGGTCCTGCTGATCGATGCTTTCTTCACTTATGTGCTGATTAAAAGCAATATCGACCAGGCCGAGCAGCTGCTCCAGAGCAAGGGTGAAATTATTGCTCAGCAAATCGCCAGTGCCTCAGAATTCGGTCTACTAACCGGTAGCTATGAGCAGATCCGACGCCTGCTGGAACAGTCGATCAATACCAACAATATCATCTTTATTGCGGTTTATAATATCGATGGCAGCATTATTGCCCGTACTGTTGGCAGTGATTACCAGCCTTTGTTGAGTACCGAATACTCATATTATCGGCAGAACATTCAGACCCATCCGCTGGATACGAAAGATATCTTTGAACCGGGTAAACCGACCGACACCGCCATCAGCCGTAATCTGGGCTGGGTCCATATGTATATTTCGAAACAGCAGCTACAGATGACGATTTCCCGTATCTTCAAGGAAGGTGCGTTTTTTTTCTTTGCCATGCTACTGTTGGCCATTCTACTCACACTCAGCATCAGCCGTCGTATAACACGTCCGGTATATAGCCTGCTGAATCATTTAAACCGCATAGAAACCGGACACCTGGGTGACATCATCAACCCTCTTGAAGCGAATGAGATTGGTGATGTACAGAAAGGTTTTAACAGTATGTCGCAGGCATTGCTGGCTAATCGCAGGCAGCTGGATGAAAAGATTAAATCGGCCACGATCGATTTACGTCTGGCGGTGAGTGATCTGGAGAAAAACAATTATGAACTCGCACTAGCACGCGATACGGCACAGAAAGCCGATAAAGTTAAAACCCAGTTCCTGGCTAATATGAGCCATGAAATCCGTACCCCGATCAATGGTATCCAGGGATTTCTCACCCTGCTGTTTAAAACCGGATTAAGCCAGGAGCAGTTGCGCTATGCCGACATCATTACCCAGTCCACCCGTGATCTGAGTAATATCGTGAATGAAATCCTGGATTTTTCAAAGATAGAATCTGGGAAAATCGAACTGATTAACACACCCTTCGATCTACACGAGCTGGTTGAGTCAACGCGCGACAGCCTGTTTGCCAGCACTATCGAAAAAAATATCGATCTCTACCTCAGCATCTACAGCGATACCCCGAAAATGCTGACCGGCGACAAGTACCGCCTGAAACAGATACTCATCAATCTAATCGGCAATGCGATCAAATTTACCGATCAGGGTTTTGTCTCTATTACCGTCATCATGGAGGATGAAAGTGCCAAAAAAGCCATGATCCGCTTCGATATTGAAGATAGCGGGATCGGTATCAATATCGAAAACCAGAAAACGCTGTTTAAGGCCTTCAAACAGATTGAGTCAGACATCAATCGCCGCTTCACCGGAACCGGTCTGGGACTGGCTATTTCAAAAAATCTCGCGATCCTGATGGGTGGCATGATTCAGCTCACCAGTCAGCCAAATCGTGGCTCATTGTTTTCACTATTACTACCCTTCGATAAAGTTCCTGCTCAGAATGACACGGCAGATTCGACAGATCATAGTCAGACGGTGCTGATCTATGCATTCAATGAACGCGCCCTGAGTGAGTTACAGTCTTTATACAATCGAGCAGGTTTTAATGTTGAAGCGGAGCTGATTAAAGACCCGTCTTTGATCGATCGCTACCAGAAGCAACTGATGCAAAATCTGAGCTACATCGACTTTATAGTATTCGACTTACGTCACAGCAGCCTGCACCCCGATCAATTAATTCCACAAAAAGCGCATCAACAGTGCCTACGCGTCATCGTGATGCATTACGACCCGAGCCTGGTCAAGCTTTCCAGCTATGCCGATTACCAGTTTATTTCCGTCATCAACAGTTCGAACAAACTGCACAGTCTGATGACGCAACTGAAGTCAGATCCAGCTCCAGAGCCAGCGCTGGCGAATGTAGAAAAACCCAGTCAGCATAACGCAAAAAATATTTTAATCGTGGATGACAATGCCATTAATCTGGCGTTGGCATGTGAATTGACCCGGATCTGGGGGCATCTTCCAACCCAGGCCAACAATGCCCGGGCAGCCATGCAGTTGTTTAAAGTGCAGTCGTTTGACCTGATCCTGCTGGATATTCAGATGCCGGAAATTGATGGCATCGAACTGATGCAGATGATGCGCAACGAACAACCCGAACTCTGCACTCGGATCATTGCGATTACCGCAAACGTACTGGAAAAAGAACAGGAAAGGCTATTGAATCTAGGGTTTGATGGCTATATCAGTAAGCCGATTGAAGAGCAGAAACTGAAAAACCTGCTGGATCATCAGCAGCCGGTCTCAACCGTCAAACCGCAAACGGATGCACCGACCGGGGCTTTATCATCGCTCGATTTCGCGCAAACCCTGAAACTCTGTGCGAACCAGGAAAAGCTGGTAATTTCGACGTTTACGATGCTGCAACAGGAATTACCGGATTATAAGAACGTACTGAACTTTGCGATAGGCTCGGTCGATCTGGAAAAAATTGGCGCCATCATGCATATCCTGCATGGTGTAGTCTGTTATGCCGCTCTGCCAGCCTTAAGTCAATTATTGAAGCAATACGAAGCGCTCAAGGACAGCCACGAAGAAGTTATGGTATTGCAGCTGGCCAGTCAGGTGAATAGTGAATTAAAGGCCGTTGAGCAGGCACTCAAACAGTTCATCGACAGCAAGGCTGATTGCGAACCTAGTCAGACTCCAGCACCACCATAGCCACCGCATAATGTCTTTCATCGGATAGCGACAATAGCGTCCGGCTGATATTTCTCTGTTGGATCAGCTTTTTGGCCGCACCATGAAAAACCAGCTCGGGCTTACCACTTTGATCATTCACAACCTCGATCGAATGAAACCCGATACCTCCCGTCATGCCGCATCCCAGCGCCTTACTGGCCGCCTCTTTCGCAGCAAAGCGCAGTGCCAGAAAAGCACTGCTGCTCTTTCTATGCTGGAACTGACTGAGTTCATTGCCGGTTAAAATACGCTGTGCAATACGATCGTGAAAGCGTTCGATCATCCGTTCAAAGCGCGCAATTTCAGCGATATCTACACCGATACCAGCGAGCATATCTAGGCCCGCTGATGATAAGCCGGATTACGCGCCTCAACCATCAGCCGCTTCATACTGGAGACGGAGTGAGCCAGCCCATGAAACAGTGCATCCGCCATAATTGCATGCCCGATATTCAATTCGACCAGCAAAGGATTACACGCCAGCGCCTGTACATTATGATAGTGCAGACCATGTCCGGCGTTCACCTGTAAGCCCTGATCATGCGCGTATTGAATAGCGCTATTGATAGTCTGCAGCAGCGCTGGCTGCTGATGCAGCGGAGCATCGGCAAAATGACCGGTATGGATCTCGATGCACGGTGCCTTGCACGCAACTGCCGCATCGATCTGCGCCTTACTCGCATCGATAAACAGTGAAACCCGAATATTCTGCTGTGCCAGACGTTCGCAGGCCTGTTCCACTCGAACAAAATTATCTACCACATCGAGACCACCTTCGGTGGTTAACTCTTCGCGTTTTTCCGGCACCAGGCAGCAATCCTCCGGCATCAGGGCACAGGCAAAATCGAGCATATTATCGGTCACCGCCAGCTCCAGATTTAACTTGCTCTGCACCATCTGTTTTAACAGCAGGCAATCGCGCTCCTGGATATGGCGACGGTCTTCACGTAAATGAAAGGTGATCGAGTCAGCACCGGACTGTTCCGCAATCAACGCGGCAGTGACCGGGTCGGGATAACGGGTACCCCTGGCCTGACGCAGGGTAGCAATATGATCGATGTTGACGCCTAACAGAATGGGGGATGGATTCATCTTATGGTTTCTTGTTTAACTGTTGAAAAAGTTTACGCGATTGTAGCGTTCTGCCTTGCAGGTTGTAATCAATTATTTTCCGCATCAAACGTTTTGCCGCTTTCAGCACAGCTGTAGTATCAAACCGGCGTTGTTGAATACTGAGTAATTCTCCCCCACCGAACCCAGCCTCGCTGCCATCCTCGCAACGTCTCAGCCCCGTCAGCATATCAAAAGTGTAATGCAGCACAGCTTGCACCGACTGCTCTGAATAATGCTCCATGGTCAGATCCGGCATCAGCCCCAGTTGCTGTAGCAGATCCATTTCAAACGATCTTAAAACCGCCTCCAGACTGTCATCTGCCTGATGCTGCGCCAGCTCCAGCAGCAGGTGCTGATAACGATGGAATAAGTCACGCTGCTCCTGCTCCCTGGGTAGCAGGTAAAGCAGCAACTCATTCACATAAAACACGCAGGAATACAGCTTGAGAGGTATCTGTAAGGGACGGCAATCAATCTGGGTCAGAATCTTTAACGCAGAGCGGCCGCCCCAGCCCAGCTGTAGACGATGTCCGGTTTGAAAATAGGCGGCATCGCGGCGTTTTCTGGCGCCTTTGACCAGCACACTGATGCGCCCGAAATCGATGGTAAAAAGCTCCAGGATCAGGCTCGATTCCTGAAAGTCTCTGCGGTGCAGAATAAAAGCTGGCTGATCATTAACTCTGTTTTGCATGGCTCGATTAACGCAGCTGCGAGGAACTCAGATTCCGTCGCGGATCTTGCGCCAGATCAGGCTTACTCGTTGGAGTAACCAAAAGCCGATAAAGATCGCTCATCATCCGACCAGTCCTCGCGTACCTTAACCCACAGCTGCAGATACACTTTAGAGTCAACCAGGCGCTCGATATCGGCGCGTGCCTCTACCCCGATTTTTTTCAGTAATGCGCCCTGTTTGCCGATGACTATACCCTTCTGGGATTTACGCTCAACCCAGATCGATGCCGAGATACGCACCAGATCGGATTCCGTTTTGTAATGTTCAACATTCACCGTAATCGAATAGGGCAATTCCTGGGTCAATGTTCTAAACAGCTTTTCGCGGATAATCTCGGCCACGATAAAACGCATCGGCTTATCGGTGAGTTGATCATCGGGAAATTGCGGAATTCCCTGCGGCAGTCTTTTCTGTATCTGGACCATCAATTGCTCAAGGTTTTCCTGTTTCAGAGCAGACACTGGAACTATATCCAGACCCGGTCGTAACAGTGAGATCCGTTGCATCAGCGGTAACAAGTCGGTTTTCTGTATCTGATCCATCTTGTTCAGCACCAGAATCACATTCTGCAGATGCTCAATCTTTTTCAGCACCTGTAGATCATCACCATTAAAATGACGCACATCGAGCAACAGGCAGATCAGATCCACATCATCCAGCACGCTGGTCGCTGCACGATTCATATAGCGGTTGATGGCTTTTTTCTGATCCTGATGGATGCCGGGTGTATCCACGAAAATACATTGATACTGTTCGGTGGTTTTGATGCCAAGTATCTGATGGCGCGTGGTTTGAGGTCGATGTGCGGTAATACTCAGCTTTTCCCCCACCAGCGCATTCATCAGGGTCGATTTTCCGGTATTCGGCTTACCAACCAACGCCACATAGCCGCATTGAAAAGAGGGGTTCATTTTTTCACCTGCGCTAAAGCTTTGGATGCGGCCATCTGCTCCGCTTTTTTACGACTGCTACCCTTACCTTCCGTGAGTACGCTTAATTCTTCGATACGGCACTCGATGGTAAAGATCTGATCATGTGACTTGCCCTCGGTGTTGACCACGTCGTAAACCGGCAATTCAATCTTTTGACCCTGCAAATGTTCCTGCAGCGACGTTTTCGGGTCTTTCAAATCACCCGGCGCGGGCAGTGTCACCATGTAATCCTGATACAGAAAGAGAATGGTTTTTTCGCATTGACGATAACCGCCATCGAGGTAGATCGCGCCAAAGATAGCCTCCAGCGCATCGGATAGAATGGAGGCACGTCTAAAGCCTCCACTTTTCAGCTCTCCACTGCCGAGTCGTAAAAACTCTCCCAGCTCAATATCTCTGGCCACCATGGCAAGTGATTCTTCCTTGACCAGGCTGGCTCTGACCCGGCTTAGCTCACCTTCCGATGCACTCTCCAGACGGTTGAACAGATGACCGGAGATGACCAGGCCGAGAATACTGTCGCCCAGAAATTCGAGCCGTTCATTATTGTTATTTTTGGAAAAACTACGATGCGTGATCGCCATCTTGAGTAGCAGTTCATCATTAAACTGATAGTGAATGATTGCCTGCAACTGCTGTAGTGTCTTCACCGGGTAGTCACTACCGCATAACTGAAATTAGCACCCAGAAATAACTGTGCGACATAGGGCTTACGCACTTCATAATTTACGCTGATCGTGGTCTGATCCTTGTTGCGCTCAAAGGTAAAGTTTTCTTTCGTCAGCACTTTAACCTGATTGATGATCAAGCGCTTGCTGATGGCGGTCCACAGGTCATTTTTGGAACGCACATCGATCTCTTCATCGATCGCCACACTGTCCATCACAGAACGTATCTGAAAAAATTCCAGATACATCGGTAGAACCTTAAATCCAGTAACCACAATCATGCTAAAAATACCAATAACCGCAATCCAGCCAATCGTAGTTAAGCCCTGTTGTGCGTGTTTATTCATCGCCATATCCTCTATATTTTATTACCGATACGAGAAAGATCGAGCCCGCTGCCATCACTACGCCAGTCCCAGTGCATCCAGACTCTGACCGCTTTGCCGACCAGATTCTGTTCAGGAACAAAACCCCAGAAGCGACTGTCATTGCTGTGGTCACGATTATCGCCCATCACAAAGTAATGACCTTCAGGCACAATCAGTTCGCCGTTAGCACTAAATTTCACGTTGTCATCGGTCATCATTAGATGACTGATCTCGTCCAGCGTCTCAATATACACCTCGCTTCCTTTCATATTGTCCTTACCCGTACCCTGTCCAGGGTAAACTTCCTTTAACACAACCTCGAGAGGTTTATTATTGATCATCAGTCGGCGATTATAATAACTCACATGGTCGCCCGGAAGGCCTATCACCCGTTTAATGAAATCGAGCTTTTCATCATCGGGGAAGCGGAACACCGCAACATCGCCGCGTTTAACCTTATTGCCTTCGGTTAACTGCGTATGCACGACCGGCAGGCGGATACCATAATCATATTTATTCACCAGAATAAAATCACCCACCAGTAAACTCGGCATCATCGAGCCGGAAGGAATACGGAATGGTTCATACACGAATGAGCGCAGAATCATCACCGCAAACAGTACCGGGAAAAAAGATTTGGCATACTCCACCAGTATCGGTTCATGCACCGCATGACCCTGCGCACGCTGTTTACGTCCGGCAGCAAAAAGCAGGCTGTCCAGCAGCCAGATAATGCCACTGACCAGCACTGCTGCGACCAGTAGAAACTCGAAATCAAAATGAATCATATTTTCTTTTTCCGTTATTGGGATTAGCTTTTGTTGTCCACCTGGAGAACCGCCAGAAAGGCGTCCTGTGGGATTTCAACCCGACCAACCTGTTTCATACGTTTTTTACCGGCTTTCTGTTTTTCCAGCAGCTTTTTCTTACGTGTGATATCGCCACCGTAGCATTTCGCCGTTACGTTTTTACGCAGCGCCTTGACGTTGGTTCGGGCGATGATACTAGCGCCTATGGCCGCCTGAATCGCGACATCAAACATTTGACGCGGAATCAGTTCTTTCATTTTACTGGCCAGTTCACGTCCACGGTAGTCGGCATTATCACGGTGCACGATGACCGACAACGCATCCACTTTTTCATTGTTGATCAGTACATCCAGTTTGACAAGATTGGCCGCTTCAAAACGCAAAAATTCGTAGTCGAACGAGGCATAGCCGCGGCTCACACTCTTCAGTCGATCAAAGAAGTCGAGTACCACTTCGCTCATCGGCAACTCATAGACAATGGAGACCTGACTGCCCAGATACACAATCTCTTTCTGCACACCACGTTTTTCGATGCACAGGGTGATAATGGAGCCAATGTAGGCTTCCGGTGTCAGTATATTGGCCCGGATAATCGGCTCCATGATCTGGTTGATCTTGTTGATTGGAGGTAACTCTGCCGGGTTATTAATTTCTATGATTTCCCCGGAAGTGGTTTCAATCTGGTACACCACGGTGGGCGCAGTGGTAATCAGATCCAGGTCGTATTCCCGTTCCAGACGTTCCTGCACAATCTCCATATGCAGCATGCCAAGGAATCCACAACGAAAACCAAAGCCGAGTGCCTGCGAGGTTTCGGGTTCAAACTGCAAAGCCGCATCGTTCAGCTTCAGCTTCTTCAGCGCTTCCCGGCAGTTTTCGTAATCTTCCGAAGCGATTGGAAACAGTCCGGCAAATACACGCGGCTGCACTTCCTTAAAATCGGGTAAGGCGCTGCTGGCTGAATTGATCGTGGTGGTAATCGTATCACCGACCTTTGCCGATTCTATATCCTTGATGCCGGAAATGATGTAACCCACATATCCCGCAGACAGTTCCGCAGTTGCCGTCAATTTCGGGGTAAACACACCCACCTGATCCACATAAAACTCGCGTCCGGTCGACATCATTTTGATTTTCTGCTTCGGTCGGATAACGCCTTCCATCACCCGCACCAGCGTAATCACACCGACATAGCTATCGAACCAGGAATCAATGATCAAAGCCTGTGTTGGATTATCTGCACTACCCTTGGGTGGTGGCACCAGCGCGACCAGCTGCTCCAGCAATTCCGGTATACCGACACCGGTCTTGGCACTGACCTCGATGGCATGCGATGCATCCAGCCCAATAATGTCTTCAATTTCTTTTTTGACGCGCACCGAATCAGCTGCCGGCAGGTCAATCTTATTTAGCACTGGAATAACTTCCAGATTCATGTCGATCGCGGTATAGCAGTTCGCCACACTTTGAGCTTCGACACCCTGAGACGCATCAACCACCAGCAGAGCCCCTTCACAGGCTGCCAGCGAGCGTGACACTTCATAGGAAAAATCCACATGCCCGGGGGTATCAATAAAGTTGAGCAGATAGCGCTCACCATCCTTCGCCAGATATTCCAGCGAAACCGACTGGGCCTTGATGGTAATACCGCGCTCACGCTCGATATCCATAGAGTCAAGAACCTGTGCGGACATTTCACGTTCACTCAAACCACCACAAATCTGGATAAAACGATCTGCAATGGTGGACTTACCGTGGTCGATATGAGCAATAATGGAAAAATTCCGGATATTTTTCATCCGCATAATCAGAAGACCTGTTAAAAAACCCGCGAATTTTACGGGAAACTGAATCAAAGAGACAGGAAAGATAAGTATATTTAGTATTTAGTAGATTTCTTTCGCCCGGCACCGCTGATGCAGAGGGATGATCAGGCGCAAAAATCCTATGCTCGGATATTAGCGCGCAATGATGGCCTCAATGGCCGGCTGATCGATGAA
The DNA here is from genome assembly GCA_014382695.1 of Gammaproteobacteria bacterium. Lineage (GTDB taxonomy): Bacteria > Pseudomonadota > Gammaproteobacteria > JACNJF01. The sequence continues at coordinate 7,295 of JACNJF010000099.1, read as the reverse complement.
GTAATGGCAGACTTCGACACCCTGATAATCCAGCACCGGCACCAGTGTGTCGTACCTGAAAATCAGCGCCGTATCACGATCGATATCGATTTCCTCCCAGCTGAAATCCAGTTTCCGCTTTAACGCCACCAGTGCCAGTCGCATCGACTCGCACAGGTGGCAGTTTTCTCTGTAGTAAAGCGTAAACTGTTTATTCAAGGAATATATCTATCCTGGAGTTTTACGGCTTGATGGCCAGAAAAACCGGGCCATTACTACGCTGAATCAATATCGCAACCGATTTCCCCGACTTCAGCCTGGCGGCGATATCCTCGAATTCATCGACCGAGTTAATACTGTGATTATCCAGCATACTGATCACATCGCCTTTGCGGATGCCTGCCATTTTAGCGGGACTGTCTTCATCCACCTGCTCTACCAGTACCCCGGCATCCACCTTGAGCTCGCGCTGCATGGCTTTATCCAGTTTTTTCACCACCATACCGAGGGTCGTTTTATTCTCTTCCTGTTTGACTTCCGGCTCGGCTTTAGCCTGCGTAATATCTTCCGGAAGCTGAGCGATTTTGACGTTTAACGTCATTCTGGAGCGATTACGGATAAGCGTTACCTTTGCATTTTCATTCACTGGTGTGCGCCCCACAATCGGCGGCAAACTACTCGAGCGGGTCACTTTCTTACCATTGAATTCAACAATGACGTCACCAACCTGAAGTCCCGCTTTCTGGGCCGGACTATCATCCAGAACCTTCGCAATCAGAGCACCGTGGGGATTCGTCATCCCAAACGAATCGGCCAGCTCACCGGTCACTTCCTGGATCAGTACACCCAGCCAGCCACGTGAAACCTTGCCCGTATTCTTGATCTGTTCCGCCACATCAACCGCCATCTCAATCGGTATCGCGAATGACAGTCCCATGAAACCACCCGAGCGGCTGTAGATCTGGGAGTTAATACCGATCACTTCACCATTCATATTGAACAGTGGACCACCAGAATTACCGGGATTGATGGCGACGTCGGTTTGAATGAAAGGTACGTAGTTATCACTTGGCAGACTACGTCCCTTGGCGCTCACGATCCCGGCCGTTACGGTATGATCGAAACCGAAAGGAGAGCCAATCGCCAGTACCCATTCCCCGACTTTGAGCACGTTAGAATCACCAAACGTTAAGGTCGGAAAGTTTTCACCTTCTATTTTGAGTAATGCGATGTCGGAATCTTTATCCGAGCCAATCACGCGTGCTTCGTGCTCTTCACGATTGGTCAGACGCACAATAACTTCGTCCGCACCTTCAATCACATGATGATTGGTCAGCACGTAGCCATCTTTTGAAATAATAAAGCCAGAGCCTAGTGAACTGGTATCACGATCTTTAAACCCGAACCCGCCATCGTGATCAAAAAACTTTTTAAATAACTCTCCAAACGGCGACCCCTCTGGCAATTCAGGCATTTCAAGATGCTTTTTCAGGCTACCGGTTTTTATCTTCTTACTGGTACTGATATTCACCACAGAGTCTTTAGCCCTTTCCACAATGCCGGTAAAATCGGGAAGTTGGGCAAATGCCTGGCTGCTGAAGAATATCAGCAGGATGGCTGAAAACAGATGGATAGAAAGTTTTTGCATAAGTAAGTCCTGTCTGAAGTTACAATTTGTAAAAGCTAAAATTTGACCTTGAAAATCGCATCGGGTTTTATTGAAATCTGCGAAATCTGGCGCCGTAAATAGCGTGGTCTGAGCCCCCTGAAAAAATCTTTTCTGGCTAGTTGGGCGCTCAGCTTAAGTCCAAACACAAGCCCCCCTAATGACGCCATGACATTGATCCATTCACTCGCATCGAACAGATAATTGGCCGTCAGGGCAAAGCCGAACAGACTCAATAAAGGCAGCAGATACATTAACACCCCAGCATATACGAAGAAGTTATCCGCAACGCCAACGACGATAGTGTCACCAACTTTGAGCTGGTGGCAGTTGTCAATCGCAAACGAGGTTTCCCGATGACCGAGTAACTTACCCAGACTGCCAATACCACAACCGCCCTTTAACTCACAGCTGTTGCAGCCGGTATCATTCTGCATTGCCACAATGGCCTGTTCATCCTGCAGCGTTATGACGTATGCCTGTTGCTCAATCACTGGTGATTCCTGTAATGATTAATGCACCTGATAATGGGTAGACTCGGCAAGTTGTTTAACCGTGATGGCAGGAACTTCGCCAATGGCGATTACACTAAATTCGTTCAAGCGCAGTCCATAGGCGTTGACTGCACCCATCGAACTTTCTCCGGACAGGCTCTGCTCGGTGGTCGGCTCGATAAAAATGGATACGGAGGCCATGCCATCGCTTAGAATCATATGCTGGATATAATCCTCAGAGTCCGACAGTTTTTTTCGTGAAGACGACTCAACCCGGAAGCCACCCGGCAAGACCTGCAACTGCCAGCGGGAATCCCCCTGTAATGCCAGATTTTCTTCACCATTATGCGCCCGTATCAGGGTATAACTGTCGTCGATATCGGGCAGTACAGAATACCGTTTTGCATCGTCATTGCCCAGTTGTGACAACTCCGTAAACATGATCTGTTCGATCGGCTGCCCCTGTCCATCCTGTAAAATAGACTGCAATAACAGCGCATTGCCCTGATGAATCCAGACTTTCATACCGTAACGGTACTCATCGGCAGGGGTGATGGAAACGATCACGGCTTCATGCTCAGCAATACGTTCTTTACCGACCAGTGCAAACTTATAAAAATTGGAAAGCCTTTTCACATCATCGGGAACCCAGATCGGGGAGCTGATAGATTTGTTTGATTTATCGACCACGACCTGACGGCTGGAGGGCCATACACAGGTAAAGTTATTGTTGTCGCGTAGGATTTCACGCGCTTCCCCGTTCAGAGAAACCAGTCGTTCACGCAAGCCATTGCTATCTTTCACATGCAGGATGGACATGCTTTCCAGCTGGTTATTCTGCAAGTAGATGAAACGCCCCTGATAGCTAAGTTCCTGCATCGCTACGGACATTTTCTGAATCCACTGCATCGCAGGTTCGGAACCGGCAATACTGGAAGTGCTAAACAGGGTCAACGTCAGTAAACCCAGAGAGAGTCTTGTCAATAACTTCATATAATGAGAAACAGAGTGGTTATTTCTGAGCATCAAATCCAACGACTCGTGCCTGAGGGATAATGCCATGCATCGAGTTTGAGTTTTCATTATGATTAATCAGGTAGGTATTCAGTTTTTTCTGAATAGCCGGTTCATTGCGCTTGATCTTCCAGTTCATGCCACTTTGCAGAGCCGAAGATGCACTCCCGGCAGAGACTCTGACCGCATTTGAAATAACCGGCAGACTAACCAGTTTTTCAACTTTCAGGCTGGAACTATTAGCCGCAAATTGGCCAGAAGAATCTTTCGGTGACAATACTGGGCCCAGCGAAGACACCGCTACAAAAGCGACGGTTGCCGCAACCGCTATGCCGGCCACCGGTTTAAACAAGAATGACCATAGCCCCGAAGACTGTCTCTGGTCTCTCAGTTTTGCAGCTTCGGGTTGCGGGCGTAATGAAGGTTCCTGCTCGATCAGGGTCATCACACGCTGAGAAAAATCCGGCTCGATGCGATCAGCAGTATCGTTGCGAACGATATCGCCAATCAGCTGGTAGCGGCTCAGGGTATAGCGCTGATTTACGTCTTTCAGCAAATCATCTAATACCGCATTATCCTGCTCGGTATTGCGAAAATCATCCAGTAATGCGGAGAGTTTTTCTTTGGGCTGGTTCATTATTATGTACTCAAATGTTTAGCTAATGTATTAGTCATTCCAATAGTGGTCTAAGTTCCTTATCAATTGCATCTCTTGCACGAAAAATTCGGGATCTGACCGTTCCGATAGGACAATCCATCACATCGGCAATTTCATCGTAGCTGAGGCCTTCCAGCTCACGCAGGGTAATCGCCGTCTTTAAATCTTCTGGCAGTTTCTCAATCGCAGCATACACGGTTCGTTTTATTTCCTCGGTTAATAACAGATTCTCCGGTGTGGTCTGATCCTTTAACCCGTTTTCACCCTCATAATGCTCCGCATCTTCAACATCGACCGAGTAGGTAGGCGTCTTGCGGCTACGTGTAGCCAGATGGTTTTTAGCGGTATTTGCGGCAATCCGGTACAACCAGGTATAAAACTGACTGTCGCCACGAAAGTTATCCATAGCACGATAAGCCTTGATGAACGTATCCTGCGCCACGTCATAGCATTCTGAATGATCGGACACAAAGCGGGACACCAGGTTCACCACTTTTTGCTGATATTTTTTTACCAATACATCAAATGCAGCCTTATCACCATTCTGCACCCGTTTAACCAGTTCGCTGTCTAAATCAACCGACCCCATTCATCAACCTATTATTTTAATTGTCACAAGCTATTCAATGCATAATCAACACATACAGCCTGTTAATCGAACATTTTCAAGTCAATCATCAGGATTGTGATCCTTGACGCCTTATTCAGACCCGCAATATAGCAAAAGATTCTGATCACGATCTAATTATTCCTGTTTACATTGTCCGTCGCATGGTGTCTTATCTAAAAAATCAGCATTCAGGTTTCAGCTTTTTATCCATGCAGTTTTCATGAGCACTCAATTAAATTACGATGTCGTTATTATCGGTAGCGGGGCTTCCGGTATGGCGCTGGCTCTGCAATTGCCGACTCATACGCGTATTGCGCTACTGGCCAAAGACAGCTATCAGCAATGCTCAACTTTTTATGCCCAGGGTGGTATATCCGCCGTACTGGAGCAGGATGACTCCTTCGAATTGCATGTTGCGGATACGCAAAATGCCGGAGCCGGACTGTGTGATGAAAATACCATCAAAGAAGTTGCCGCAGCGGGTCCTGCCGTCATCGAGTGGCTGGCCAACCTCGGCACCCCCTTTACTATGGATGAGCAGGAGTCATCCACTAGCGGTTATCATTTAACACGTGAAGGCGGACATAGTCGGCGTCGCGTGGTGCATGCAGCCGATGCCACCGGGAAAGCCATGCATCAAACCCTGAACGCCAATATTGCCAGGGCGGACAATATCGATATTTTCGAACACTCCGTCGCGATCGATCTAATTATTCAGCAACAGCGCTGTGTCGGCGCGTATGTGTACAACCGAAAAAACCACCAGGTTAATGTGTTTGCCGGCAAAAAAATGGTGCTTGCCACCGGTGGCGCGAACAAGGTTTATCTGTACACCAGCAACCCGGATGGCGCAACCGGTGATGGTATTGCAATCGCCTGGCGTGCGGGCTGTCGTGTCGCCAATATGGAATTCATTCAGTTCCATCCGACCTGTCTGTTTCACCCTAAAGCTAAATCATTCCTGATCACCGAGGCGTTACGTGGCGAAGGCGCCAGATTACTGCTACCGGATGGAACTCGTTTTATGCCCCGTTTCGATGAACGCGCAGAACTGGCACCCCGTGATATCGTCGCACGCGCTATCGATCATGAAATGAAACGGCTAGGTGCCGAATGCGTTTTTCTCGACATCAGCCATAAAAGCAGCGAGTTTATAAAGTCCCATTTTCCAACCATTTACGAGCGCTGCAAAGAGTTTAATATTGATATCACACGTGAACCCATACCGGTGGTGCCCGCAGCACATTATACCTGCGGTGGGGTAATGACCGACCTGAATGGGCATACCGACATTCAAAATCTGTATGCAATTGGTGAGGTCGCCTATACCGGTCTGCACGGTGCTAACCGGATGGCCAGCAACTCCCTGCTCGAATGCCTGACCTTCGCCTTTACTTCGGCGCGTCATATCCTCAGCACACTCGAGCGGGTCACTGAACCAGCGCCGATTAGAGCGTGGGATGAGTCACAGGTCACCGATTCGGATGAAGAGGTCGTAGTCTCGCATAACTGGGATGAACTGCGACGCTTCATGTGGGATTACGTCGGTATAGTGCGCACCAATAAACGACTGGAACGAGCGTTACACCGTACCCATCTGCTCAAGAGCGAAATCAACGAATACTATGGAAACTTCCGGGTCACTTCCGATCTGCTGGAGCTGCGTAACCTGGTGGTGGTGGCAGAACTGATCATCCGTTCTGCCATGTCACGCAAGGAAAGCCGCGGATTACACTATTCCCTGGATTATCCGCAACTGCTGGAACAGGCTAAAATTACCGTGTTAACGCCAGAACAATCGTCGGGTAAAAAGTTGTCGTTAGTGGAATAAAACACGCCAGAATCAGCCTAAGTCCGACCAGCTCCTAAAACTGGCCCAGCCAGGCATCCAGCGCTTCGATAAGCTCGGGGTTTTTCCCCACAAAGAAATGATCCGCGCCCTGAATCACCTGTTGCTGGTAATCTGGGTTATGCGCAGACGCCTTTTTTCTTAACCCGCTGCTGCTGAGCACATCGGGCAAATCCTGGCTACCATACAGATCCAGCACCGGCATTTTGATCAACTTGAGCGAATTTGCCACATTCACTGCAGGGTCGGTCTGGGTTGCCAGCATACCAATCGCGACGAAAGCCCTGACCTGATGATCATGCTTGGACAGATAGTAACTGGACATAGTGGCTCCCTGGCTATGCGCGACAATCACGATATCCCTGATACCCTGGGCGATCAGATAATCTTCAGCCGCCTGTAAACGGGCCGGAACCTCGGGATATAAAGGGATATACTCTTCATAGGTCGCTTCATTATGTAAAACAGGCATCTGAATCGATAGCGTATTCCAGCCAAGGGTACTCATTTCCACCCGAATCGGCTTTACCACCTGATCCCAGTCCGGATGTATGCCGGTACCATGGACCACAATCATGCCTTTCAAGGACTGATCTTCGGCCGCCGTAAAAATACTCAGGAATTCATGCTCACCCGCTTTTAACCAGACCACCTCACCATCCAGCACTGCATCAACCACCTGCTCTGCCCAGCGCTTTTCCTTGGCGACATCGGAGGCCTGTACAGAAATCACCAGGAATGCCAGCAATAGTAGAAACTTTCTCATCTCAAACGCCTCATTTTTATAGACACGGGTCGGTGACCCGTTACATTGAAAACGGAAGCCAGCGCAGTAAAGCACCAACTCTGTAGCAGATTGCGCGATGACAGCCTGTTAGTCACCGCTATACGACTCACATCAGCACAAATATGCGTCATCATATGACTTTACCCGAAGAAAACAATACATTCTCCGCAACTGTATCGCACACGATCAGCTAAACTTTATTACTCTCTATGACTCGGTTTTTAAACGAAAGACTATG
>JACNJF010000155.1 GCA_014382695.1 Gammaproteobacteria bacterium | reverse complement strand
GTTAGGCAAGGCGCGGCAGCTCGAAGTGGGCTGCTATGTCAACTGTTATTGGTATTCTTTTTAAGCTTTTTTTACTCCTGAAACTCTAAACTCTAGATTACCTATAGATTTATTTTAAAATTTATGTAATTCTCAAAAGCTTTTTATTTTTTCTTGTGGCTAAAAAAGACAAAGTACATCCCTCGAAATAACAACAACTTACAGCAATCCCAGTAATATACGAACGATAAGCCCCATCAGCAGAAACAACGCAGGATGAGAAAAAATGTATTATTTATTAAGATAATATAAAAAATCTGAAGCGAACATATTGAGAAATACACAAGAGAAAGTATCTGTCTGCAAAGTTTTACCCTATAGCAGAACCGAATATAACCTCTTCAGTACAAGCGACCGCTGTCAGTGAGTTTCTAGAATGACTGCAAAGTGCCAAATACCTGCCGTTCGAACTCACCGGGGTGGAAGGCAATTCCATGGACTAATGTAAAGCTCCACATAAGTCCATGATTTAGCCGCGTAGGTATTGCTGGTTATTTGGTTGTTAAACTACAAGTCCTAATTCCCTACTGGGCATCTATGTCCGTTATGGAGAAGCCATAACGTGTCTTATTTGCCCGTTCCTTGTTAATTTTATAAACAGCCAGTAATCCCATATTAATTATTTTCCGAATAGCAGTCGACGACAGATAAAAATTAATGTTGATATTACATATTTTTAACGCATATACTGATGCATGAATTCGTGCGGGGAATTGAAATGAGAACGACTTTAAATATCGATGACCAATTATACGAAGAAGCTGTCAGACTGACGGGCGTAAAGGAAAAAACAGCTTTACTTAAAGAGAGTCTAAAAGCGTTAATTCAACGTGAAAGTGCAAAGCGTCTCTCTCAGCTAGCCGGGAGTGAACCACTACTTGAGGATATTTCTCGCCGAAAACCGCTTTTATGATTTTGGTCGATACATCTGTCTGGGTTGATTACCTGCGTGGAGTCTGCCCATCCCTTGCTAACTTGTTAGAGAAAAATCAGGTGGTTATGCATCCTCTCATCATCGGTGAACTTGCATGCGGAAATCTTAAAAATCGAACTCAACTATTAACTCTCTGGAAAAGTCTTGAATCCCTGCCCACGACAAGCCATGAAGAAACCCTGTTTTTTATTGAGCAAAATAAGTTAATGGGAAAAGGAGTTGGGTTTATTGATGTCCAGCTTCTGGCTGCAGTTACAATATCTCAAAACGTAAAGCTCTGGACTCGTGATAAACGATTGGCAATATTAGCTGAGCAACTAGGTTGCCACTATACAGTGTAGAAACTGAATCACAAAAACAGTTTCTGATGGAGCGGGGCTGTAGTCGATTTCAGGGATATCTGTTTGGTAAACCCATCCCAATAGATCAATTTTTAACATCTCTAATTAGATAATTGCGACTCCTATTTCTAATAAAGTGTTAAATTGCAGTGACGATTGATCCAATTTACGGCGTTATTTACATATTGTATTGACCCGTAAATCTTCAAAATATCTCGTCATAAGATTGTAAAAGAAATTACCCGAGACAATTCTTAATGCAAATAAGGGGGTAATATTTTGATGCATTAAACAGTCAGAGGTTGCGACATTACAGACATTGTGGAGTCCAGAAATCGAATGATAGGGCTAGACAACTGTCGACCAATGCTGACATTCCCTACAGGTTGTAGGCTACGGCAAGTCCGTGGCGCAACCAGTCGTTGCCGATGACCACGTTGAGCTCACACAAAGTGCCATTTGCTGCTATTCAAGTTGAAATGAATAGTTCAATTAGAACTCGGTTCATGCCGGGGAAACCTTGCAATCGCAACAGCACAAATAGCCAAACACCAGACGATAGTTGCTCCCGATGGCCAATCCATTAGTGCTGAAAGCACTAGTCCGAGGGCATAACCAGCAGCACCGGTGAAGTACGCTAAAAAGTAGCCACCACGTGTGCGAAGGCGCACAGCGAGGGCCGGAATGATCAAGCTGGCAAATACGAGGTAAACACCCACCAGTTGAACCGAACTGGTGACCGCCAGAGCAAACAGTGCGTAGAACATCAGCGGGTATTGTTTTCTTCGCAGTCCGAACCATGTTGCTAACACCGCAACGGAAAGCAGGGAGATAGGGGTCAATTGAGCATAGCTCACCCATAGTATCTGCCCGGCCAATAGTTCCTTGAGCTGTTCACCACCATGTGGATTACTACTCAGTGCCAGAATGCTTGCGGACGCCGCCAGGATGAAAACGCTACCGATGATCGCCTCTTGTATATCCGGCCAGAGGCGATCAGCCCAATAGAGGAAAATTGCGCCCGTCAATGCCGCACTCACCGCGACAAACTGAATTTGCCAGCCGCCCGCTTCCCAGCCAAAACTGTAGGCAATGATAACGCCAAGTCCGGCAATCTGAGCTACCGCCAGATCAAGAAATATGATTCCGCGATGCAATACTTCTCGCCCTAATGGGACATGAGTGGAAAGCACCAGAAGCCCGGCCAAAAAGGCTGGCCCCAGGATGCTGATGTCGAGCCCGTCCCAATTCACGGCCTAACCGCTTGCAGCATTAACAAGATGGTGTGATCGAATAGCCCAAACAGATCCCTGGCGATGTCACTGCCACCGACGGTATAGGGGAGTTCAACCGCTGGTATCCCGGTCTTGTCCGATAACCACTCGGATGGGCGCGCCTGCTGGTATGCTGTACGCACAATCATCGCGGCGGGTTGTTCGCTCATCAGTCTGGTCAGGCTGGCCAGGTGCGCAGCATTGGGTGGTAGCCCCGGTTTGGGTTCCAGAGTAGCAACCTCATTCATTCCCAGCCACTCCAACAGGTAACGCCAATCCTTGTGATGCACGACCAATGATAATGCCTTGAGCGGCGTGGCCACGTCTTCCCAACGGTTGATTGACGCCTGCCAGCGTGCAGTAAAATCGCTTAACCCGGATTGGTAGGTCGAGGCATTGGCCGGATCGATGGTGATCAGGCGTTCTGCCAGATGCCGGGCAACCTGTAGGATGCGATGTGGATCGAGATGAATGTGAGGATTACCACCGGCATGGACATCTCCCATCGAGCGGTCGATGACCTCGGGCACGTCAAGGCGCTCCACCTGCTCCGCCGCCATAAAATAACCTGGTTGACCGGGCTGAACCTTCGCATTGGTAGAGCGCTGAAGTAACAGGGGCAGCCATCCCGCCTCCAGTTCTGCACCGGTACAGATGACCAGATCTGCACTGCGCATCCGGGCAATCAGGCTGGGACGTGCCTGAATACGATGCACGTCCTGTTTGGCCGTCGTCGCACTGTAAGCCTTCACCTGAGCACCCCCAATTTCTTCGCTGAGAGAAGCCCATTCCGGCTCACAAGCGAATATATTGATGGCTGCCTGAGAAGGCAGCACAAACAACATCAGGCTTGAAGCAATTAAGCGGATAAGTGTCTTCACGCCCTTCTCCTAAAACTGGTGAGCGCCATGCGCCCCCAGGCTCATTACATACTGGAGGTAGATCTGGTCATCGGCACTCTCGTAGGAGTCATCACGATTGAACTGCAGGCGTAACAGGCTGAACTCTGAGTGTGCATAGTCAATCATGATGCTGGTCCGCTCGGGATTATGACCTTCATCATCCAGCCCGGCTTCACCCAGGACATTGTTATCGGAGCCTGTATTGTCAGACTTCAGGCTGTCAAAGCGAATCCCGGCCCGCCATTGCGGCATGAATTGATAGACCGCCTGCAGGTACCACCCGGTCTGTTCACCATTGTAAGTCGTGGTTTCTACTGGGGGACCACTATTTTCCAGTTCGACACTGCCAACTTCTTCGCGTTTGAAATACTCGAACTGCAGTTTCAGGTTGCGCTCGGCAAAGTTGCCGTCCGGCGCCCATTTCCAAACGACATCAACACCGGTCACATCACTGTCACCGGTGTAGCCTGGAATCTCAGCCTCGCCTCCCTCGTGCGCATGACCACCGCTTTCCCGCCCTGCTATTTTAGCGGACCAGTGTGACAACCCAAGCTGCCAGCTGTGACTGGTGCCTACATCGCCCCCAAGCTCGACGAAGAAAGCCTGTGCGCCCTTGCCATCATTACTGGCTCCACCAGCCGGAAAGCGATCTCCGCGACCTAGTTCAACACCGATTTGGATAAACAGGTCGGTGGGTGCCAGCCAACGAAGCTGGATGCCATCGTCAATCAGTTGATTGCCAAACAGGCCTCTATAGATCAATGGTGCATCGATAAAGTCCCAGGCGTGAGTATGCTGGCTGTTGAGATACCCGATATTTGAAAAGTAACGCCCAGCCTTTACCGTGAATCCCGATCCCAGGGCCAGCGTCTCGATATACGCTTCTTCCAGTTCGACTTCCGTCTCACCTGCATGCTCAGCAATCGCCAGCGTTAGCTTGCCGAAAAACTTATCGTCCACATTCGAACTTATGACCAACTCACCGTGGCCTAGCCCAAAACCCTCTTTCGCCAGTTCGGCCTCGCCACCCAGCATAAAACCGGGTAATTCGTAATCCTCCGGATTCAGCTTGTAATCGGCGAATTGTCCCTGCAGTACCATGCTAATTGCCGGGTTCATACTGTTATCTGACTGTTGGGCGATGGCTACGGATGATATGCATGCAGCCCATGTGACAGCACTTAATAAATATTGCTTGTTCATTAGTTTCCTCGAAATTGTTTTCCATGCTCACACGGGTATGCCGCTGTAAGCGCCTGGAATTTGATTAAACGGTGTGGTTTTAAATCAAGGAAGAAGCTGGGGGAGCACGTGTTTGCGGCAGGTAAAAAGAGAAAGTCCAGGTAACTTTGGTACGCCTGGGAATGTGGAATACATTAATTTCACCGGCAGGTGCAATTTCCGTAATGTCGCTGAATACACCGTCACCCACATGGCTGAAATGGATGCAGAATTCACAAGCGGATTCGCCAGTATGCGCATTAAGATCAGCCTGGTGGCTCGATATCTGGACCTGCACAACCAATAACAGCAGTGCAAAGAACAACTGTGTGAAGATTTTAGAGTGGCTGCTTTTCACAGGGTGACAATTCTAGTACCAAAAGTTTTAAATATGTTACCAGACCCCGAGGTTTAGTATCCACATTAATATTATATGGTCGCTCTACAAGCGGCAGGCCTTAAAACATAGATCCGGTTAGAATCGTGAAAAGTCAATTCCCGACTGTGCATGAAGGTCAGGTTAGTCCATATTTACGACTGAGTAGATATTTTGAGTATTCTACTTTTTTTACTTATAGACCGAAGATTCAACTACCATCGATGACCGGTTTGGAGAAACCAGAAATTTCTGAGCCGATTTAATTGGTTTCAAGTGTTTTTCATGAGAATCTGATTTATTAGATTTTTCAGAGTATCGATACCGGATATGAATTTACAACCGTTGCTTGCAATATGTAAGTTCATTATACTATTTTCTAATTGTCACCCAATCGGTATTCTTCCCGGCCTGTTCCAGGGTCAGACACAAATCAGCTTAGGTATCTGCCCCAACCATTCGGACTGAAGGTTTTAATTTATGAGCATGGAAGTTTACCTGTCCTGCATCTTTACCATCGAAGGCATTACGGATATTTAGCACCACTGACTCCGCATGAGGCATAAATTTTTTAATGACTAGAATTGCTTCACAGCATCTTCTCCAAGCAGCTTACTGAGTGCCATCAAGTTGACCAAACCATCCTTCTGCACAGGAGAGGAGGGTTTTTAGAGTCGCTTTATTCACCAGAACTGTCAGGAGATGTGTCAATAAACATGGATCTAACGGTGGCCTGCGCCGCCTGGTAATCGAAAGCTTCTATCTGTTTTCTCAACTGATTAATACCCAGTCCATAAACCCCCAAAAGCAGTCGATAATTATCGGCGAATAAATTATTAGCTGAGGCGTCACTTAGCTCAATCAATGTCTCCAGCTGGGCCAGAACCTCGCGAGCCCTGGCTGGATCTGCTTCGACAACGTCTCCAGATTCACTGTTAACGGTAATATGCATAAGACTATTATGCAGCCCCTGCTGCTGTTCACTTAAAGTATCAACATAATTACTGGCAACCTCCCTGTGAAGCTCTTCATCGTAGTTAAGGAGTAACGAATCCAGTGTATTAGCTGTCTGCTGTATTTGTGTTAATCCTAATGTCCCGGCAGTACCTTTAAGCGTATGGGTCAACATTTTCGCCGGTGCTAACTTTCCTTCCAGCAGCTGTGAACCCAGCGTTTGTCCATCTTTTCCATGATTATGGTCAAACTGAAGTAATAATCGCAACAGGGTAGACAGATTGCCGCGTACATTTCTCAGAGCCTGTTGCAGATCCAGTCCGTCAATGTTGGCCAGCTGTTCCTGCAGGGCAGCGTCGTCTGCAAGTGCTTTCGTAGACGCCTCCCCGGTTGCTTGACCGGCATCTAATTGATCTGCCTCCACACGAGGCTGTAGCCACTTCAGCAAGGTTAAGTACAGATCCTGTGGATCGACCGGTTTCGCGACAAAATCATTCATACCTGCTGCCAGGCAGGCCTTTCGGTCATCTTCAAAGACATTCGCAGTCATCGCCAGAATGGGCAGGGTAGAGTTCCCCCGCATACTTCGAATGATTTGAGTGGCCTCAAGACCATCCATCTCCGGCATCTGTATATCCATCAGGATCAGGTCATATTGAAAAGAGCGAACCTTTTCCACTGCAATACGTCCATTTTCTGCTGTGTCTATCTGCAGTTTCAAAGCTCGCAGTAAGTCTGTTCCAACTTCCAGATTAATCTCGTTATCTTCTACCAGCAAAATGCGTGAACCACGGTAATGCTCACGCAGTACTTTTTCGACATCCTCCGGATTAGTTGATGGCTCTATGGGAAGAGCGCTTAGTCCAGGTTCGAATCTGGCACTGAACCAGAAAGTACTGCCTACTCCCTGCTCACTTTCCACACCAACTTCGCCACCCATCATCTGCGCCAGACGTTTTGTAATGGCCAGGCCCAGGCCGGTGCCACCGTACTGCCGCGTGGTGGAAACATCGACCTGCTCGAATGCCAGAAACAGGCTGCTTAATTTATCTGTTGCGATGCCAATCCCTGTATCCTGCACTTCAAAGCGTAACAACACCGTGTCATCTTGCTGATCCAGCTGCCGTACACGCAGGGTAATACTGCCCTGCTCGGTAAATTTAACCGCATTGGCCAGATAATTCAGTAACGCCTGGCGCAGACGCGTCGGGTCTCCCTGCAGCCATTGTGGTACATCGTCCCGGTCTATATCGATGCTGAGCCCTTTACTGTTTACCTGCCCTCTCAGCATAGACTGGATATGGTCAAATACTGTATCCAGGTGAAAATTTGTTTTTTCCAGTACCAGTTTGCCGGATTCAATCTTGGAAATATCCAGAATGTCGTTGATGATGGACAGTAAATGCCGTCCCGCATCTTCAATTTTATTCAGTCGATCCACGTTTGCAGGTAATGCTCCGGTACGCTTGATAATGTTGGTCAGCCCGAGGATGGCATTCATCGGAGTGCGAATCTCATGGCTCATATTGGCCAGAAAGGATGACTTTGCCAGACTCGCTGCTTCGGCCCGTTCCCTGGCTTCTGATAATTCCTCAGTGCGTTCGCTAACCAGTTTTTCCAGGTGGTGGCGGTGTTGCTCCAGCTCCAGACCCAGCTGTTTCTTTTCAGTAATATCTTCTTTCACTGCTACGTAATGGGTAATGTTCCCGTCAGCTTGACGGATAGGCGTAATAATCGCCAGTTCGATATATTCACTGCCGTCTTTTCTGCGGTTATACAGCTCGCCTTTCCAGACCTTACCCTCGGATAAGGCTCTCCACATGGCTTTATAGTTTTCAGCAGGAGTCTTGCCTGACTTTAGAATGTTGGGATTGAGCCCCTGTATTTCCTCTCGACTATAACCCGAGTTAAGAACAAACGCTTCGTTGACGTATTCTATGCAGGCATCGACATTGGTGATAATAATGCTTTCCGGGCTTTGCTCTACCGCCTGGGCCAGTTTGCGCAGTTCAGCCTCGGCCAGCTTTCTCTCTGTTATATCGCGGCCTATACCCAATACACCAATAAGCTCACCCGAAGAGTCAAATACCGGGGATTTTACCGTTTCGAGGTATTCTTTATGACCATCATCTGCAAAAGTGACTTCTTCTTCGTTGAGCAAGGGCTTGCCTGCGTCCATAACAGCCAAATCATTCTCCCGAAAAAAATCAGCTAGGTCATTATCAACATAGTCATAGTCTGTTTTCCCCTTGATCTCTGCTTCGGTTGCACCGAAAAAACTCTCGAACCTGTGATTACATGAAAGATAAATACCTTTTGGATCCTTTAGCCAAACGAGATCCGGTAAGGTTTCGAGCAGATTACGTAGGCGTGTTTCACTTTCTGACAACGCATTCTCAGCTGATATACGTTCGGTGATATCGGAAATGAATCCCTCCAGAATAGTCCAGCCATCTACGGATTTGGATACTTGCTGTCCTCGTTCCCATACCCAGCGTAGCTCGCCGTTCTTGTGCCGAATTTGATAGGTAAGTTCGAATGGATTGTTCTTTTCAATCGCCTGTTGAATCTCGGCCCTTATCCGGCCGATATCTTCAGGGATTACGAGGTCAATGTAGGGATGATCCCTGTTGTTAACCAGCGATAGCGGCTCGTACCCCGTCAACGAAAGGCAACCGGCACTGACAAACTCCATCGTCCAATTCTCATCATTTCGGCAGCGGTAGGCCATGCCGGGGAGATTACTCATCAGAGTAGCTAGTTTACGTTCACTTTCTATTAGCTTAGTCTCATACTCCTTCCTTTCGGTAAAATCTTCACCATAGGCCTGGAGCACAGCTACCTGATTTTCGGCGTTGAAGATTGCCCGGTTAGTCCAACGCAGATAACGGGTGCTTCCATCTGCGGCATAGACGGGGTGTTCATGAACCATCACTGGCTTTTCAACATTAAGCCTGAGAAAATTGGAGAGTACACTTGCTCGATCCTGTTCAGGAATGAGTTCAAGAAAATTATGGCCGACAATCTCGTCACTTTTTTTGCCGAAATAGTCACAATAACTATCATTGACGACAAGTATCGTGCCATCCGGTTTGAAGCGGCAAATAAGGCCAGGCAGATCCTGAACAACAGAGCGGATTTCTTGTTCGCTCTGACGTAATTGAGCTTTAGCTTTTCTTTCCTGTTGCAGTAAATTAGCCGCTCTCTTCTCCATTGTGTTGATGGCATCTACCAGTACATCCAGTTCATCCTCGTTATCTGGGAAAGGAGGTCTGCTACGCGAGAGGGTCAGCTTTGTCACCGGCTCGTTATAATCAACTAGCGCCAGATGTGTTGCTACCTGTTTGATATGACGCCCAATTAGAAGCCGGAAGATTTCCAGAATAAATAGCGAAACAAAAAATGTCTTAATGGCCTGAGTTAAAAGAATATCGAATACTCTATGCCATAGTTGTTGAATAATACCATCCAGGGTGGCTACGATATGTAAAGTTCCCATAGCCCTGGTAGTTCTCATATTTTCAAACGACAGTGGGAAGTCTTGCATGATGGTACGTTTGCCTTCAACGCTACCGGCAGACGAATGAAAACTGTTATGCTCGTCTCTTATTTCAACATACTGAATATCGGGTATCTGCAGTATACCTTCGAGTTGAAGCTGAATACTATCCTCTTCAAAAGTCCACAGTCCATGCCCAAGACTCCAGCTATAACTGGTACCTATCTGCTGTATACGGTCATCCAGAGAGTTGACGCCCCGACGGTAGTCGAGTCCCAGGGTTATTGTCGTTAATATTAAAGTGACCACCGAACTGAACATCAGAATAATAAACGCAAAGCGCCAACCGATATTTCGACGCATGAATGAGCGTAATGTACTCAAACGAATACGCATAAATCACCTCTTGATAATAGCATCATGGCACTGCTAGTAAGCGCCGAGCCTGCTCTGGCCAGTCACTGTGTGATCGTTGTCGTGCAATACTTTCCCAGACCGCATCAAAAAATAGTGCATTCGTTTGATATAAATGTCGCGCTACACCAAAGTATACTGACACTTCCTCGAAGGTCGTCGGTAAAATCTCCAGTTGGCCACCGAATTCGGGAAGCTGCACCAGGGCTTGCGCTTCATTGCGGCGTAGTGCACCCAGTTCGTAGCGACCTGCGAATACCATCCTGGCTACCTGAGCCAGAGTTTTAGCTTCTTCTGACCCTGGGGTATTCAGTGCTGCCAGTTTTAGCCGAATAGCTACAATACCTCTGCCGTATAGAACCGGTCCAGTAAGGTGTTCAAATCGCTGCCCATCCCACGATGCATCAATACCTTTTCGACGCATAATCACGAATTCCAGTGGTGCCAGGCGTTCCTGCGAATTGACTACACCCTGAGAGCGAGGATAGCTGATGAAAGAAAAAAGTTCGGGGTCATCCACGATACCAAGAATACCATCGTATTCACCTGTACGATTACCCGCGATACAACGTTTCCATGGAACGGGAATGAACTCGACGCTGCCACCATTCGCTTCAATGACGGTGCGAACCAGATATTGCCCTGGTGCTTCGTGATCCACAGCACTGACTGGCTCGTAAGGCTCATCAATCATGCAAACACGGATTGGCGTAATGGCGTATACCGCTGTGGATATATGTAGGATTACAACGCAAATTAGCAAGATCACGCTTTTCATTGGTATATTACCTGCCTGGTCTGGAAGTTAGTTATTCGAACATAAACAGATGTGACAAGAGACAGGCCAGACCGGGCAATAAGGGACTGATATATAAATGACCTCTTGCTCAAAATACTGTCAGAAAGTAACTGTTTGTCAACGATGAGGAAACTGATATTGTTTTTCGCCCTGAGTCCAAGAAGATCACCTGTCGAGCAGACGGGAGCCATGGCGCTAATCGGGAAGGCCATAAAATCGGACTGGTTCAACAATGACATTGCTGAATCTCCAAATATGTGGATCTATCGAATCTGGAGTAAATGTATTTTTTACTTTCCACTCTCATGACTATAATGAATTGCAATTGATTCGAACGATTTAGCATGACTTACTCGCTTATCTGGAAGTCAGTTATGTACTATTGTTTCTAGTGTAGTTTACATTAGCAATATTTTTTAATATCAGTTAAGTTTAATCACATGCACTGAAGAGAGATAGTGGTAACATACTGCTGGTGAAGTATTCTAATCACGGAAAATGCTTCGCCAGCCCCCCCCCTTATCTAGGTCAAATTTCCTCACTTGAGTGGCGCAACATCCTGATACCGAAATAATTGCTCGAAAATGAAGCTAAAGAAGCAGCGAAGAAAACCTGTCGTGTAAAGCTTTTATAAAGATCGTCAGAAACTATCAAAAGAATCACTGTTTACAGAATTAATATGATCCTTTTTTAAGGGTAAAATTATGAAGCTACAAGATCACAGTTTCCACTGGTATACCGCATTAAGATATTCCATTAACTTCAGGTAACGATATGCTTTTCAAGGGATAACTCGTAAAACACTGTCATGAACTTGTATTTAACAGAGTGAGATCTAACTGTACTGTGAAATAGTGAATCGCCGTAACTCCATCAATGGATTGATAGTGATTTAAAACAGATAATCACTGCTGTCCCGTTAAGAACTAAATAAACAGGCCTGAACTCCACCTTATTT
>JACNJF010000234.1 GCA_014382695.1 Gammaproteobacteria bacterium | reverse complement strand
ACAAAATAAGGTGGAGTTCAGGCCTGTTTATTTAGTTCTTAACGGGACAGCAGTGAAATAACTTATTTATTATTTGCCTGTAATTTTTAATACTATTTAATCTAGATAGACAATTAAATCTAATCTCATCTGCTACCTGTTTAGCTACACTATTTTGACAAAAATGATACATCAGTTGATTGTTTACAAATACTCCTTCTATTGTTTTCAAATCATTAGAGTCAGCCTGGAAAGACGTTGCTGTTTTGACCAAATCAAAATAGATTTCTTGTATTTTATTTTGTGAAGAAATTAAATTCTTAATCAACTCTACTGTGATAGAGCTACTGTTTTTTAGGAGGTTAGAAGATTTCCCAATTAATTCACCATTGAGCGGACGCGAATATATAACACCTCGTATATAAGACAAAATACAATTATGGGAAAATAAATTATCTAAAATATTTAAAATTTCAGGCTTAGAAATTTCCGGTATACTTGAATCAAGAACTGTTATCATCATTAACAGAGCATCGCTTTTATCTGATTCAATTTTGAGTTTTTTGATGGTATCAGTATGAGTAGTTTTCTTAATATACAATGTGTCATCATACGATTGAAACTGTCGAGCTATTACACCATAATTACTTTTTTTCATTATGTTGCCACTATTATCTATCAATGCTGCGTCATCCCCTGTTATTAATGCAGCGACTCGTGCTTTACCAGATATTAATGCATCCATAAAATAATCACTCCACTGTTAATTGTATACCATTTTCAGACATCTTTTTTTTATATGCATTTAGTAGCACTTTTTCTGTGACATCTGGATTTACAACCGTAATATTTTCAAATAATTTAGCGTGAACTGAGCCATATATATGCGCTTCTATAAAATCTGATTCTTCACCATCATCATGTATCAGAATTTTAGGGAAATCAGAAGCAACTGTATTTTTAGTAATCTTACTATGTAGCTTAGCTACAGCAAGTTTAGATCTATTTGCCCAAGTGGAACGATACCCAGCTGGTACTTCTTCGCCGGTTATATGGCGATGTTTCTTGAAAAATATGAAGGGATTTTCTTCGAAGAAGGTGGTTCTATTTTGAATTAAACTTGACTTTAGTTTAATCTGACATTTTCCGTAATATGAAACCCCATAATTATTTACCGATAAAACAGCACAATGGATTTTATCCACGTAATTGGGGTTGATTGCTGAATCCACTGATTGTCGACTTGTATCCCACGAATTATTGTCAGCTAAACGTGCATTCCCACTTACTTCTTTATAGAAAGTTTGGAGCATTTGATTGTCGTTAGAAATTAATTCAATAACTTTATTTATAGGTTTTGAGATTACGACTTGAGCTTTATCCACGATTTTTTCAAAATCATGTAATATATCTGTAACAGCTTTAGTACCCGCCGCTCCGTAAGCCCGATTATATCGTTCCAATAACCCATCAGACTCATATTCAGCTAGCCTAACATTCGGAAATCCTATGGACTCCTCACACACGTGACAAGAACGCCTATGGAAAGGCACTCTATTGTTACATTTAATGCACTCAATATCACTATAGACCATTATACTAATTTCATTTTCCCTTAATATAGTAATATTTAACTTGGCAATACAATGATATGTATATTCTGAAGTATAATCACAGAATGAAAATATATTTTCAATGTTTATATATTAAATCAATATTTTAATCGCCTACACTGTGCCTACATGAAATTTTCAATGGCTTTTTAGACAAGAGAGATATACCTCTAAGTCATTGATTTTAAATGGTGCCCGGGGCCGGAGTCGAACCGGCACGGTGTTTCCACCGAGGGATTTTAAGTCCCTTGCGTCTACCTATTTCGCCACCCGGGCTTATTGGATGGTCTTTGAAAGCGTGCCCTTCATCTATTGCATCGCTAGTTCGAGGAACTACTGTCTACTACAGCGCTATCCTGATTAAACAGGAATAACCGGATTCGGGCCGGGTGTTGCTTTGCTTACAGTATTATTGTTTCGGATTTTACGGGTGTGTAAAACCATTTATATGGAGGCTGAGGGCGGAATCGAACCGCCGTCCACGGCTTTGCAGGCCGCTGCATAACCACTCTGCCACCCAGCCAGTGTTATGTCGCTTTAATTTTCAAGTCAGAAAAAAAACCCCGACAGCGTCGGGGTTTGTATTCTGGAGCGGGAAACGAGATTCGAACTCGCGACCCCAACCTTGGCAAGGTTGTGCTCTACCAGCTGAGCTATTCCCGCGAAAGAGGCGCACATTTTATTGAATTAGCATTCTCTGTCAAGCGATTAGATTCATTTCATTGCAGAAAAAATGGTTTCATCCGATCACGCTGTGTACTAACCCTGCCCCACCGCTCCCATCAGCGTTGGCGAGTAATCCTGCAAGCGCCTGTTCGGCTCTGCGGTTTCAGTGCCTCTGCTGCATTATCACTGATTAATTCACCCTCGCGGCATTGTAAATAAAATTATTTCAACTACAACTATACATACAAAATCATTAACCAGCGGTCTATCCCGCTCATTGTGGTCAATCTATGCAGTTTACCTTTCTCTCAATTTTGCTTCTTTCCGTTTTTTCAGTCGCATTGCGCTTATTAAATATGACTTCAGAAGGTGTATTGCATGAAGCTGAGTAATGAAAAACCCGGCTTTATCATGATTCTGGCGTCTCTGCTGGTGATGGCGATTACGGTTTATGTATTGTTTGACAATCAACACCAGAACCGTGAAAAACTGGCTCAGGAACAGGGTCTGGGGCTGGCCCGCCTGATGTCGAGCATTTCCTGGAGTCAGCTGTCTACAGGGCCGGGGCAAATGAGCCTGCTGGAGCTTTTTCGTCAGGGCCAGAGCAACCCGGATTTTGCCTACGGTGTGATCGTCGATGTCAACGCTCAGGTTCAATCGGAAGTCACGGCTCGTGGCATTATCGTACCTGTGGCCTCGCTTCCTGCTGAGCCTTTATCCTGGCTGAATCAACGCATCGTTGAGGGTCTGGATGGACACTCGAAGTTCATCGAATCGCATGCACCGCTGTTTCAGAATGGTGAACTCAGGGGCTTTGTTCGACTCGGCTATATCAAGCCGCAGCTCGACTTCAGCTATGCACAGATGCCCTTCATTGCGACCTTAACCCTGCCCATATTTTTGCTCACACCCCTGTTCTATTTCTTTCTACGTCAGGAAATGAAGCCGCTGCGAAAAATCAATGAAAGTATTGATAAGCTGACCAAAGGACAGCTCGCACAGTCGGTGGAACTTACCCCCAGCAGTGAGATGAGCCAGTTTATGGAACGCTTTAATCAGTTTATTGATTTTACCCAGGCACGCATGCAGCAGCTCAACGCCGAGCAGAGCGATCTGGTCACTTCCGGCAAATTGCTGTCGTATAAAAACTCTAAGGTTGAATCCATCCTGCAGACTATGCCGGAAGCGATACTGGTGATCGATAAAGCTGGTGTCGTCAGTTATGCGAATCAGAAGATCCATAGCCTGCTTGGTCTTGACCCTGTGGACGTGATCAATAAAAAACCGCACGAATGGTGTAAAACAGCGGAAGTCATCAATATCCTGTCGGGTAGCCACAATAAAGGTGCCGCTATCACGATCTCTAGCGCTGCAATCTCATCAGATCAGTCCGGTCAGGACAAAAAACTGGACGTGCGTACCTACCCGCTGTTTGCACCGACCGATGACAGCAAACTGCTGGGACGTCTGGTGGTGATTCGTGATATCACGGAACAGCATTTTGAACAGCAGCGCCAGGGCGAATTCGTCGCGCAGATTGCACATGAACTTAAAACCCCGTTAAACGTACTGTCGATGTACAGTGAAAGCCTGCTGGATGATGAACTGGTGTCGGAAAAGCATCGCATCGAAGCGGCCAATGTGATTCATGATGAAGTCGAACGACTCTCCAGCCTGATTCAAAACCTGCTCTCCATCACCAAGTACGAGCTGGGCGGGCTATTGATCGAACGCCAACGAGTGCGCATACTGGACTTCCTGCAGGATGTGTTTGACAACCTGATCAAAAGTGACCGTGTGAAAGGTGTCAGATTTGAAATTGATTTACCGCGTGAGATGAGTGCACTCTTTATCGACAAGGCGCTGATGCGGATAGCGATCAATAACCTGATGACGAATGCGATCAAATACAATAAACCGGGGGGACTGGTGACACTCGAAGCCAGAGAGTCGGAGCATTATATCGACATCAGTGTGCTGGACGAGGGATACGGCATCTCGCAACAGGATCAGCAGCATATCTTTGATAAGTTCTTCCGTTCGGAAGATAATAACATCCGTGAACAGACCGGACACGGCCTTGGCCTGTCGCTGACGCAGCAGATTGTACAGCTTCACCAGGGTGAGTTAAGCGTCAAAAGCACGCTTGGGACTGGTAGTCAGTTTAGAATCCGGCTGGATAAAGATAAGGACTCCATGGCAGGAAATTAGTCGATATGAAAAAAATAATGTTAGTAGATGACGAGATGCATGTTTTACGCATCATGAAACTCTCGCTGGAAAAACAGGGTTACGACATCACCACCTTTAATAATGGACAGGTGGCTTTTGATGCCCTGCAACAGGGCTGGCCGGATGTACTCATCACCGATATCCAGATGCCGCGTATGACCGGCGAAGAGCTTTGTAAAAATATAGAGCTCAAATACCCCGAACGCAGCTTCCTGATCATTGTACTCACCTCGCGCACAGAGATTGAACACCGGGAATGGTCAGCAAAAATCAATAACCTGCAGTTCCTGGAAAAGCCGGTCAGCATGCGTAATCTCATTTCAAAGCTGGCAGACTATTTTGCTCAACATTAAGCGCATTGGATACTAGACCCATGGCGAATACAGCCTTCAGCCCGGCACGTTTTCAACATTACTGGAAGTTGCTCAAACTGGCCGCTCCCTGGATCAACAGCGCGCTGATTTTCAATCAGGATGGCCATCTCTGCTGGCAAAGTGATGCGGAAGCGTTACGCCTGCCTGAAATAATCTCGCCGCTGCTAGCGCAATATAATCCTCAAAATAGCGCGACGGCGGATACTCCACACAGCCATCAACTTGAGAGCTCAAAACAGCTGCTGCTATTCCAGCTCAGCGATTCCGAGACTGAAACCACCCTCAGCCTTGCCCTCATCTGCAACCGCGATAAAGACTGGGTCCAGCACAGCAGTGAAAACCGAAGCATGATTCAACTGCTCAATCAGTCTTTACTCACCGAGTATGCATTGAGAATGGATGTTCAGGAACAGGAAGAAGAGTTAGACGCCATCGCGTCTGAACTAACCCATCGCTATGAAGAGTTAAACCTGATCTTTTCTTCCGATAATCACGTGCAAAATCTGGCGCATGGACGTGAACTACTGCAACAGATTCTGGTGAATGCGTCCAATTTTCTGGATGTCGATCTGGTTGCCATTCTGCTGCCGGGTAAAAACTTCAGCCTGCATTACGCCAAACAAAATAATCTGCCGGCTAACTTGAAGGAGATCCTGAGCTGTCTGCGCAATGAAATGTATCCGGCTTTAAAAAAACTAAAATCCACGATTGTTATCAATCATCCTGAAGATGCCAGGGGTATTCATGTGGTGATGGACACGCCGCATAAATTCATCATCGCTCCATTGCTGAATGTTGAGAATGAGGTGATCGGTCTGATCGCCATCATCAATCAGGATCAGCGTATCGACTTTTCAAATAGTGACCGTAACCTGCTGGAAGTACTCGCCAACAAGGCCACCGCCACCGTGATCCACAATTTTGATCCGCTAACCGGACTGGAGAACAGCCATAGCTTTGAAATGATCGTGATGGATACCCTGAAACAATCCTGGCAGAACGACAGCTACCACACCATCGCCAATATTGATATCGATCGAATGGCGGTGATCAATGCGGTCGGCGGTCTCGAAGCAGGCGATCGACTGATCAAGAAAGTCGCCGCGACCCTGACCCGGATGGTTCGCTCCTGTGACACCGTCGCACGCCTCGGAGCCGATAAGTTTGCCGTCCTGCTAAAGAATTGCGACCTCACAAAAGGCTATACCCTGATGCAGAAAATCTCCCAGGCCGTGACCGATATCGATATGGAGTGGAAACATACTGAACAGGAAATCAGCATCAGTATCGGTCTGGCACCTATTACCGCAGACATCCAAAACGTAACCAGCATCTTTGGCAATGTTGAATCTGCCCGCATCGCCGCCAAAGAACGGGGGCGCAATCAGATACAGGTCTTCAAACTGGATGATAGCGACCTGTTGCGGCGCAGGGAGCAGATTACCTGGGTCAGCAAAACCCAGTCGGCGCTGCGTAATAATCAGCTTGTGGTCTACGCCCAGCGCATTCAGCCGATTATCCCAAATCAGCAACTGCCGCATTTTGAAATCCTGATCCGGATGCTGGATGAGGAAGGTAAAATCATTGCTCCGGGATATTTTCTGCCTGCCGCAGAAGCTTTTTACCTGATGCCAAAACTCGATCGTTGGGTTATCCAGCATACGTTTGAGTTGCTATCAGCACAGCAGCAACAGAATTCCCAACCCAGCTGTGAAGTCTCCATCAACCTGTCCGGGCAGTCTTTAACCGATAGTGCGCTGTTCGGTTTTATTACTGGATTATTCAACCGGTTTTCGATCGATCCCAAATTAATCTGTTTCGAAGTCACCGAAACCGCCGCTGTGGCAAACCTGGAAGAAGCTCAGGCCTTTATCAAGCAGTTACGTTCACTTGGTTGCAGCTTTTCGCTGGATGACTTTGGCTCAGGACTCAGCTCGTTTGCCTATCTGAAGAGTCTCGAAGTCGATTATCTGAAGATTGACGGCATGTTTGTGAAAAATATTACCGAGGATCCGGTATCACTGAGCATGGTCTCTGCAATCAATCAGGTCGGTCATTCGATGCAGCTCAAAACCATTGCCGAATACGTTGAAAATGAATCAATACTTCAATGCCTGAAGGATCTTGGAGTAGACTACGCACAGGGCTACTTAATCAATAAACCACAGCCTTTTGCCGAACAACTGGAAAATTTGAACAAAAAACTGGCCATCACCATGGCCTGATAGTAGCAACTCAACCTAACCACCCAACCCAGAAAAACGTCAAGTGTCGCAGAGAAACGTCGTCAGTATCGAAGACCAGCCGACGCCGAAAGCCGTCGGCAAGAACCGTATGGGTTCGCTTACACATCTGGTGCCCAGAGGCAGCCTGCTTTCCGAAGAGCAGCAAAAGCCTCTGACCGATGCCATCGATGAATGCCTCGCGCAATGGGAAACTCAGGTCATCATTGACTTCTCCGCGATCACATTACTCAACAGTAAAAATATTGAAACCCTGCTTTACTATCAAAACAAACTGAGCAAAGCCGGCGGCTGGCTCAAGCTGGCCAATATCAAACCACTCATCCGTGACATCCTCAGCATTACCGCTGCCGATGAGCAGATACTGATTATCGAAAACACCTTAAAAGAAGAAGCTCTGCCCGTAATCGCAAAAATCAGTCAGGCATCCCCGTTTCGAATCGGCGATCTGCTGATCGAAAAAGGTCTGCTCAGCGAAGCCAGGATTGAAGAAGCCATGCAGCTGCAGAAAAAACAGGGCACTCGACTGGGGCAGATTGTGGTCGATAAAGGCTGGGTATCCGAACATGATTTTTTATTGACCCTGAGTGAGCAGCTAACCTTGCCCTACATCACCCTGCGTGCCGGTTTATACGATCTCGATGTGATCAATATCCTCGATCGAGATGTCAAGCTGCGACTCAAGGTCGTGCCTCTTTTTCTGGTCAATAATACCTTATCCGTTGCCACCTCTGACCCACAGGCGATGGCCAGCCTGAATGAAATCGAAGAACGCCTGAATTGCCGGGTCAGACCAATACTGGCGCGCCGTGAAGACATTCTTAAAACCCTGAATGAAGCCGATAACAGCAATGAGTTTGGCGCTCAGATTATTGAAGCGATCGATGAAGAGTTTGAAATCATCGAAAACAAGGTGCCCACCGATTATACCGGCATCGATGACATGGCCGCCGGCAGCCCGGTCATCAACATGGTTAACTCCATCATTCAACGCGCGGTACACGATAAGGCCAGTGACATCCATATCGAACCTTCACAGACCAAGTGCCGTGTGCGTTTTCGTATCGATGGTCTGCTGTACGAAGTGATGTCGCCGCGCATGGAGCTGCATCCGGCGCTGGTTTCGCGTTTGAAGGTCATGGCCAATCTGGATATAGCCGAACGTCGTATGCCGCAGGATGGCCGTATCCAGGTGCATACCCAGGGACGTTCGGTCGACTTACGCTTCAGCTCCCTGCCCGGCCTGCATGGCGAAAAGATTGTGTTGCGGGTGCTGGATAAAAATAACTCGATCATGGATATCTCAAGCCTCGGCATGCAGCCGCATAATATGTCGGCATTCAAGCGTCTGCTCGGACGTAGCTATGGCCTGATTCTGGTGACCGGCCCGACCGGCAGCGGTAAAACCACCAGCCTGTACTCGGCCATCAACCATATCAACAGCATCGAAAAGAATATCGTCACCATCGAAGATCCGGTGGAATACCAGCTCGATATCGTGAATCAGAATCCGGTCAAGGAAAAAATCGGGCTGACCTTCGCCAAAATGCTCAAGCACGTACTGCGGCAGGATCCCGATGTGGTCATGGTGGGCGAAATCAGAGAGCGCGAAACCGCTGAAATCGCGGTTCAGGCCGCCCTCACCGGCCATCTGGTGTTATCCACCCTGCATACCAACGACTCGATCGGCGCGGTCACCCGCATGCTCGACATGGGGATAGAG
Source organism: Gammaproteobacteria bacterium (assembly GCA_014382695.1). Classification (GTDB taxonomy): domain Bacteria; phylum Pseudomonadota; class Gammaproteobacteria; genus JACNJF01. The sequence goes on along the minus strand of JACNJF010000234.1, from coordinate 3,189 downwards.
CCCTATCTGCTGTCTTCAGCCCTGATCGGGGTCGTCGCCCAGCGACTGGTACGCTCCATCTGCCCCAAATGCAAAACCGAGTATCTCGCTTCCAGTGAAATGATCGAACGTTTTCACTGGCAGGATAAGGGCAAGATCAAACTCTCCAAAGGACGCGGCTGTAACGAGTGTTACGACTCCGGCTATCGCGGTCGCCTCGGCATCCATGAAATTATCGAAACCGATAGCGACATGCAGAAGCTGATTATTTCAAACCCTTCACGCGACCAGCTGACCGCCTACCTGGATAACAAACAGATCAGGCTGCTGTTCAACGACGGGCTGGATCGTGTGCTTGAAGGAAAAACTACCATTGAAGAAATCGCCAGAACGATCAACAGTTAATGAACCCAATCTTTCCTCACCCATGGCTCTTTAAAAGATAACAACAATGGCGATATCGAGTAAAAAACAACCCGTTCAGAAATCCACGGACAGTCATACCCTGCTACTAAAATTGAAGAATTTTGGCGGCCATAACACGATTAACCATAAGGATCGAAAATTTTTTACCGAACAGATGGCTCTGCTGCTGGAAACCGGTAGCAGCATGCAGGCCAGCCTGCAGGCACTCCAGAAGCAGCTCAGTAAACCGGCCATGGTTGAGCTGGTGAAGCAGTTAAAGGAAGATGTGGAACAGGGCCGACAGTTTTCCTTTGCACTGGCCAGACACCCTACGGTTTTTTCCACCACCTACGTTAATCTGATCGCCGCCAGTGAAGCCGGCGGTTACATGCATGAAGTGCTGGAGCAACTGCAGGAAATGGATGAAAAGAAGCAGCAGTTGCGTCAAACCATGACGTCGGCGCTGTCCTATCCACTGTTCCTGATGTTTTTTGCATTTGCGGTGGTGGTGTTCGTGCTGGTCGTGGTTTTTCCGAAATTTGCCGATCTGTTTTCACAGATTGCCGATCAGCTTCCCGCCACCACCGTGTTTCTGATGGCCAGCAGCCGGATAATCCAGCAATATTGGCTGCTGCTGATCGCAGGCTTTGTAGCAACGGTGGTGGCGTGGTTGCTCTGGTCCAGAACGCCACACGGCATACAGAAACTGGACTGGGCTAAACTGCACCTGCCATTGATCAGAGATATCTTCGCACAACTCTATCTGATCCAGTCGCTACGCGTATTGAGCCTGTCGCTGGGGAACGGCGTGAATATCATCGACTCACTGCGTGCCTGTCGCGATGTGGTCAGTAACAGCCTGTTCCAGAACTTTATCCGTCAGGTAGAAGAACACGTCGAACAGGGTAAAGGGATCGCGATAGGCTTCCAGAATACCAGCTTCATTCCACCGGTGGTCGCGCAGATGATCGAAACCGGGGAAGAAACCGGCAATCTACCCAAAGTGTTACGCCGGCTGTCAAGTTATTACGAAGCCGAACTGACGAATAAACTGCAGACCCTGTCACGTCTGGCTGAACCCTTTATGCTGCTGGTAATGGGTGGTGTGGTCGGTTTAATTGTTAGCTCGTTGATACTGCCGATCTTTAAATTATCTCGTGCGGTCGGTTAATTTAAATTAATATATTTAGTTGTGGATTTTTCAACCACAAAAATAAAATGCTGACTATACTCTGCTCATATTCAAAAAAACTTCATAAGGTATTTATTCATGAAAAACATCGTCACTAGTATTCAGCGCGGTTTTACGCTGGTTGAGTTACTCATTGTTGTTATCATTCTGGCGTTATTAGCGGCCATTGTGGTGCCGCAGTTTGCATCCTCGACCGATGATGCCAAGGTGGCTTCACTGGATACCACACTGGCAAATGTCAGGGGTGCGGTCGACCTGTACTACCAGCAGCATGGAAAATATCCCGGTGCCAATACGGCAGTGACGGTAGCCTGTACCGGCACCGATGGCACCGGCACCGGCGGTGCGGGTGCAACCGGAGCCCAGGCCTTTCTGGATCAGCTTAGCATGTTTACCGATGTGAATGGCGGCGCCTGTAGTGTTAAGGATACAAGCGTTTTTAAATATGGCCCCTACCTGAAGAAGAATACCTTACCGGCTAACCCGATCACCAACTCCGTCGCGTTTGAAGTCATCGCCACCGGCGATATCCTGATGGCCGGTACTGGGGCTAATCTGGGCTGGAAATACGATCTAACCGTGGGCAAGTTTATCGCCAACGACACCACCGACCCGGATGCTGGTGGCCCGCTGGTTTCCTACGACAAGCATTAATTTAACCCGTGTGTTTTTCAGGCTTTTCCCCCGGCTGAAAAAAACACAACCTCAGGCAGGCTTCAGCCTGCTTGAGCTTACCATCGTAGTTTTCATGCTGGGGATCATGGCAGCCGTCGCGATCCCCAATTTTTCTTCAACCAACCCGGCCAAACTCGATCTTGCCGCCAGCGAAGTGATGCAGGCGATCCGTATGGCGCGCAGCGAATCGATACGCAGCGGTGAAATGCATGGCGTCACTATCAGCCAGAATACGCAGATCGTGACGGTACAGAAATATGACCTCACCACCGCTCCGGTACTCACCGAATTCAAACTCACCCATCCGATCGAAAAACAGGTTTACCAATTCAATCTTAAAACCGGCTCAATGACCAGCAATGTTGAGATCAGCAATACCCAGGACGCCTTCCTGTATTCAGATTTTCAAAGAAGGAAAAGCCTGCTATTCGATCGCCACGGCTCGCCCGTATGGTTTTTCGGTTCCACTGACAAAATTTACCAGTTGATGGATGGCAGGGTCGTGCTGAATTATGGCGGTAACACCCGTACCGTGCTGGTTGCCCCGTTCACCGGGCGGGTCACGCAGCAATGAAACCTCAGCTTTATCAGCACGGCATTTCCTACATCGAAGTGCTGGTCGCCACGCTGTTGATCGCGGTGACGCTGGTGCCGGCGCTCGATGCGCTCGGCCCCGGCATCCAGGGCTCGGCGCTGCATGAAAAACGCGCCAGAGTGCAGTATGCACTGCAGGGTAAAATGGAGCAGGTCCTGACCGAGTCCTTCGCTGTGCTGGATCTAGCCGCCACCCAGGCAGGGTCGGCCACCACGCCCACCACCTACTCCGATAGCTTTGCGCCCGATATCACCCGCAACGTGTATATCTGGCGCTACGACGTCGACGATGCGGATGGCGATGGCGATGTATTTACCGGCGGCGAAAACGACCTGCTGTGGAT
>JACNJF010000101.1 GCA_014382695.1 Gammaproteobacteria bacterium | reverse complement strand
ACCCTGGCGACCGGTAAGGATGCCCCCTGTAGCCATTGTTGCACCGCCGCGTGCTTGCTCTGACCGGTAACGATCACCATCATCTGGCGACAGTTCTGTAGACAGGCAAGGCTGAGACTGATTCTATCGGCCGGCGGCTTGGGTGCAGCCTGTACCGCTATCACCGATAGTTCAGCCGGCTGCTGATCCCATTCCAGCCCAGGAAACAGACTCGCGGTATGCCCGTCTTCCCCCATCCCCAGCAACACCATATCAAACGGTACTGCAGCATCGACCACTGGCCGATAGGACTCTGCCCCGTTAAAAGGCCCGAGTTCAGAGGGGATAATAAAGTGCTGCTGGATGCGATCGAGAAAACCTGTGCCAGCCACCAGCTGATGGTTACGCTCGGCATGATTCAACGGCAAACAGCGCTCATCGCCATAATAAACCTGCCATTTTTCAAATTCGAGATCTCGCTCGGCCAGCATCCGGTAACTGCTTAACGGCGTGGTACCACCTGCCAGTACAATCCTGAAACAACCCCGCTGCTTGATCGCGTGGATCGAACTATCCTCGATGGTATCGGCTACTGCCGCCGCCACATCGGCGGCGTTATCAAACTCTATCCAGTGGGTCATACTTCAGGATCCAGCACATGGCGCCAGGAATGCTCCGCGCGGTCAAAGATACGGCGTACCTCCTCCGGCTCCCATTCACCCGCTGGATAGGTATGGATGTAATCGCGCTCAGTCGACCAGTTGCGTATTACCGGATCGACGATACGCCAGGCATGCTCGACTTCGTCGAAACGTAAAAATAGCGAACGATCGCCTTCGATCACATCCAGTAACAGGCCTTCATAGGCGTCCGCCTTGGCGTGGTGTTCACAACGGAAAGGTGCATCCAGACTGATCTGCCGGGTCTGCATTTCCAGCCCTGGCTCTTTCACCGTAATCTCCAGTCGCAATGATTCTTCCGGAGACATACTCATGATCAGCCAGTTTGGTGGCGGACGTTCGATATGTGAACTACGGAAAAAGTGCTTAGGCGGTTGCTTGAAGCAGATCGATACCATGGTACTGGCTTCGGCCATGCGTTTACCGGTACGCAGATAAAACGGCACCCCGTTCCAGCGCCAGTTATCCACATACAGCTTCATCGCGGCGTAGGTTTCAGTCACGCTTTCCGGCTCCACATCCGGTTCCTGTAGATAACCGGGTACATTCTCTCCATCGATCATCCCTTCGCGGTATTGCGCACGGAACGACTGAGCCTGGATTGCGGAAGGATGGATCGGACGGATGGATTTTAGCACCTTCACCTTTTCATCACGCAGATCGTCCGCATCCATCGATATCGGTGGTTCCATCGCAACCAGTGACATCAACTGCATCAGATGGCTTTGCAGCATATCGCGTAGCGCTCCGGTTTTTTCATAAAACTCAGAACGCGTGCCGACTCCCAGTTTTTCGGTACGGGTAATCTGTACATGATCGATATAATTACGGTTCCAGAGTGGTTCCAGCATCAGGTTAGCAAAACGCGAAACCAGTATATTCTGTACCATCGCCTTGCCCATATAATGATCAATACGGTAAGTCTGGTGTTCTTTCAAATGCTTTTTCAGCATATTCTGCAGACTGACCGCAGATTCGAGGTCACGTCCAAACGGTTTTTCGATCACCACCCTGCGCCAGTTACCATTCTCTTCCAGCATTTTCAGGCTGCCCAGCGTCTGTACGATTTTGACGTAGTGTGCGGGCGGCAATGACAGATAAAACGCATGGTTGGGTGGAAATTCATCATGCAGTAATTTTTTCAGGCGCTCAAAGGTTTCTTTCTGCGCATAGTCACCGGCAAAATACGTGACCCGGTTGGTGAAACGTTTAAACACCTTGTCGCTCCACTTATCGCGCGAATAGGCGTGAACGCTTTCGGCCAGTTGTTCCTCCCACTGTTCAGGCGTATATTCGATCCGGCCACTGCAGATGATCTTCACTTTTTCATCCAGCAACCCGGCCACTTCCAGATGAAATAGCGAAGGTATCAGCTTTACCTTGGCCAGGTTTCCGGTGGCACCCAGAATAATCAGGCTTACACAATCAGTCATCGACTTGCTCCTCTTCCGCGCTCTCTAACCAGTGAGTATGAAACACCATTTTTTCGGGTTTATCGACCCGGTGGTAGGTATGAGCACCAAAATAATCACGCTGCGCCTGAATCAGATTAGCCGATAAGGTAGCAGAGTGATAGCCGTCATAGAAACTTAACGCTGATGTCATCGCCGGCATCGATGCGGCCTGCTGAATCCCGAGTATGCAGCTATTCCTCCAGCCGCTTTCAGCCTTATGTAGAGTGCTTGCAAAAAACTCATCGAGCAACAGATTCTCCAGATCAGGCTGGCGCTCAAACGCCTGTTTGATATGTTTCAGGAAGCGGCTGCGGATGATACAACCGGCACGCCATAACAGCGCGATATTGCCATACTCCAGCTTCCAGCCATATTCATTGGCCGCCATATGCATTTGCATAAAGCCCTGCGCATAGGAAATAATTTTCGCCGCATATAGCGCATCCTGCAGATCATTCAGCGCGGCTTCCTTATCGCCACTAAAAGTCGCTGGCGGTCGATCACGCAGCGCAGCAGCCTTAACACGTTGCGACTTTATCGCCGACAACATGCGTGCATACACCGCTTCACTGATCAGGGTTAAAGGCGCGCCTAGTTGTAGCGAGTCGATCGCGGTCCAGCGTCCGGTGCCTTTCTGTCCGGCACTATCCAGAATCGAATGCACCCGCAACCGCCCGTCAGAATCCTTCACCTGTAGAATTTCGGCGGTAATTTCGATCAGATAGGACTGCAGTACACCTTCATTCCAGGTCGCGAAGGTTTGCGCAATCTGTGCTTCCGGCAACGCCAGTGATTGCATCAGTTGCCAGCTTTCGGCAATCAACTGCATATCGCCGTACTCGATGCCGTTATGAATCATCTTGACATAATGCCCGGCACCACCCTCGCCTACCCACTGACAGCAGATTTCACCATCTTCGGAGCGGGCCGCAATCGCCTGCAACATCGGTTTGACCAGCGGCCACGCCGCGCTATCCCCACCCGGCATGATCGACGGCCCATAGCGCGCGCCCTCTTCACCACCCGACACACCCACACCCAGAAAAAGGATATCGATCTGCTTAAGTCGCTCCCAGCGCCGCTGGGTATCGTGAAAATTGGAGTTGCCACCATCGATGATAACATCCCCCTTATCCAGTAATGGCAGCAGTTCTTCGATCACTGCATCCACTGCCGGGCCCGCCGTCAGCATTAGAAAGATGATGCGCGGAGAGTTTAATGAATCGCATAACTGAGCCAGTGTTTTGACGGCAACCACCCGCTGCTCTGCGGTTACCCGTTGCAGGGTGTCCTGTGTTTTCTGCCAGCTGCGGTTATACAGCGTAACCTGAAAACCGTGATCCGCCAGATTCAGGGCAATATTACGTCCCATCACCCCTAAACCGATTACTGCAATATCTGAAGCCATACTAAGCCGCCTTTACTAAATTTTTGGAACTTCCCGGTATCCGCCTGCGGGTTTCCAGCATAGTCAATTACGCGCTCAAGGATGGGTGTTTTGATCGATATACCCATTAAGCCCGCAACATGCCTTAACCAGAAACCGATCATCAACACACTGAGTCGTTACGAATAGGATTTATAATGCGTATTTTTTACGCGTTTTCCATTTTACCTGTTTTAATGTCCCTGATGAGGCTTATTTGCACTATCACAGTGCCGTCAGCCTGCTCAACGATGCACTGCCATATTTACGCCACTTTAAGGTGCGAAAACAAATTTAGAATAGCGTATTTTTAACTTGCGGATGGAGAAACATAGCCAGATCACTATAATTGCCCCCTCGTTTACGGAAATCATCACACTATTATGTCCAGACTGACAGACCTTCCCGCCTGGGAGCAATTACAGCAACACTACGAAACCATCAAGGACGTGCATATGCGCGAACTTTTTGCACAGGACCAGACACGCTTCGAGCGTTTCTCCAAAACCTTCAATGAGATTCTGTTCGACTTTTCAAAAAACCGCATCGACCAGCACAGCCTGGATTTACTGCTGCAACTGGCGGAACAATCCGACGTCACCGGCTGGCGCGAAAAAATGTTTGCCGGCGAGCCGATTAATCATACCGAGGGACGTGCAGTACAGCATACCGCGCTGCGCAGCCCCTGCGCGCAACCCATCTATGCCGATGGGGTGCGTATCGACCTGGAAATCAAACAGGAACTGGCCCGGGTCAAGGCACTGGCGGAACGGGTCAGAACGCGACAATGGCTGGGGCATAGCAATCAACCAATAACCGACGTCGTCAATATTGGGATCGGTGGCTCTCACCTCGGGCCTTTAATGGTGACCGAGGCGCTCAGACCTTATTCGATCCATGATCTGCACATTCATTACGTTTCCAACATCGATGAAAACCATATCAACAATTCGCTGGAAAGCCTGAACCCGGATACCACCCTGATCATCATCGCGTCCAAAAGCTTCACCACACAGGACACCATGGTGAATGCGCAAACAGCCAAAAGCTGGTTGATGAAAAAGCTCAAGAGTGAACTAGATCTACCCAAACACCTGGTCGCGGTGACATCCAACGCCGAGGCTGCCGTACAATTCGGCATCGCCAGAGAAAATATTTTTAAGATGTGGGACTGGGTCGGCGGGCGTTATTCGTTATGGTCGGCGATTGGGCTTTCGATCGTGATCTCGATCGGATCAGAAAACTTCGATGCCCTGCTGGCTGGCGCACACGACGTCGATGAACACTTCAAAAGTGCTCCTCTGGCCGAAAATATACCCGTAATCATGGCTTTGCTGGGCGTCTGGTATAACAATTTTTTTGGCTCCGAGTCTATCGCCGTGCTGCCCTACGACCAGAACATGCACCGTTTCCCGGCCTATCTGCAGCAGGCTGATATGGAAAGTAACGGCAAGAGCTGTGACCGCGACGGCAAGGATGTCGACTACACCACCGGTCCCATCCTGTTTGGAGAAATCGGTATCGCCAGCCAGCATGCGTTTTATCAGCTCCTGCATCAGGGTACCAAACTGGTCCCGGCCGATATGCTGGCACCCATCGCTAATTTCCATTGCATCGCGACTCACCACCGTGCGCTGATGTCGAATGTGTTTGCCCAGGCCGAAGCGCTGATGAATGGGAAAACCGCTGAAGAGGTGCATGCCGAATTAACCCGACAGGGTATGTCAGAGTCTGAGATTGACATGTTGCTGCCGTATAAGGTGTTCCCCGGCAATCGTCCGACCAATACCTTCCTGTTCTATACCCTGAACCCCCGCACACTGGGATCATTGATCGCATTTTACGAACATAAAATTTTCGTACAGGGCGTGATCTGGAATCTGGATTCCTTCGATCAATGGGGGGTAGAACTGGGCAAGGTACTGGCCACCAATATTCTTAATGAAATCAATATTGGCAAGGAAGTGAGCAATCATGACTGCTCGACCAATGGGCTGATTAACTACTATCTGAAACGCAAACCCAAGAGTGAAAGCAACGGAAGTTAAATAACCCGCCGACTGCCAAGGATAAGCAGACGCTGGTCTGATGATAAATTTGCTATACTCTCGGTTCAACTTTGATTGCTGAATACTATGGCCATACTTAACATCCAGGACCCTCCAAAAGACACGGCTTTTAGTGTGTTTGTACTCGGTTTTAGACCGTTCTTTCTGGCAGCCGGCGTTTTTGCCGTGCTTAGCATGGCGATGTGGATGGCTATATTTAGCTTTTCCATGCCTTTTCCGCTGAGTGGTCTAGCCCCCTTCCAGTGGCATGCGCATGAAATGATTTACGGTTTCACCCTGTCTGTAGTGGCGGGCTTCCTGTTAACCGCGATCAAGAACTGGACTTCGGTGCAGACCATACAGCATCGCCCTCTGATGCTGCTGTTTTCGTTATGGCTGGGTGCTCGCTTATGCCTGCTGTTTGGAACCGATTTACTGCTACTGGCGGCTATTCTCGACCTTAGCTTCAACCTGCTGCTGGTGATTGCCATGCTGCAACCGGTGATGCGTGTGAAGCAATGGAAGCAGCTCGGCATCATTTCGAAGATATTACTGCTGGGGCTGTTTAACGGACTATTCTATCTGGGTGCGCTGGGCCTGCTGGAACACGGCGTTGACTGGGGCATCTATGGCGGCCTGATGCTACTCATCGCGCTGGTGTTCAACATGGGCCGACGCGTGATCCCGTTCTTTATCGAAAAAGGGGTGGGCTATCCTGTGCAGCTGAAAAATCCACGCTGGCTGGATCTCAGCAGTCTGTTCGTGTTTCTCGCCTTTGCTATCGGTGAAGTGTTTTTCACCGAATCCGCCATTAGCAGTTATCTTGCCGCGATCCTGGTGGTGATTTCCGCTATCCGCCTCTACCACTGGCATACCCGGGGACTCTGGAGCAAACCCTTATTGTGGGGCCTGTATGGTGCCTTTGTTTCCATCACGATCGGCCTGCTACTGTTTGCCTTACTGCCTTATAGTGCATCGATCAGCCGCTCCATGGCGTATCACGCGTTTGCCTTTGGTGGTATTGCCCTGATCACGATTTCGATGATGTCCCGCGTCACCCTGGGTCATACCGGGCGCAACATTCAGCAGCCATCATGCTGGATTAGCATTGCACAGACCCTGCTGGTCATCGGCGCAATTATTCGCGTATTCGGTCCGGCTTTACTGCCAGCCTACTATATGGGCTGGATTTTACTCGCCCAGTTGCTGTGGATCATCAGCTTCAGTCTTTTTGTGGTGTCAAACGCGGCCTTCCTGACTCGCCCCAGAGTCGATGGAAGCCCTGGTTAAAATTTTAAACCGCTGATTTTGAAGGTTCGAGAGTGCAGGAATTATTAATTGATAAATATTCTCAGGGTTAAAAGTTATATCTCAAATAGTTAAGTTAGATAAATTTACAGTTGATTAAACGATATAAAGAATTAGAATACGCTAATATTCAATTATTCAATCGGCTAATGCGAAAATTACTTTTACTTATATGCTTGGCAGCCTTTGGCTCCGTCCATGCGGCACCGGACGGACTTAAGCTGTATACCAAACATTGCTCCGTGTGCCATAACGAAAATGGCATCGGCGGTATTGGCCTGCCCCTGAACAGCTACAAGGTCGAATCCTTCCCGCGTGACTATCTATTAAAAACTATTCGCCTGGGCCGTGAAGGGCGCGTCATGCCCGCCTTCAAGAAGCTGAGTGATGCGCAGGTGAATGCGATTGTCGACTATCTGCTAAGCTGGAAAAAAACCACCATCGAAGTTGTTTTCAGTGACACGCCGGTAGACGGCAACCCGGTTAGCGGCAAGCTTTTATTCGAGCATCACTGTGCCGAATGTCATGGCATGGATGGTAAAAGCGAAGGTATCGGTACTGGCGTTTCGTTATCCAGAGAACGTGAATTCCAGGTCATTCCACCGGCGCTGAATAATCCCGGATTTCTTGGTGCGGCGAATGACCAATGGATACGACATACCGTCGTGAATGGTCGAGCCGGGACCATCATGCCTTCACAGAAAAAACTCAAGCTGTCTAATACCGAAGTGGATAATATCGTCAGCTATCTGCGTAGTTTCGAAGCGCAGAGTGCACCTCTGGAAAAACATCAGGATGAAAAACCGACCCTGATCTTCGACTCGCCGTATGACTTTACCACCACTATCGGCAATATTAAGCGCAGTCTGCAGGGCCTTAATTTCCGCTATTTTCCTGACCGCTATATGGAAATGGGTCTGATCGATGACAAGGAAGTGAATAAAAAACAGCTATCCCTGCGTTTCTGCAACTTTAACCTGTTATACGAAATGATTAACATCGAACCTCGACTCGGTGTGGTTTTACCCTGCAGCGTAACCGTAGTTGAAGGCGATGATGGTCAGGTCAAACTGTACGTCATGAATATGAAAGTCGTTTCCCGAGTATTTAATAATGCGCAGCTGACAGAGGCTGCCGAAAAGATGCACCTGAAACTGATGGAATTGATTGACGAGGCAACCTTATGAAAAAGTATCCGGGGTTATTTTTACTCAGCCTGATGCTGTGCTGGTCGCCCGCGCAGGCCGAAAACATGATCATGCTACGTGTCAGTCACAGCTTCGATAACACCATGATACTGATCAAGGAAAAACTGGACGATTATGGCTACAAGGTGGCCCACATTCAAAAATGCGATACCGGCCTGAGTGACTCAGGCTATAAGACTGATTTTTATAAATCTATTTTCTTCGGAAAGTTTGAAGAGATGCGTCATCTTACCGCAACTTATCCAGAGCTGATCCCCTATCTGCCGATAAAAATAGCTATCATGCAGGAAAAGGAGACCGTCCTGATCGTCGCGATGAATCCTGAAACTCTATCGCCGCTATTCCCATCTGAAGAACTGGCGGTTCAGTTTGCTCGCTGGGAAAGCGATCTACGCGCGATCTTTGAAGAAGTGTCTGAAACCCAGAAACTGGAACCGTTAAACCCGGTTACCTTTCCGACCACTATCAATCAGCATTAAGTGCTATCTGGCGCAGCCAGTCCTCTGCAGGCCAATTGCCTGCCGATGATCCAGAACCCGCAGGCTTAGACTGTTTCATCCCGATCCACCTGCGCCAGCGCAATGTGCGCTAGCTCCGTTGCTGTTATTTTCATATGATGTATCACCTGTCTAACGGATAACCTAGATTAAGGAATGAACAAACATCATCACTGGCTGGCACAGCAGATACCCGCCTGGGTCAGCGCACAGATCATCAGCGCCGAGCAGGCAAAAAACCTGCAGCAACGTTACCCGGTTAGCGACAGTATCAATCTGGGACGACTGCTGATCACCGGTGCAGGTGCCATCATGATCGGGCTCGGCGTGATTCTGCTATTCGCCTACAACTGGGCGGAAATGGGCAAGTACGTCAAACTGGCGGTAATTTTCTCAGCGCTGGCTGGTGCTCATCTGGCCGCCCTGCTAAGCATGCACCGTCACCCTGTTCTGAGCGAAGGCCTGTTTGTCGTGGGCACCATGCTGATGGGAGCCGCCATTTTTCTGATCGGACAGATCTACCATCTCGACAGCCATTACCCGGATGCCTTCCTGCTCTGGTCAGGCGGTGCGCTGGCACTGGCGTGGGCGCGCCCCTCTCTGTCGCAGGCCTTCATCGCCATCATCCTGGTTCTCAGCTGGCATATGCTCGAAGTGCTCGATTTTTCCACCTCCAATCATGGTGCTTTTCTACTCATCATTGCAGGCATATTCCCACTGGTGTGGAGACTGCATTCACCGCTGCTGGCACGCTATGTCTCTATTGCACTGTTTATTACGCTCGGGCTTAGTATCAGCATCGAGAGTGAACGTCTGCTCGGAATCAGTCTGCTGGCCAGTGCAAGTCTACTGATCATCCTGAATCAATTGTTGCAGTTTCAGAAAAATATCGAATACCGCGAGATAGCACAGGAAATGGCAAAACCGGCCATTCTGTTACTGGCTATCATCAGCTTTATGCTGACCTTTCAGGAGGTGCTGAAGGATTTCATCATCATCCGCCTGGAGCAGAATCTGTATAGCGTCGCTTTCTGGGTCGTCGTCACCCTCAGTCAGGCTGGTTTCATCTGGCTATTCATCAAACGTCAGCTTTCACTGTTGGTAATACTCAGCGAACTGATCCTGCTCTCAGTGCTGTTACCCGCCCTGCTGCTAGATTTGCAAAACATACAAACGCTCGGTCGGATTCATCAATGGCTGCCGGCCCTGTTTAATCTGCTGATACTGATCGGCAGCAGCTGGATGATGTTTGATGGTGCCAGACAGGCGAATCGTCGCCAGCTGGTGACCGGCTCGCTACTATTTGCGCTTCTGGCGATGGCACGTTATAGCGACCTGTTCGACAGCCTGCTCGCCCGTGCTAGCGTTTTCCTGCTGGTGGGCGTCGCACTGTTCGTGGTCGGCAACATCTATCAGCGGCATAAAAAGCAGGTGCAACCATGAACCGGAAAATCCTGCTATACGCAGCGGTTGCGCTGCAGATTATCGCTGTCGCCAGCATCGCCCTGTCCAAAGAATGGCTGCTGTCCAGTGGGTATCCGCTGGTGCTGCAAACTGCACCGGTTGATCCGCGTGATCTGTTCAAGGGTGATTATGTACAGCTAGAGTATGCCTTTTCTCAACTTCCGCTTTCCCTGCTGGCTGAAGATATCGTTCAGCACGGTCTACGCAAGGGACAAAAGGTTTACCTGCAACTGGGCGAAACCCGTCAGGGTGTGACTCAAACAGGAAAAGCCTTCAGCTCTCCTCCCGCAGCAGAACGTTACCTGACGGGTTACGTACAGGCACACTGGCCCTACCATAATTTTAACCGCGCCGATCCACCAAAAATGACCGGCCAGCGTTCCGTCAACCATCCGCTATTAGTCCACTACGGTATCGAACAATACTTTGTGGAACAGGGCCAGGGGCTGGAAATGGAACAGATACGCGGTAGTCGAAACAACTTTCAGGTACCGATGCTGATACAGGCTGCACTATCGGATTCAGGGGTCGCTATTATCCGCTCCTTTAGCTGGGCCAATCTGGCGTTTAAAACCGAAATCTTAAAATCCCCTGAACGCAATGCGCCGGATGATCAGGCCAGTGCCGTGATGCGTTTCACCCTGATGAACCGTAGCGAGCATCCGATCACCCTGCCGTTAAAATCTGCCAACTGCTCCTTCACGTTGATCCCGATTACCAGCGCTCCGGCTGAAGCTGGTCGCTTCGTAGCGCCACGTAGTGAATGTGCAACGGATGAGAGGTCACCCGTAGTGCTGGCAGGCAGTGAAACCGTTTCATTTGATTTTGACCTGAATGCAACGCACTGGCAGGTGCTGCTTAAAGACCAGCCTACAGCGTTGGGGAAACTACCATGGGATTACCGTTACCGGATTATTTATCAGGGTGAAGAAATCGAAGGCATCGATGCCAGTATCGTATCCAGCAGCTTTCATGGCAGCGGCAACATCGATTGAGCCAGGCGATTACGGTCGCTCGCCGCGATAGCGCTGTCGCCGCTGTTGCTGCAATCTGACATTCAGCGCATCCACCATTTCATCCTCGCTCAGCACGCCATCCTGATTGCTGTCGATCTGCTCGAACTGCAAAGGTTGAAACTTATGCCGGGGCGACTGATTTCGATGCAATCTGCGCGTTTCCAGCTGTTCGACCAAGCGTTCATATTCATCACGATCAAGCAGTCCATTGAGATCGCTATCATGCACTGAAAAGACTCTGGATAGCGGTGCTGCCCTCGACAACTCTGATGCTCTATGTGCTGGACTCGAACCCTGTTCTGCCAGCGCTGAAAAGCTAACGCCAAGCAGGGTGATCATCGATACTTCCCATAGCCATTTTTTGAAATTCATTCTCGCCTCCTTATTTTTTTGACTGCAGGTAACGCGCCAGTGCATCCAGTTGATGCGCTGAAAACTGCAGGTTCCTATGCGCACGCAGGGAGCTGGAACGTAAAACCTCCGTCACTTTTTCAGCCGGTGTTTTTAACTGCGCAGGATTCGCCGCATGACAGTAAACACAGTTAGTTTCATACAGTTGCTGACCTTCGCTGATCGCCGTATCGTGAGCGATAGCGGGGGGACTGTAACCGCTAGCGACATCATCCAGCGCACGGTAAAAACCACCCTTATCCCAGAAACCGGGTTCCGAACAGCCCAGGCAGCCATGCCCGGATTGAACCGGAAAACTGGTCTTTTTGTTCCATTTCAATACCGCACAGGCATTGTGCGTAACCGGTCCTTTACAGCCGAGTTTATACAGGCACCAGCCCTTACGAGCACCTTCATCATCGAAGCTTAAAGCGAATTTTTCCTGCTCGAAAAAATGCACGCGTGAACAGCGATCATGCACCGTTTCGGCATAAATGCTGAGCGGTCTTCCCAGCTCATCAACCGGCGGGAAACGATCGAAGAGTAGAAAATGGGCCAGCACCGCAGAGATCGCTACTGGTAGCGGAGGACAACCAGGAATATTCACCATTGGCCTGAGCGCTATCAATCCCTGCTGCATCAGGTCCGCAACACCGGTCGCAGAGGTCGGGTTGGGCGCGGCACCCGGCAAGCCTGAAAACACTGCACAGCTGCCAATCGCCATCACTGCAGCGGCGCCAGCCGTGCATTCCTGCAACAGATCCAGATTGGTTCTACCGGCAATAGTCGAACAGGCACCGCCATAGCCGAGCGGAATCGAGCCTTCGACGATCAACAGATACTTTCCATAATGCTGCTGCATACTGCTTCGCCTGGCCGCTTCTGCCGCTTCACCAGCCGCAGCCTGTAAGGTATGGTGATAATCCAGCGACAGATAGTTAAATATCAGGTCTTCAAGGGTCAGGCTATGGGATCGGGTGAAAGACTCGGTGCAACCGGTGCACTCCTGAAAGGATAGCCAGATCACCACAGGACGACGGGCCTGACGTAACTGATCAGCCAGTGCCGGTAGCGCAGCGGCTGGAAGGGCAAGCAGGCTACCCAGCGAGCTACAGAGCTTGATAAACGCGCGCCGACTTACGCCCTGTTGAACAAGATAATCATCGAAACGACTCCGTTGCGACATCGCAAACCTCCCTGAACACCGGTATCTGAAGCTGTCACCATTCTACGTCCGACAATAAATTCGCAGCCAGTGCAATTCAAAAATAGTGGGGGGAAATTGATATGTATCAATAGCCGGATTGGTCTGTTACTGGAGCACTGCGCGTAATACTTTGGCAGGTTTGTATTGGCGTGAATTTGCAAAAAATGGGTCAGATTATGGAGTCCGCAGGTACTTTTTTTCAGGTCATTCTCAGGAACGCATTCTGTGTTGATTCAGACAGGTTTTAGCATAAGGACGCTGGACTCTTCTTCAGGCGTCTGCTCCCTCCCATGCTGCGCGTCCCTGCGCCATTGCTTATGGATGAATATTCAGCGCTTCCCTATGCACTCAAACGGTCAGGGTCAGAAATCGTCAGCGATGAGGATACAGCTGGTGCGGCTTTTACCCCGGTTACCACTGTTATATAGCTTCGCTGCGGCCTGATGGATTCTGTCGATGGCCGCATCAAACACGATCAGTATCGCCGCTTCTGTGCTATCAGCGCCTTTCTCGATTCGCTGTAATGCGTCAACGCCCATATAAAACGAAACCTCGATGGTTTTGTCATAACCCCAGAAGCAGACCCGATTTTTGCTTTCATCAAAGCTACGCATGCTATTCGGAAAATGGATGGACATTAATTTTTATCCTCTGCATTCATACCCTTGAGAAATTTGAAGATGTCGCTGTCGGTGCTCAGAACGAGTGTGGTGCCGGTGGCAATAATCGTCTTATAGGCCTGCATAGTACGGGTGAATTCATAGAATTCCACCGACTGGGGACTCTGGTTGTAGGCGCGCGCATAGATTTCGGTCGCTTTAGCATCGGCAACACCGCGAATCTCTTCTACCGCACGATAGGCTTCGGACTGTATCTTGTTCAGATCACGTACCCGATTACCACGTATCCTGGCGGCTTCGCCATTCCCTTCGGAGAGAAAGCGTTCTGCAATCTGACGCCGCTCGCTGATCATACGATCATAGATTTTCGGGCGCACGCTATCGTTATAGTTGATGCGCTTGAAACGAATATCCAGCAACTCTATGCCGAATACCTGTACCTTTTCCGCCGCTGCGGTAAAGATGTCCTGCTCCACCTGTTTACGACCTTTTTTAATCGGTAGCAGTGACCCCATATCCAGTTTACGCTCGGCTTCGGTGAGAAAAGCATCCCTTAAGGGGACACGGTCCTGCGTAGTACGGATGATTTCGATCAGCTCATGCTTGGCGATTGCATTACGCGTTTCGCTGCCGAGGATATCGTCCAGTCGCGACTGGGCACTACGTTCATCACGCAGACGCAAAAAGTATTGTAAGGGGTCGACGATGCGCCAGCGCGCAAACAGATCAACCGAGATATACAGCTTGTCTTTGGTCGGCATATCGGATGGGCTGCCATCCCACTCCAGCACCCGTTTATCGATCGGGTTGAGCTCCTGAATGAAGGGCACCTTAAATTTCAATCCTGCCGTAGTCACCGGTTCACCAACCGGTTTACCAAACTGGGTAATGATCATCTGCTCGACTTCGCTAACCGTATAGATTGCACTCCCTGCGGTATACAGAACAAGACCTAACAGCGCAAAAATCACTATCTGCATAATTTTCATAGCTTTGGCTCCTTTTGTGAATCCAGATTGAGTAGCGGCAGAATTCCCTGAGCCTTCTGATCGATAATGATCTTGGAGCGAATGCCCGGCAATACGTCCTGCATGGTTTCGATATAGATACGCCGGCGTGTCACCTGTGGAGCCTTGCTGTACTCGGTTAGCAGAGCGGTAAATCGTGCCACATCGCCTTCCGCTTCGTTGATCCGTTTCAGTCGATAACCATCGGCTTCACGGATGCGCTGATCCTTTTCACCTTCTGCCAGAGGGATGATCTTGTTGTAATCCCGGCGTGCTTCATTGATCAGTTTTTCCTTTTCCTGTTGCGCCTGGTTTACCTCATTAAATGAGGCCTGCACCGGCGCGGGAGGATTAATGTTCTTCAACTGCACCTGGTCGATACTGATGCCCATCGTGTATTTGGTGGTCAACTCCTGCATCTTGGTCAGCGCCTCAATCTCTATTTCCTGACGACCAATGGTGATGACTTCATCCACGGTACGGTCCCCCACCACTTCACGCATCACCGACTCGGACACATAACGCAGGGTCGCACTCGGCTCTCTGACTTCAAACAGATACTTGACCGGATCCGAGATCCGATATTGCACCACCCATTCCACCAGCGCGGCATTCAGATCACCGGTCACCATTTCGGTTTCCTTATGCCCATCACGCGGACTTTGATAGGGATCAGAGGCGCCCGGCGTGAAAAAACCGAACTCCTGCTTAAGCTGGCGCTTGACCGGTACGATGGAGGCGTAATCGATCCCCAGTGGTAATTTAAAATGCAATCCAGGCGGGACTTCTTTCAGATACTGTCCAAATCGCTGTACCACCGCAACTGAGTCGCTGGGTACGGTATAGTAGGAAGTCCACAGGCCAAGACCGATCAGCAACAGAATCAACATACTGAAGATGCCATACTGACCGCCACCCGGCATCAGATTGCGCAGACGCTGCTGTCCCTCGCGCAGCAGCGCATCGAGATCGGGTGGTGTAGGACCGCCACTCCGATTATTCCAGGCGGAAAGCGGGTCATCTTTGCCATTATGATTGGTCATATTGTTATCCTGCGTGGTGTTGTGTTTGGATGATTGAAAAATATCTGCAACCAGCGATTTAACAGGTGCTTAAATCATCGGTTGGAATGCCTTATATACGTCATAGATTGTCAGGAAGAGAAACTGATTGTTTTGCACGAACAAAGCGTAAGTGAGAACGAAGAATCCAGGAGATTCAGGATCTGCACAAAGGGATGCATCATTTGATGACGCAGTGTGTAAATGCAGTATGCGGCTTATCCGACTGGATAGCGAATCATTTAATTGCGAATCAGTTTAACTGATTCGCTATCTACTGAAATCAGGTATACCGTTAATTGCAACCATCCCTGTTACCTTTCATCGAAATCACATGGCCCTGAACTGAACAGTTGACGCTGCCGGCAACGTGCATTTTGGGCACTAAACAGTTTCGCATATTTGCCAACAATGAATTCAACCACAAACCGTTAAAGAGAGAACGTCATGAGTAAAGAACAGAAAAGCAACAAAGAAACAAAAAAGAAACCGGCGTTAACCGCAAAAGAAAAAAAGGTAGCAAAAAAGGAGAAAAAGAGTTCTAGCGGTATATTTGAGCATAGCTAGGTTCCGATACAACAGCACCAAGCCCCTCAAAACTGAAGCCACACTGAGAATTCATGGATGAATTCTTCAGCGCTTCCTGATGTTTAAAACTCCAGTGTAGCGACGATCAGATTAAGCTGATTTTGCCTGCCATCCTCTCCCTGCAACGAGGCGCCTTTAACTAAAGCGGCTAATTTTTTTTGCTTTATTTTCTCCAGATACTGCTCATTACAGAGTGAGATTTTCTGTTTAATTTTTTCCAGATGCTCGGGTATAAGCTTCATGTCTCTTATCCAGGTTTCTATGATCATACCGCTGTTTTTATTAATCTTTACCGGTGGCTCGACATGATGACCGAGCTGATTAAAATCATCACACCAGTCTGATGGGGCTTTCTGCGAAAGCCTGAAAAATAAATCGATATAATCCTCTTTTCGAACGGCGGGAGGGCGATCATCATCTATCCCCACGATTTTAATAGCGCTAATCGAAGTCATCGTTTTTCTCCTTTGGTATGAACCAAATTAAATATTTTACTTCACCCGGACTGCTCAAGCTAAGGACGGCTAACAGGCCTGTTGCAATACGATTATTTTAATATTTGACTGAGCGTAGATTTGGATCGGGAAAATGAAATAAGATCAGGCTACTAAATACAGGTGCTTTAGCAAAGATTAATGCTGATGAAGACTGAATAGTCAAAGATGTGTCATCAGTCTAGCACATAGCGCTATACACAACGGTTTTAATTGTGGCGGCTTCGGCATAGCAAAGCCGCAAAATACAGGGTGACTCAGTACTCTCAAATCAATGATCTGGTATCTTCGATGTTGGCACGGCCTGTTGCCTTTCTCTAAACAGCAATTCAAAGTCTTCGCGTGATAAAGGCCGTGAAAGCAGATACCCCTGGATCAGATCGCAGCCACCCTGTAACAGGATATCTTCCTGCTCCTGTGTTTCCACACCTTCCGCTACCACCTTGAGGCCAAACACTCTGGACAGATTGAGGATCATTTCGATCATCGACTGATCGCTTTTACTGGTCGATATTTCTTCGATAAAACTGCGATCGATCTTGATTTCATCGAGTGGCACCTTGCGCAGATAACTCAGTGAAGAATAACCGGTACCAAAATCATCGATGGAAAATGAGAACCCCTGCTTTTTCAACTGGTGCATGATGCGTACCAGCTTATCCAGCTCTTCCGCCATCACCGATTCGGTTAACTCAAAGGTTATCCGGCAACAGGTTTCGGGTGTGAGATAGTCCCGGCTCAGCTGATCCACTTCATTCGGGAAGGTCTGAAAAAAAAACTGGCGCATACTGACGTTAATCGATAGTTGCTGTAGATCGATCCCATTGGCCAGCCATTCGTGCAGCGTTTTAAACGATTGCTGCATCACCCAGTAACCGATATCAATAATGAGCCCGGTTTTTTCCGCAATAGGGATAAACTCCAGTGGTGACACCATGCCCAGCTTGCTATTTTTCCAGCGTAGCAAAACTTCACAGCCGACAATGTTATGACCCGGGTCAAACTGGGGTTGAAAATTCAGATAAAACTCGTTCTTCGCGATTGCCTGATGCAATAGCCTTTCGATTTGTAGATTACGCTCAACCTTGTCTGAAATCTCCTGGCCGAACAACACAATCCCGTCTCGACCCTTATCTTTAACCTGATACATCGCAATATCAGCTTCCTTGATGTACTGATTTGCATTATTTTTAGGCTGGTGCAAAATGCTGATGCCAATGCTGGCACTGATATGTAGATGATGACGTCCGATCAGGTACACTTCCTTGAGCGATTCACGCAGGCCCTCAGCCATTTCCATGGTATCCGCCAGACAGCGCTGACGACTGGCGGCAATGCCACCGACGACGATAAACTCATCCCCGCCCATACGCGCGATCAGCACATTTTTCGGTACGATTTCGCCCATTCTGCGCGCCACCTCCTTCAGCATCACATCACCCACATCATGCCCGAGCGAATCGTTGATCGTTTTAAAGTGATCCAGATCGATCAATAATAGACTGCAGTAGCCATTATTGCTGTTGAGTGCATTCACCGTATGCTGCATCGCATCGATAAAGTAGTTACGGTTATACAGGCCGGTCAGCTGATCGTGCGACGCCTGATAACTGGTCTTAAACAGCAGTCGATTACTGCTGCTGGCGGCGTAAGTCAGCACCCAGGCAAACACACAGGCAAAAACGGTCAGCACATAGCCGTACCAGCTGGAAATCTGCGCAAAATACAGGATCAGCGGAATCATCAGGATCAGGATAATGGGCAAATACAGTCGTCGATCACTGAACAATAATGACGACGCCACCACCGCAGAACCCATCTGGGTAAAGATCGCAATATAGTGCAGATTGGAGGCATGCAGCGGAATGAAGAGCAGAAATATCACCGTCCACAGGATGAACATCAGGTAGTAAAAAAAAGTGATCTTGCGATACCAGCGGGCCAGATCGACATGACTCATGCGCTTAAAATCGAATTGTCTGTAGAGCCGGTAGCCCCACAGTGAAACCAGTGCCATACTGATATACCAGATGATGGCCCTGATCGCTGCATCATGCAAAGTGCCGAGCAGTACATACCCCAGACCCGGCCCCAGCGAAAGCCCGAGCATTACCAGTATCTGTCTACGTAAAAAAACGTAAAATGGAATGGGTCTTATGGATTCGATGTCTGTCGTCCTGTGAGTAAATGATTAGCGGCTTATGCTAATCATATTTATAGCATGAAATTTTACACCCAGGTCCTGATTTTTCCCACTCAGCCCTTGATCGAGTCTGTTAATCTAAATCACCCATAACACCAACAAATATTTCCCGGCATGAAAAAAACGCTAGCAAAACACTGTGCATTCCTAACCATGGACAGCCTGCAGAATTACCACAATTACGATGCCTTACTGGAACAACCACTGGCGCGCCGAGGCTGGAAAACACAGCGGGTTTCCTGGCGCGATAAAACCATCGACTGGAACCGTTTTGATGTGGTGCTGATCCGCTCAACCTGGGATTATCAATCAGACCCGGCTCTGTTTCTCAAGGTACTGCAACGGATTCAGCGCTCTTCTGCACAGCTTGAAAATGCGCTCGCGCTGGTGCAGTGGAACATCAATAAAGGCTATCTGAAAGATCTGCAGCGTGCCGGTTTCGACATCGTCCCAACGCAATGGCCGGATAAATTCGACGCAGCCGAGCTGGCACACTATTTTGAGCAACTGCAATGCGCTGAGATCGTAATCAAACCGCTAATCAGTGCCAACGCGGATAACACCTTCCGGCTCACGCTAAAACAGGCGCAACAGGGAGCCGACGCACTGGCGGCAGTGTTTGAGCAGCGTCCGTTTATGCTGCAACCCTTCATGACGTCGATTATTGATGAAGGCGAATTCTCGCTATTCTTTTTTGGTGGTGAATACAGCCATACGGTATTAAAAAAACCGGCCACGGGAGATTTCCGGGTACAGGAAGAGCATGGTGGAATCCTGCAGAAAGTCGAACCCGAACCGGATCTACTGGCACTGGCGACGCAACTAAATCAGTGGATACGACCAGCGCCTCTGTATTCAAGACTGGATTTCGTGCGCAGCCAGAGTGGATTCGCCATCATGGAAATCGAACTGATCGAACCATCCCTGTATTTCAATCTGGATGCCGAATCACCGGAACGCTTTGCGCGTGCTTTCGAGCAATGGATGGCACGCTGAAATATCCATCCAAACCGGTGTATAATCGCGCCCTTTGCGGCGTAAATCATGATGAGTATCGAAAAAAACCTCCACCAGCGTAGCGGCTCCAGCTGCGAACTGTGCAGTTCAAGCGAAGACCTGAGCGCTTACCCGATTCCACCGGATGCGGATGACAGCGCCGAGCAAAGCATCCTGCTGTGTGATGTGTGCCGCAGCCAGATTGAAAACCCAGATCAGGTCGATATCAACCACTGGCGCTGCCTGAACGATAGCATGTGGAGCCCGATTCCGGCGGTACAGGTAATGGCCTGGCGCATGCTGACGCGTCTACGTGCCGAAGTCTGGCCACAGGATCTGCTCGATATGCTGTACCTGGATGACGCCACCCTGAGCTGGGCCAAAGCTAGCGGTGAAGGCAGTAGCGACAGCGCACTCAAACATATCGACAGTAACGGCAATGTGCTACAGGCTGGTGACACGGTCACCCTGATCAAGGACCTGACCGTTAAAGGCGCCAACTTTACCGCCAAACGTGGTACTGCGGTGCGTGGTATTTCGCTGGTCGCCGACAACCCGGAACACATCGAAGGCCGGGTTAACAATCAGCAGATCGTGATACTGACCAAGTTTGTCAAGAAGTGAACGGTTTTCGCCGTCATCAAGTTCAGAGTTTTAATTATGGCTACTGCCAGCGCGGTGCAATGGATGCCGGATCAACGTCCGGCATGACGACTGTGTGTATTTTCAGCTCGCTCAGGCCAGATAATAATGCCCCATAATCCCGCCAAAGATGGCTGCTCCTACCCAGTGGTTGTGCAGAAAGGCCTGAAAACAGTACTCCGGTAGACGGTAGGCAATCATCGCCTGTTGATACGCCAGTAACAGTGAGGCGACAATCAGTCCGCCAAAATACACCGGCAGAAACTTCAGCTCCTGTCCGATCAGCCACAGCGTTAGAATAAACAGCACTTGCAGCATACCGATAATCAGGCGATCCGCTTCACCGAACAGGATCGCGGTCGACTTCGCACCGATACGGATATCATCATCCCGATCCACCATCGCATACATGGTGTCATAAGCCACCGTCCATAACAGTGTAGCGATATACAGTAGCCAGGTGATACGGGTCACTTCACCCGTCTGTGCCGCATACGCCATCGGCACGGCCCAGCCGAAAGCCGCCCCCAGATGCACCTGCGGCAAATAATGATAACGCTTCATAAACGGATAACTGGTGGCCAGCAATACGCCGACGATGGACAGGCAGATAGTGAAGGTATTCAGGGTCAGCACCAGCAGAAAAGCCAGCAACGCTAACACCGTAAACACCTGGAGGGCTTCCTTCTCACTGATCTTGCCGGAGGTCAGTGGCCGTTCGCGGGTTCTGGCGACATGCAGATCGATATGGCGGTCGGCATAATCATTAATCGCGCAACCGGCCGAACGCATCAACACCACCCCGCACACAAACACAAACAGTACCCATAGATCCGGCCCGCCTTCTCCAGCAATCGCCAGTGCCCATAACGTCGGCCACAACAGCAGATAGATACCGATCGGCTTATCCAGCCGCACCAGTTGTGCATACAGTTTTAATTTAGCTAAATACAGAGGATTCATGTTTGCCGGTTTTATACAGGGATTAAGTTGGTTACACTGTGTGGAATTTTATCATAAGGTCAGGCCATGATCCGTTCATTTAAAGACATCACCCCTAAAATTGCAGACCACTGTTATATCGACCAGCATGCCGATGTCATCGGTGATGTTGAAATCGGCGAGCATTGTTCGGTGTGGCCGATGAGCGTGATTCGCGGCGATGTCAATTACATCAATATCGGGCATAGCACCAATATTCAGGATGGCAGTGTGCTGCACGTCAGCCACGCCGGTGAATACAACCCGCAGGGTGCGGCACTCAGCATCGGCAATTACGTCACGGTCGGGCATAAGGTGCTGCTGCATGCCTGCACCATCGGTAATGACTGCCTGATCGGCATGGGCTCCATCGTGATGGACAATGCGGTGATCGAAGATCATGTGATGGTCGGTGCCGGTACACTGGTACCACCCGGCAAGACGCTCGAAAGTGGACATCTGTACCTCGGCAATCCGTGCCAGAAAATACGTGCGCTGACAAAGCGCGAACTGAGTTCTCTGCGTTATTCCGCCGAACATTATGTGCGTCTTAAAGACCGTTACCTGGAAAGCCAATAACCTTTGGAAAAATAGCGCAGAAATTAATCGTGTTACGGTTAGAATCTGACCTCGTTTAAATTAGTTAATGAAGAGTCTGTTATGAAGAAATGGGAATGCATTGTGTGTGGTTTTATCTATGATGAAGCCCTCGGTTTACCGGATGAAGGCATCGCTCCCGGCACCGCCTGGGATGATATCCCTGCCGGCTGGATATGTCCGGATTGCGGCGTCGGTAAATCAGATTTTGAAATGATCCAGATTTAATCCAGCCCATGCCCGAACAGAACATCATCATTATCGGCAGCGGCATGGCTGGCTATACCCTGCTACGTGAAATCCGCAAGCTTGATCCACACACAAAAGTCACCCTGATCTGTGCGGACAATGGTGATTTTTATTCCAAGCCGATGCTGTCGAATGCACTCGACAAGAATAAAACAGCGGATGCACTGGTGATGCAAACCGCGCAGAAGATGCAGCAGACTCAAAACTTCGAGCTGTTCAAACGCTGTAAAATTAACTCGATCGATATTAAAAATCAGCAAGTCAGCAGCCGTTCCCAGCTCTGGCAATACAGCCAGCTGATACTCGCCACCGGCGCACGGCCTTTTGTGTTACCGATACAGGGAAATGGGGCACAGGACATCCTGTCGATCAACCATCTGGATGACTATCGGGCATTTCGCCACAAGCTGGAACAGGCGCATCACATCGCGATTATCGGCCCTGGCCTGATCGGCTGTGAGTTTGCCAATGACCTGCTTGGCGCGGCAAAAACAGTTTCCATCATTGGCCCAGATCAGTGGCCGATTAGTAATCTACTACCGCAAAAAATCGGCCAGTTTCTGCAGCACAAACTGCAACAACTGGGCGTCGAGTTTTACCTGAATAACAGTGTGCAGTCTGTTGATCAGCACGCCAGCGGTTACCAGCTCACGCTCAGCGACAACACTACGCTGCAGGTGGATCTGGTGCTGAGTGCCGTCGGTCTGCGTGCTAATCTGGATCTGGCCAAAGACAGCGGTATCAAGACCGCACGCGGCTATGTGACCGATCGCTATCTGCAAACCTCGGTGCCGAATATCTATGCGCTGGGTGATTGCGCCGAGGTCGAAGGCCATCACCTGCCCTTCATCCTGCCGATCATGCAAAGCGCCAGAGCACTCGCCAGAACCCTCACCGGTGACAAAACCGCAGTGAGTTACCCGGCGATGCCGGTTGCAATCAAAACCCCGGCCTGTCCAATTGTAGTTTCACCTTCGGCCAACAAACAGGCGCAGTGGCAATACAGCGCCACCGAGGACGGTATCAAAGCACTTTGCTATCAGCAGGACCAGCTTATCGGCTTTGCGCTGGCCGGAGATGCCGTCACTGAAAAACAGGCTCTGACGCCTTTACTGCCTGCCGTACTCTAAACTTTCACCCCGAAGTTCATACCGATCACCAGGAACCCGACTTAATGGTGAAGAGCCGTTAAAGTTGAACCATTCAACGTCAGTCCCAGTCACACCCCTATAACAGAATTATCAATGAGGGGCCTCATGATCGAATACAACAATATCGTGTTCAGCATTATGCAGGCCATGGCCGTGCTGTTCATTTTCATGATCGGCGTTAGCGTACTGGTGGTGATCTGGATGTATATCGCCGACATTTCACAAACCGCACAGGCAATTCGCCGGAACTACCCGGTGGTGGGTCGTTTCCGCTACCTGTTTGAACATCTGGGTGATTTTTTTCGGCAGTATTTTTTCGCCCAGGACCGCGAGGAAATGCCATTCAACCGCGCGCAACGCGGCTGGGTCTATCGCTCCGCCAAAGATCTCGACACCACGGTTGCTTTCGGCTCCACCCGCAGCCTGAAAGGCACTGGCACCATTATGTTTGCTAACTGTCCCTTTCCCACTCTGGGAGATGATGCGGTAAAACCTAAACCGCTCACAATCGGCAGTCACTGTGAAAAACCCTATACCACAGCATCCCTGTTTAACATCTCCGGCATGAGTTATGGTGCCATCTCAAAACCGGCGGTTCTGGCGCTGTCAAATGGGGCCAGAATAGCTGGAGCATGGATGAACACGGGTGAAGGCGGTCTGTCTCCTTACCACCTGGAAGGCGGTGCCGAACTGGTGTTTCAGATTGGTACTGCCAAATACGGAGTACGCGATAGCGACGGTAATCTGAGCGATGAAAAGCTGAAGGCGGTAGCCGCACATGCGCAGGTCCGGATGTTTGAAATCAAGCTCAGTCAGGGCGCCAAACCCGGAAAAGGCGGCATCCTGCCGGGTATCAAGGTTACTGCACAGATCGCCAGCATACGCGGCATCGCGCCTGGACAGGATTCGATCAGCCCGAATCGACATACCGACGTTAACAACATCGGCGAACTGCTCGATCTGGTGAATCGGGTACGCCGTGTCAGCGGCAAACCGACCGGCTTCAAAACCGTAATCGGTGCCTATGGCTGGATAGAGACACTGCTGGAAGAAGTTACCCGGCGCGGCACCGACTCTGCCCCCGATTTTATCACTATCGACAGTGCCGATGGCGGCACCGGTGCAGCCCCGATGAGTCTGATGGACTACATGGGCATGCCAATCAGTGAAAGCCTGCCGCTGGTGGTCGATATGCTGGAAAAGCACCAGTTACGCGAGCGCATCAGGGTCATCGTTTCCGGCAAGCTGATCAACCCGGCAGAAGCCGCCTGGGCGTTATGTATGGGGGCCGATTTTATCACCTCTGCCAGAGGTCCGATGTTCGCTCTCGGCTGTATCCAGGCTCTGCAATGTAATAAAAATACCTGCCCCACTGGAATCACCACCCATAACCCAAAACTACAGCGCGGGCTGAATCCCGAAATCAAGGCGCTAAGGGTTAACAACTACATCCAGCACATGGTGCACGAAATTGGTGTGATATCGCATTCCTGCGGGGTAAAGGAACCGCGCGAGCTGAAACGCTTCCATTGTCGCGCCGTTACCGAAAGCGGTCGCTCGAAATCGATGCAGGAACTGTACCCGGAGTATGTTTCATAAAATCAGTCGAATGACACTTCAGCGACATCACCTCACCAGCTGATCGACCTGAGGCTATATAAAGTCACAGCCGATGGAATAAATCCCCGCCAACGGTGTATATATGATGATCTGAAGGGTATTCGTTCAGATCCGTCCGCTAACACGGAACGTATTGACATCAACAACATTTCGTCGAGATTCTGTATCATGAAAAAACCCCTGCATGCTTTAACCGCATTAACCTTAACCCTGGCTGTGAGTGCCTATGCCGACAACTCAAAAGCCCCCTCACACGGCATCGATTACCCTGCAGGATGGCAGGACTGGACCACCATTGCGGTGTCTCACCGGACCGACAATAAAACCATCCGATCGATCCTCGGTAATGACATTGCGCAAAAAGCCGCTCGTGCAGGGCAGGTTAATCCCTGGCCGGATGGCGCGATTCTGGGCAAGGTGGTGTGGAAAGACAGCACTCTGACTGACTGGCCTACAGCCAATGCTCCGGGAGAGTTTGTACATGCTGAATTTATGTTCAAGGATGCCGAAAAGTACGCCAGTACCGGTGGCTGGGGCTGGGCGCGCTGGGTCGGTCTGGAGCAGCAGCCTTTCGATAAAGGTACCCAGGTATGCACCAGTTGCCATACCCCGGTAAAAAATCGCGACTGGGTTTTTACCGACCCAGCCAGATTTCCCGAGTAAATAAAAAGGGCTCTTGAAGAGCCCTTTTTTTGCTAGCTGTTCAGCATCAATCCGGCAGCTCGCTTCTGTGATAGCCTGCCGGCAGGCTTTTGATATGCAGATCGCGTTGCGGGTACGGTATGGATACGCCATTTTCCTTGAAGCGATCCCAGATTCCGAGTAGCACATCGCTCTTCACCGAGCCTCTGCCATTTTCCGGATCATTGATCCAGATGCGCAGATCGAAGTCGACCGAGTTATCGCCATAACCGGTGATCAGGCAGCGCGGTGCCGGATCGAGCAGTACGCGTGGCACCATTTCGGCCGCTTCCAGACACAGCTTCATCACCAGACGTGGATCGGCATCGTAAGATACCCCGACCGGGATGCGCATACGTACCAGCTTGTTCGTATGCGACCAGTTTTCCACCCGCTGGGTAATCAGTTCTTCGTTGGGAATCAGATGCTCAGTGCCATCCCGCGTGACCACCGATACATAGCGTGCACCCAGATGGTTGATCCAGCCATAGGTGGTGCCGAGTGAAATCACGTCGCCCGGCTTGATCGATTTATCCAGCAGCAGAATCAACCCACTCACCAGATTAGAGAATATCTTCTGCAGGCCAAAACCGAGACCCACCGCTAACGCACCACTGAATACCGCGAGTGCGGTTAAATCGATGCCGACGGTATTCAGCGCGACCAGCGTGGCAATGGTTAAGAAACCGATGCGGAATAGTTTGGTAAACAGAACCTTGGCAGCCGGTGTGAAGGACTTATTGCTACCGAGCCTTTTTTCCACCAGATCGGACATGGTGCTGGCGAGCCAGATCAGAACACCCAGGGCGACGATAGACTTTATCACCAGCAACAGGGAGATCGGTTTGTCACCGACCATGACCGACATCGCATCCAGACCAGCCAGCATCTGCGGCAACAGACCAAGGATATTAGCGGCGGCAGCGATCCAGGCAACGACTGCAACCATGTTTGCCATAAACGAGTTTTTAATCCACTGACTGAACAGGCGGATCACAATCCACGCCGTCAACAGGCTGCTGGTCAGGGTGATCAGGCCATGCTGGATATCAAACAGCCGGGCAATCCAGACCACAATGTATTGCTGCAACAGCCACAGAAAGGCAACCGATACCGATTGCAGTGCCAGCCATATGCGCGCCAACCCGCCGATATGGCCGGTCTTTTCTGACATTTTCTGGAAAAACTTTTTGGTATACCCAGACAGGAAATAAGAGCTTAGAAAGATCAGGAAAATAATAACGAACTGATACAGATGTGCAGCCACCCAGATTTTGTCTAAAAACCAGGTTTCCAACTGCAGAATAAGATCTGTCCACCAGGCGGGGCTGAATATTTTTTCCATAATGATCACGCTAACAAAGGAGAACGAAGTATAGGGGACGAACCACCCGTTTATAAACAGTTAAATATAACCATATAAATTCAGACCTGCCGGCTCGGCAAATAGTTACAGGTTCAACTGAAATGAGCAATGCGGTATCTGCAAATGGATGCCGGATCAAAGTCCGGCATGACGTTTCTGTGCGTATTGACTACTCACCTGAACCCCCACCACATCCGCACATTAAGCCCGACCTTGGTCATACACACGCACCACTGAAGGGAATCAGGAGTTAGAGCCACGTCAGGAACCGTGGCCGAGAGCAACGTAGGAGCTGTTGTCGAGGAGGCCAGAGCGAGGCAGCTATCAAGAAGACCGACGCCGGTATCAAGACTGCAGCCATCGGTTCGATAGAATCTGCATCAACCTCCGCCATGTCGGCCTACTTCAATTCAGCAGGATCAGATTATCCCGATGTACCAGCTCGGCTTCGTCTTCATAGCCGAGTATGTCAGGTATCTGCTTACTCGGATGACCGATGATCTTGCGCGCTTCATCAGCCGGGTAATTCACCAGACCACGGGCGATTTCCCGGCCATCGAGTGTCATACAGGAAACCACTTCACCACGTTTGAAATCACCGCGTACCTCTTTGACCCCGATTGGTAACAGACTGGCACCGGATTGTTTCAGAACGTTCACCGCGCCTTCATCCAGCAGCAGTTCACCGGCACAGCGCATATGCCCGCCCAGCCACTGTTTACGAGCCGCCATCTGGCCCTTTCTGGCACTCAGATAGGTCCCGATAGATTCACCTTTGACCACGCGTTTGATCACATCCGGTTCGCGTCCGTAAGCGATCACGGTATGGGTGCCGGAGCGGGCCGCCTTCTGCGCCGCGACGACCTTGGTGTACATGCCGCCACGTCCTAGCGTACCGGCGCTAGTGCCGGCAAATTCGAGCAATTGACGATCATCTGCTTCGGCTTTTTCGATCAAGCGTGCATTTGGATTAAGCTCGGGGTTGCTGTCAAACAGGCCTTTCTGATCGGTCAGAATGATCATCAGGTCGGCTTCGATCAGATTCGCCACCAGTGCACCGAGGGTATCGTTATCGCCGAAGCGAATCTCTTCGGTTGCCACCGTGTCGTTTTCATTCACCACCGGAACGGTGCCATAAGCCAGCAGCGTGCGCAGGGTGGAGCGTGCATTCAGATAGCGTTTACGATTAGCCAGATCTTCATGCGTGAGTAAGACCTGAGCGCTTTGCACCCCGTGCTTCTGGAAGCAGCTTTCATAGGCCTGAATCAGGCCCATCTGACCCACCGCTGCCGAAGCCTGTAGTGCATGGATGCTGGTTGGACGCTGTTTCAGCCCGAGGCGCTTGATGCCTTCGGCCACGGCACCGGAAGATACCAGCACCACATCCATGCCGGACAGACGCAACTGGGCGATCTGATCCGACCAGGCAGCAATGGCCTGTTGATCCAGACCCTTGCCGCCATTCGTTATCAGTGCACTGCCGATCTTGATGACAATACGCTTAATTCGACTCATCGCTGTCTCTTTCGGCGGATAAGTTTTCAGTATCTTCTGCATCTGCGGCCGCTGCTGCGGTGGCTTCCACCAGCACCATGATGTCATAACACAGCTGCTCGACACCGGCCTTATTGATCGCACTGATTTGATACACCGGCCCTTCCCAGCCCAGCCCGTCGATAACCTGTTGACAGCGCTGCTGCTGTTCCGCTTCGGGCAGCAGGTCGAGTTTATTCAACACCAGCCAGCGCGGTTTCTGAAACAGTGAGTCGTCGTAGTTTTTCAGTTCCTGCAGTATTTTTATCGCATCCTGTGCCGGGTCATGGTTTTCATCCAGCGGTGCCACATCGATGATATGTAACAGCAGACGGGTACGTTGCAGATGCTTCAGAAAACGTATACCCAGACCAACGCCTTCGGAAGCGCCTTCGATCAGACCAGGAATATCGGCGATCACGAAACTGCGATGCGGGGCCACACTCACCACACCCAGATTAGGATGCAGGGTAGTGAAGGGATAATCCGCCACTTTCGGGCGTGCCGCCGATACCGAACGGATAAAGGTCGATTTACCGGCATTCGGCATGCCCAGCAGGCCGACGTCGGCGATCACCTTCATCTCCAGTCGCAGGTCAAAAAGTTCGCCTTCTGAACCGGGGCTACATTGACGCGGAGCACGATTGGTGGAGCTTTTGTAGCGTGTATTGCCTAGCCCGTGAAACCCGCCGCGCGCGACCAGTATCGGCTCACCCGCTACGGTTACATCGGCGATCAGCTCATCATTTTCCAGGGTGCGGATGGTGGTGCCAAGCGGCATCGGAATAAAGATATCCTCACCCTTGCGTCCGGTTTTGGTACGACTTTGACCGGTACGCCCATTATCCGCCACATACTTGCGCTGATTACGGAAGTCAGACAGGGTATTCAGGTCACCACTGCCGACCACGTACACCGAACCGCCATCGCCACCGTCACCACCGTCCGGCCCACCCATCGGAATGTATTTTTCGCGCCGAAAACTGACGATACCATTGCCGCCCTTGCCTGCGCGTACCTGGATGATTGCTTCGTCGATAAATTTCATGGTCGGATTCCGGAAAAAAAGGCGCTTAGTATATCACTGAGTTTTAATATTGAATATGCGGGCGGTGTTAGTATCGCTTCAGAATCAGCGCTGTTTGTGCTATGCAGAGCGAATTGCGCCCATTTCCAGTGGCCGCACTGGGGAATCGACTGCATCCCCGATGATTCAGGCACGATCAGCGTCTATCGATACAGCGGCTCAAGCAATTCTGCAGGTGCTTTTGATGCCGCGCCGTGACCGGCTTTGTGCAGTCGCGCAATCTGTTCGACAATCAGCTGAAAATCGATTTTTACAGTCTGTCCTCCGTACAATACCGCGTCCAGCTTGCGAATTTCCTGCGCCACCCTGGCGTCCAGCATCGGCTGCAGGTCGCTCACACTGGTCATCTTTTGTTGCGGGTAAAACGCCTTTGCCCAGTTCAGCAAATGTGTTCTGCAGCCCGCCACATCCTTAACCGTGCAGGACGCTTTGAACCACTTCAAGTGCTGTTCCACGCCTGTCCTGGCCGGCTGTGCCTGAACCGCTACAGCTGGGCGTTTTCTGCGCGCCACCAGCAACCAGCCCACCAGCGTTAGCAGCCACCCCACAGCCAGCAGTATCGCCACCCACTTCCAGTTAGAGAAAAGATCATCCGGCAAAACTGTCGGAGCGGTTGAGGCTGGTATTTCCGGGGTCAGCTCGGGAGGAGCGGTTGCGGAAGCTAGCGGCGCCATTGCGGTCGGGGCAGCAGCGGCTGGTGTAACGGTAGTAACAACCGTCGCCTTAGCGGCGGCCTGCACCTGTACCTTGCGCGCAGGAATGCGGGCAATTTCACGCATCTGTGTGCGCGTATTCCACCAGGCAATCTCAATCGCCGGCAATGTCATGGAGCCAGCACGGGTCGGTATCAGCGCCACCTTTTCAACCCGGTAACCAGTCATCCCGGTGTCATTCGCGACATCATTCAGTAGTGGCTGATCCGGGTACTGCTTAAGTCCATCCATCGACATATCCGGTAGCGGTGGTAACTGCGCAGCCGTCAGGCCTTCCGCCTTGATCGACAGTGTG
The DNA here is from genome assembly GCA_014382695.1 of Gammaproteobacteria bacterium. Taxonomy (GTDB): domain Bacteria; phylum Pseudomonadota; class Gammaproteobacteria; genus JACNJF01. Next base: position 18,732 of record JACNJF010000101.1, on the reverse strand, counting down.
CGCGTCAGGGGCTCTCCCTGAATAAACTGAGGGGGGTCCTGCGCCCACTGTTCGCTCAGCTGGAACTCTTTTGCGGGCAGCCAGGGATTGACATTAATACTCGCTGGAAGCGGTAACACGGCCACACTCAGCTCATTCGAATAGGCGCGCAGCAGTTTGCCCCGGCTATTACCGAAGGTATCAAAAAATATGCCCGAGCCATTTCCGGTTCTGGCTTCAACCAGCACCGGCTGGACCTTTAACAGGCCACTGGTTTGCGGGAATAGCGCATAGCGTTGTTCGATCACATGATAGCTTTGATCCGCTATCTGAGTCTGGTACTGTTTGACCTTACCGAGCGGTTCGATCAGCACATCCATGCCATTGAAATTAAGCTTATCCATACCGTAGGAAGCGAGCTTCTGGGCACTCAAAATCTGCTGCGTAATCACCAGTTGCTGCTGTGCATAGACCTGCTGTTGATCAACTTCTATCCGGGTATAAAATCCAGTCTGAGCCTGCTGATCGACTGGCGTTTCCTGTACACTAATCTGTAACGCAGGACTGGAATCAGCACCGAACTTGATCGCTGGCAATGTCAGCTTACCCGGCTTTCTGGCGATCACGCTCAGGGTCCAGGTCTTACTGCTGCTATAGCGTCCATTGATAATACTGACGTTACTACTCTGGCCCCGATGCAGAATGTCGAGCTGCGCTTCGAGCGGTGTGAAATCAGGATCATCATCCACCGCGTCAGCACTTTCATACACCAGTTTAAACGATTCATTCAGATTTACCGGATTACGATCCGAGCTGACCTCAATGCGCGCGGCAAACACCGATATTGCAAACAAACACAGCATTATCCCGGGTAGCAGGGTTTTGCCTGAAGCTGTCAGCAAGCGTTGAATTGTGGGCATAATCACCATGGCTCCTTTTCACGTGTAGGCTGTTGTTGTCGACTGTACTGGTAGCGGAATTTGTTCCGCAGCAGGCCACCCGGATCATCCGGAATACGCCTTAACCATTGTGCCTCAGCCTGCTCCGACAGACTTTCGGTTTGCTGCTGCTCACTCATCTCTTTTTGCTCTACCGGCTCATCCTGTTGTTCCGGTTTTTGCTCAGCCTGCGCCTGTGACTGCTGCTCAGCTTCAGACTTTTCATCCTGTTTTTCAGCCTCAGACTGTTGCTGTTGAGCCTGTTTCAGGGTCTCTTCGTTCTGCTCCGCATTCTGTGACTGCGCAGCGCTTTGATCCTGAGATGACTGCTCCCCCTGTTGCTGGCCGGGCTGCTGTCCGGGCTGATCAGAATCCTGCTGTTGCGACTGCTGATTCTTATCTTTCTGCTGCTCGCTGTTATCCTGTGGCTTATTCTGTTTCTGTTGTTGCTGCTGCTTGTTTAAGGCCTGCTCAACCTGTTCCCGATTAAATCGTGCATCTTCGTGTTCAGGCTGCTGACTGAGTAATTCATCATAGCTATCCAGCGCTTCCTGCAGCTGTCCCATTCTGGCCAGCGCATTTCCCCGGTTATACAGGCTATCCGCTGAGTGCTGGGTTTCCAGCTCGGTCACAGCCTGTTCATACTGCCCGGCCTTATAATGCGCCGCAGCCTTCCAGTCTGGACGCTGAAACAGGCTCGCGGCTGCCTCTGCATCGCCGGCCTTCAACGCCTGCTCGGCACGTTGATCGGGAGTTTTCCACAGACTGTTCCACTCAGGCAATTCGAGTGCATACGCAGAATCCGCTGCAGGCAGCAAATACAGCGCCAGTAGGAGCGACAGAAATATTCCACGCCGGAAGATCAGCGCCACCAGGGGTGTGACCAGTAACAGCAGCCAGGGGCCTTCCTCCTGCCAGCGATCCGCCTTGAAATCGGTCTGCTCATGCCCCTGCGCTCGTTCATCGCTCTGTAAAAATTGCTGGTACAGATTCAAATCACCATCATCGATTCCAAGCATGCTGTAAACGCCACCCAGCCGGCTAGCCAACGTGCGCAACTCGCCATGATTGGTTTTGGCGACAACAATAGAGCCCTGAGCATCCTTGATAAAGCCACCGGCTGCACCTGGAATCGGCGCTCCCTGTTCGGTCCCCACGGCGAGCAACGATACGCGCAGGCCGGTTAATTCCAGTTGCTGTATTTTCTGCATGGAGTCAGCACTTAAGCCATCCGTTATCAATAGAATATCACCTCGACTGATGGACGCATTGCTAAACAGTTCACGCGCCTTTTCAATCGCCAGATCAGCTCGACTGCCCTGCATGGGCATAATGTCGGTGGTGAGGCTGTTAACCAGTGACTGAATTGTTTCGCTGTCATCGGTCAGCGGACTTACGGTATAAGGGGTCGCAGCAAAAGCGATCAACGCGGTCTGGCCTTCTTTGCGCATCTTGAGCAGATCAAGAAGTTTCAGGCGCGCTCGGCTGAGGCGACTGGGTTTAACATCAGTGCTATCCATCGAGCTCGATAGATCGAGTAAAACCACCAGCGCAGATTGCTGTTTATACACCGGTAACGCTGATTTTTTCCACACCGGGCCACTCAGCGCAAGCACACTCAGCACGCCCAGCAATAACCATAACAGCACCGGCCAGCGTGATTTTCCCTGCGCTTTTCCAACTAGAAGATGGGGCAACAGTTGGGCATCAATCACCGCAGCCCAGTCCCTGCTGAACAGCTGCTGGCGCCAGAAAAACCATGCCAGCAAGAATACCGGCAACAGCATCCATAACCATTCGGGACGTAAAAGCTGGACTGTCATCGCTTCAACCTGCTGCTCAACAGCGTCTGCGTTGCAATTAAAAGTGCCAGTATCAGCGCTATCGCGAGCGGCCACACATACAGGGATTTTACCGGGCGGAAAGTTTTACTGTCGACTTCCACCGGCTCCAGTTTATTCAGATGCTGGTAGATGAAACTCAACTCTTCGGTATCACGCGCACGAAAATACAGCCCGCCAGTCTGTTCGGCAATCGCCATCAGGGTTTTTTCATCCAGATCCTGTGAAGGATTGATACGCTGTTTACCAAAAAATGTATCGCGGATTATTTCATCCGCTCCGATACCGATGGTATAGATCTTGAGGCCGTGACTGGCCGCCAGTTCAGCCGCTTTGAGCGGGGAAATTTCACCGGCCGTATTAGCGCCATCGGTTAACAGAATCAGTACCCGACTGCCTTCCTGTTTATCTTTCAGGCGCTTGATCGCGAGTCCGATCGCATCACCGATCGCGGTTTCGGTGCCGGCCAGACCGATCACCGATTCCAGCAGTAGTGTATTCACCGTGGTCAGATCGAAGGTCAGCGGAGTCTGCAGATAGGCATTGCGACCGAACAGTATCAAGCCCAGACGATCCCCCTGACGCTTACGAATAAACTCACCGGCGACATACTTGGTGGCGGTCAAGCGATCTACCGCACGCCCGTTGATACGAAAATCCTCGGCCTGCATACTGCCGGACAGATCGACCGCCAGCATCAGATCTCGACCACTGACCGGCAGCTCAATCTGCTCACCGACCCACTGCGGCCGAGCCGTGGCCAGCACCAGCAGTATCCAGCCGATTACCAGCAGCAATATCACCAGCAGATTCTTTCTACCCTGCTGAAGACTGCCTGCCAGTGGCTGGAAATCTTCCAGAAACGGTACCCGTAGCGCAGCCTGCTGGCGTTTGTGCGCCACCGGTATCAGCTTCCAGATCAGCACGGGTAACGGCAACAGCAGGAATGCCCAGGGCCAGCCCAGTTCAAGCATTTTTCACCCCGCGTGCCAGTCCTTTTACCCAGCGCTGCAACTGCTGTAGCAGATCTTCAATCTGCTGATCGCTTAATTGCGGCTGCTTTTGATAAGGGGCCTGAGTAATTAATTCAAGATTTTCCTGCGACAACGGGTCTTTTGCGGCCAGTTGATTGAGTTGCGCCAACCATTCAGCGCCCAGCGTTCCGGCACTTTGTTTTCGCGGCAGATAACTGATCCCGATACGTCTCAGTATCACCGACAGTTGCTGAATCAGCTGCTGTTTATTGAGGTCCTGGCGATACCCGGCAATCAAGCTATCGATTTCACTCAGCACTCTCTTTTTGAGGTTCGGCCGGGTTAGTTTTCTGATCAGCCACCAGCCGAGTAGCAGAATGATGATCAGCAACACCAGTAGCGCCCACCAGCCCGGTGCAGGCGGCCACCAGGACACCGCATCCGGCAGGTGTATATCTCTTAATTCAAGTGTGTCAGCCGGGTTCATTGCTGCACCTGATCACTACTGGCGAGCGGGGTCGACATCAGGCCGCTTAACAGGGGCTGCTCGGTGGATAAGGGCAGATAGCGTACTGCGATTTTAAGACACAGGTTTTTAAGGTTTTGCTGATGCTGGCTGAAGCGTTGCTGATAGCGTTCACGCACGCTTGCATCGGCCGAGTTAATCTCTGTTTCATCCCTGCCATCAGTGACTCGATAAAGCCCGGCCTGCGGTAACTGCGCCTCGAGCGGGTCATGCAGATGGATCAGCTCCAGTTCGTTATGTCGACCGAGACGACTCAGGGTCGACTCCAGCTGGCTGGAGACATGACGGAAATCGCTGATCAGATAAATCAGGCTGCCCGGATGAGCCACATGCAGCAGGCGTTTGAGTGCATGTTCGGATGCCTGCTGGCGGTCCTTTAAAGCAGCGCTATCTTTGTGCTGCTGATAACTGTATTCCGACAGATGCTGAATCAACTGCAGCACTGCCGACTTGCCGCGTCCCGGTCGGATTTCCAGATGGCCCTGCTCGGAAAAAATCAGCCCACCCAGTCGGTCGCCCTGATGACAGGACTTCCAGGCCAGGATGGCCGCCACTTTGGCGGCCATTACCGATTTAAAATACTGTCGGGTACCGAAAAACATCGGTGCGCGAAAATCTACCCACAGCAACACCGGGCGCTCACGCTCTTCGCGAAAAACCTTGGAATGCGGCTTATTGGTTCGAGCCGTAACGCGCCAGTCGATATTACGCACATCGTCACCCGGTTGATACAGACGCGCTTCATCGAATTCCATGCCACGTCCCCTGAAAGAAGACACATAACCACCGTTATGCTGGGAACGGATCTGCCCTTTTGGCGAACGTAACAGACGTGCTTCACGCTGTAACGCAATCAGCCCGGACTGACTGATATGGATAATGCCGTCGTTACTATCCTGACCTTCTGTGTGCCGCATAATCGACTCAGGGAACCGCTACCCGGTTAATCAGCTCATTGATAAAACGGTCGGTGGTAATCCCTTCCGCTTCCGCTTCATAACTTAGAATAACCCGATGGCGTAATACGTCGAAGGCAATCGCCTGAATATCATCCGGGGTCACATAGTCACGCCCGTCCAGCCAGGCATGAGCGCGTGAACAGCGATCGAGTGCGATACTGGCACGCGGACTGGCGCCATACTCCATCCAGTTCTGCAAATCCTTACCATAGGCCGCCGGTTGGCGGGTTGCCATCACCAGTTGCAGCAGGTAGGTTTCGAGGTTATCGGCCATGTGTACATCCAGCACTTCGTTGCGTGCAGCGAACAGATCAGCCTGCGCAATAACCACCGACGCAGGTACCGGGTGGGTACCGCCGTCGCGTGCTTCATTGCGGTTCAGATAAAGTATCTTGCGTTCCGATTCGGCATCCGGGTAATCGATGCTGACATGCATCAGAAAGCGATCGAGTTGAGCCTCCGGCAACGGATAGGTGCCTTCCTGCTCGATCGGATTCTGTGTCGCCATCACCAGAAACAGCGATGGTAGCGGATAGGTTTCAGCGCCAACCGTAATCTGTCTTTCGGCCATCGCTTCGAGCAGTGCAGACTGCACCTTGGCCGGTGCGCGATTAATTTCGTCGGCCAGGATCAGATTATGAAACAGCGGCCCTTTCTGGAATTTGAAACTGCCATCCTGGGGCCGGTAGATGTCGGTACCGGTAAGATCGGCCGGTAACAGATCGGGAGTAAACTGGACGCGGTGAAAATCACCTTCGATACAGTCACTCAATACCTTGATCGCACGTGTCTTGGCCAGTCCGGGAGCCCCTTCGACGAGCAGATGGCCATCTGCCAGCAGGGCCATCATCAGCCGGTTAATCAGCTTTGGCTGGCCGATAATCTGACTTTCGGCGTATTGTTTTAATTGTTGAAAACTTTGTTGATGAGACAAGCTAGCGCCCTCTTGCAATTTTATTAGCGTGGATTTGATTATTGTTGTGCAACATAGTTCCAGTTAAATAAAACTCAAGCCGCAAAAAACCATGCCGTGAACCTTAACGGAAAACACTGCTCCTGCCCGTCCATGGGCTCGCAGCATAAGCACCCTTCTCGGCCTTCCATGGCCTTCAGGGCATAAGCACTTCCTTGTGCAAAAAAAAACCCCGCCAGGCGGGGTTTCTTTAATTCATAACGAAGCGGAACGCTTATGCAGCAGCAGCCACGACGTCGACGAAAGTGCGGTTATGGCGACCCCTGATCTTAAACTCAACATTGCCTTCGGATTTCGCGAAAAGCGTATGATCCTTGCCAATACCAACGTTTTCGCCGGGATGGAACTTGGTACCACGCTGACGCACGATAATATTACCGGGAACCACCACTTCGCCACCAAATTTCTTAACACCCAGTCTCTTCGACTGCGAATCACGACCGTTGCGGGTCGAACCCGCCGCTTTCTTATGTGCCATAGTTTACACCTACCTAATATTCTTCAGCTCAGGGCTTATGCCGTGATCTTGGTTACTTCGATTTCTGTATAGCTCTGACGATGCCCCATCTGCCTACGATAGTGCTTACGACGATGGAACTTTACAATTTCAACTTTCTTGGCGCGACCATGGGAAACGATCGTTGCAGTTACAGAGCCTTTATCGAGCATAGGAGAACCTACCTGGATATTATCACCATCAGCAACCATCAGGACCTGATCCAGTTCAATGACAGAACCTTCTTCGCCTACTATTTTTTCTACCTTTAATGTCTCACCTTCGGTGACACGGTACTGTTTTCCGCCTGTAGCGATGACAGCGTACATTGTGATGTTCTCCAAACCGATCTCGAAAAGGGCGCAGATTTTATCCGCCAAACCTTTTCAGGTCAATGTTTTATTCAGCTTTTGTGCAACTAATGCAATTAACAGCCAGCCAGCGGCAATCACCACGATCGATGGCCCGGTCTGTAAATCGAGTTGCCAGGAAAAAAACATCCCGCAAATCAGCGACATCAGGCCGAAAATCAGGCTCAGCAGCAACATCTGTTCAGGACTGCGACTGAACACCCGGGCCGCATTCACCGGAATCACCAGCATCGCCCCGATCAGCAACACCCCCATCACCTTCATCATCACCGCGATCAGCAGCGCGATCATCAGGTAAAGAATCAGCTGAATCTTCTGTACCGGCACCCCCTCGGCCTGCGCAATCTCGGGACAGATCGATATGGCCACGAACGATCCCCAGTGCTGCCACAGCAGAAACAGTAATACGAATACGGTGAACGCGATAAAACCCAGATCACTCAGCGAGGTTGCCAGTAGATCACCGAACAGAATCGCTTCCAGACTGACATTGCCGGCACCCGCCACACTCAGCAGCAGGATACCCGCCGCCAGACCGGTATTCGAGATAATCGCCAGCACCGATTCGGACATCGCGAGCGGTCGGCCGCCCATCGACTGTCGCACAATCAGCATAATCAACAGGATGACGGCGAGCACTCCGATGACCGGCTGTATCGATAGCAGGATGCCAAGTCCGACCCCGAATACCGACGCATGCCCAAGGGTATCGGCCAGAAAGGACAGCCGTTGCCACACCATCAGGCAGCCCATCGGTGCCGCTACCAGCACCATCAGCAACCCGGCCAGCAGACTGCGCAGCAGGAAATCGTCAAGCATGTGGCGGCTCCGGATGCTGTACACAGCTTTCGCAGCCACCGCTCAACTCGTGTACATGATCATGATGATGGGTATAGACCGCCAGCGATTCGGCCACCCTGCCGCCAAACAGGGCCAGATATTCAGGATGCTGACTGACCGACTCCGGTTTCCCGGAGCAGCATAGATGATGATTCAGACATAACACCTGATCGGTTTTCGACATCACCAGATGCAGATCATGCGACACCATCAGAATAGCGCAGTGAATCTCGTCGCGCAGCTCTGCAATCAGCTCATACATCTCTACTTCGCCGGTGATATCCACCCCGGCCGTAGGTTCATCCAGCACCAGCAACTGCGGTCGGCCCAGCAGTGCACGCGCCAGCATCACGCGTTGCATTTCACCACCGGACAGATCCCGGACCTGTTGATTCACCAGCGCCGCAACCGAGGTTTTTGTCAACGCCTGCAGCAGATCTTTTTCGGATACTTTCTGGGTCAGCGACATCAGGCGCCTGACGGTCATCGGCACCAGCGGGTTCATCTTCGAGTTTTGCGGCAGGTAGCTCATTGTGAGCCCGGCTTGACGCGTAATCCGGCCGCTAAAAGCCCGGTTCAGGCCGATCACAATATTCACCAGCGATGACTTGCCAGCGCCATTCGGCCCGATGATCGTGGTGATCTGATCCGGCTCCAGTACAAAACTGATATCGTGCAGGATTTGCCGGCCAGCAACCTGATAACCAATGTGACTGGCGTGGATTAACGGCATACTACTTACGGCAGTCGGCACACAGGCCGCTGACTTCGATCACCGCATGACTCACTTCAAAGCCCAGTTCACGCGCTTCACTGGTGAAAAGCTGACAGGTGTTTTCCAGCTCAGCAACCCGCTCACAGGCGGAACAGATCAGAAACTGCGCTTCACTGCCATGTCCGGGATGCATACAGGGGATGAAGGCATTTTTGCTTTCGATACGGTGCACCAGCCCCTGCTGCTGCAGGAAATCAAGCGCGCGGTACACAATCGGCGGGGTTACATTCTGCTCCAGCCGATTCAACGTACTCAATACTTCATAGGCCCCCATCGGTTGATGGGTCGACAGCAGCACTTCCAGCACCTGCTGCCGGCGCGGGGTTAATCTGACTACACGTTTTTCACACAGCGTACGTGCCGCCTGTAACAGAGTTTTTTCACAGTGCTGATGATTATGCCGGCTAAAGGCGAGGGCAGATTTTTGTGGCGTCGATGGCATAGTGTTATATTATTACATTACCTTTTTAAATTCACTGTAATTTTCCCGAGTCATATTCATGCGCCCAGCCCTGTGCTTCCTACTGCTATTTTTTTCCGTCCAGTTACTGGCGGACAAGCCGCCTAAAGTGATTGCTTCCATCAAGCCGCTACAGTTGATTGCGAATGAAATCATGCAGGGAGCCGGATCTGCAGAGCTGCTCATCGACAGCCAGCAATCCCCGCATCATTTTCAGCTCAGGCCGTCGCAGTTAACACTCGCCAGCAGCGCTGATTTACTGATCTGGATCAGCGATGAGTTCGAAACCGGCCTGCGCCGCGTACAGTCCATCCTGCCCGCCGCTACCCACCGTCTGCAACTGGCCACAGCCTTACCCGCCGAACTTCTGATTGGCGAGGGTCATGAGCTCGATGGCCACCTCTGGCTGGCGGCGGACAATGTGATCGCAATAGCTGAACTGATTACCCACCAGCTGATCACACTCAATCCTCACAATCAGGCGCTATACCAAACTAATAGCCAGCGCCTGATCCAGAACCTCAACATCTGGCAACAGCAAACCCGCATGCAACTGAATAGTGCCAGACCTCGCTATATGCTGGATCATCAGTTTATGGCCTATTTCGAGCGCAGCTTTACGCTGCACAATAGCGGCAGTCTGCGCAACAGTCATGACCACGGCAGCAGCATCCGACAGTTGAGCCAGCTACATCTTCAACTGGCTGACTCTGCCCCAAAGTGCCTGCTGGTCTCCAGCCTGCCAGCATCAAAACAGGCACTCCAGATCAGCCAGCGTTATCAGCTGGAAATCAAACTGATCAATACCCTGGGTGAAACCAGTAACCCGAAAAACATTATCGACTTACTGAATGAGATTGCCGTTACCCTGCAGCAATGCCGCTAAATCACTACAAATCTATAAATGACCTCTATCAAGGCATAGAGAGAACCATTTGCAAGAAACCGGGCATACGGTTAATCTGCGTGCCATTTTCAAATATCCCCGTTTGGCGCAAGGTTAACGGGCACGCACTTATTTCCCTTTATCTGGAGGATAATCATGATTAAACCCGTAGGATCTGACGAGCTACAACCCCGTTTCGTTTACGATACTGTTGAGCATGCAAAGCTGATGAAAGAGGCGGAAACTCTGCCGTCTGTGATCATCAGTTCACAGGCTGCCGGTAATGCCGTAATGATGGGTGCCGGTTATTTCAACCCATTAAAAGGCTTCATGAGCCTGGCTGACGGTATGGGTGCTGCGGAAAAAATGACCCTGACCGACGGTTCATTCTTCCCGGTTCCGGTACTTTGCCTGCTCGAAAATAGCGACGCCATCGGCTCCGCAAAACGTATTGCTCTGCGCGATCCGAACATGGAAGGCAATCCAGTTCTGGCGATTATGGATATACAGAACATCGAAACCGTCAGCGCCGAACAAATGGCGATCATGACCGACAAGGTTTACCGTACTGCTGACCCTGAGCATCCCGGCGTAGCGGCTTTCAACAGCCAGGGTAATATCGCTGTTTCAGGCCCGATCCAGGTATTACATTTCAGCTACTTCATCGATGAATTCCCCGATACCTTCCGTACCGCAGTTGAAATCCGTAACGAAATTGCCGAGCGCGGCTGGAACAAGATCGTCGCATTCCAGACCCGTAACCCGATGCACCTGGCGCACGAAGAACTGTGCCACATGGCGATGGATCGTCTTGGCTGTGATGGCCTGGTGATTCACATGCTGCTGGGCAAGCTGAAGCAGGGCGACATTCCTGCACCGGTGCGTGATGCCGCGATCCGTAAGATGGTAGAAGTTTACTTCCCGCCGAATAGCGCAATGGTCACAGGCTATGGCTTCGACATGCTGTATGCCGGTCCACGTGAAGCCGTGTTACATGCCTACTTCCGTCAGAACATGGGTGCAACCCATTTCATCATCGGTCGTGATCATGCCGGTGTTGGCGATTACTACGGCGCTTTCGATGCCCAGACTATTTTTGATGACGAAGTACCGGCTGGCGCACTCGATATCGAAATCTTCAAGGCTGACCATACCGCATGGTCGAAGAAGCTAAACAAGGTAGTGATGATGTGTGAAGCACCGGATCACCAAAAGGAAGACTTTGTACTGTTATCCGGTACCAAGGTTCGTGAAATGCTGGGTAATGGCGAAGCGCCACCAAAAGAATTTTCACGCCCTGAGGTTGCCAAGATCCTGATAAACTACTATCAGTCACTCAACTAAGGCACAGCCTTAAAAGAAAGGGGGGCGGTTAATCCGCCCTTTTTTTTGTGTAATTTTTAAATTTCTGTAAAGTACGCACACTATTTAAGCAACGAAAAATGATGATCCTGAATTGCTTCGTGATCATCAAGTGCTTCGTGGTAAAAAAACTCACTCTAAACCATTAATTTGAACAGCAAGATGAATAGCAGCATGCCCGTAACCGAAGCCTTCACCCTGGATAGCCTGCGCGCATTCACTGCAGCCGATATGCAGCGCGTCAACGATGTTATCGAAAATCACCTGAAGTCCGAGGTCGTGCTGATCAATCAGCTGAGTCAGCATATCATTCACAGCGGCGGCAAACGTATACGCCCGATGCTGGTGATGCTGTGTGCCAAAGCCTGTGGCTATCACGCAGAAAAAGACGCCCTGCTGGCAGCCATTATCGAGTTTATCCATACCGCCACACTGCTGCACGACGATGTGGTGGATGAATCCCAGATGCGTCGCGGCGAGCAGACCGCCAGCTCTATCTGGGGCAATGAGGCCGCCGTACTGGTCGGGGATTATCTCTACTCTCGCGCCTTTCAGCTGATGGTGCAGGCCGAATCCCTGCCCATCATGAAACTGATGGCGGATACCACCAATACCATCGCGCAGGGTGAAGTATTACAGCTACTCAACATCAATGACCCGGATACCAGCGAACAACGCTATCATCAGGTCATCTACAATAAAACCGCCTGCCTGTTTGAAGCCGCGTGTAAAATCGGTGCCATCATCACGGCCGCCGATGCCTCCGTTGAGCAGGCCCTTGGCCTGTTCGGCAAACACCTGGGAATAGCTTTTCAGCTGGTCGATGATGCGCTGGATTATGAGGCCGATAGCAGTGAACTGGGTAAGAACGTTGGCGATGATCTGGCCGAAGGCAAACCGACACTGCCATTGATCTATGCCATGCAACAGGGCAATCAGCAGCAACGCAGCCTGATTCGCAGCGCTATCGAACAGGGTGGGCTCGACCAGATCCAGCAGATCACCCAGATCATCAATCAAACGGGAGCGCTGGCCTATACCCATCAGCAGGCGATACAGCACGCAGAAATCGCCAAACAATCTATTTCCTCTCTGCCTGACTCGGCTGCCAGACAGGCCTTACTCTTTCTAGCTGATTATGCTGTGGAGCGCAGTTACTGATAGCTTCCGCAACAAATAGCTAAAACAATTCCAAAAAGCTTAAATTATCTGAATTTCAGCACTTATTTCCATCATTTAACCAACAAATCCGCTTTAACACAGATTATTAACATGAATTATTTGTAATTAACATACATTGAATTAGACTTGCTGTGTTATCCATAGAAGGTCGACCTGCAGTACCTGAAGCAGGTTGAACGTTGTCTCAGATAAAGCTTACCCGGATCAGGATTCCAGCCAAGTCAATGAATCAGCCAAGTAAAACGACCAGCCCTCGCCAGCTCCTGCGCAGGCTTTTTGTATTAGCCGTCGCATCATCGATGCTGGTTCTCGGCGGCTCTATTTTCGGCATCCACTGGGTGTATCAGCGCCATGTCATCACCAATGCCGAGATGGATGCAATCAGTATTAGCAAATCTATCCTCGCATTACAGTCCCATTTTTTATTCAAGGAACAACACCCCGGACAGGAAGTTACAGATATCAACATCGCATCGCTTGAAGGTCTGGACTTTTCTCTGGCACAGTTTTTAACCCCGTTCCATATCATCAAGATCAAGGTATTTGATCGAAATGGAACCATTATCTACAGTACCGACAAGGATCTGATCGGCCTGCAGGATCCAATGAATGAACGTCTGCATAACGCACTTCAGGGGCTTAACGACTCTCGATTTGTGGTAAAGGAGAAGATTGCCGACCTGAAATCCGAACAGCGCTTTGATATCGATGTGGTAGAAAGCTATGTCCCGATCTTTAATAATCAGGGGAACACGGTGGGTAGCTTTGAAATTTACAAGGACGTGACCAACTTTCGCAATGACATCCGGATTGGTGTCACCCTGTCCTTTTTCATTTTGGCGGGCATTATTTTAATCGCTTTTAGCGTATCTTATCTGCTGATCAAAAAATCAGCTTCACAACTCAGTCTGGCACAGCAAAAGCTGCACCATATGGCCACCATAGACGCCTTAACCGGAATCTATTCACGCAACGAAATCATCAGCCTGCTTCAGTCCGAGTTTGAAAATTACAAACTCAACCTGAACACACCGGCACAGTCCGAACTCAGCCTGGTGATGATTGATGTCGACCACTTTAAAGCGATCAATGATAATCATGGACATCCGATCGGTGACAAGGCCCTGAGCACGATATCCGCCTGCATCAAGACCAAGATTCGAAATGTGAATGGATTCGGGCGCTTTGGCGGAGAAGAATTCTTGCTGGTACTTCCAGGAGAAACCGGTGAAACCAGTAAACTGGTCGCTGAACGTATCCGCCAGGCCATTTCTGAACTCGAAATAGAAGCCGAGCAACAACTGATCAAGGTCACTGCAAGCTTTGGTATAGCCAGCGCATTACCCAGCGAACCGGATTATCACTCAACCGTAAAGCGAGCGGATAACGCACTCTATCAGGCGAAAAACTCAGGCCGGAATAAGGTTGTGCTATATCAGGACCTTTAATCCTAATTACACAATCCCAGAAAACTATCAGGCTTTAACCACTCTTTCTTCGCTCAGGCGTCGAACCAGCCAGCCGCGAAAAAAAGGGTTTTCGATGTCGGCGCTGATTTTGGCTTCCATCAGCCACTGCTGTAACTGTTCCGGATCACTCGCGGGCAGACCTTTCGCAGCAAGGTAACAATCCAGATAAAACTCAGCTTGCAGCGATTTCCACTGCGCTTCATCAATCGCATCTTTCAACTTGTGCGGAAAAGGCAGGACATTCTCGCTCATAATGACGTCTCCACCGGGTGTGCACTATCACGGATCCATTCACTCCAGGAACCGGTATACAGTCGTGGCATCTGGTATCCAGCAATCACCATCGCCAGCACCGAATGACAGGCTGTCACTCCGGAACCACACATAAACACCTGCTGCTGTGATGTCCATTCAGCCTGCAACGGCGCATAGTAATCCTGCAGCGCCTGCGCCGGTTTAAACAATCCCCGCGCATCCAGATTATCGCTTAGCGGTCGATTCAGTGCGCCCGGGATATGCCCGGCGACCGGATCGATCGGTTCCAGTTTTCCACTGAAGCGTTCCGCCGATCGAACATCGATCAACTGAAATTGTCTGGTTTGAAGATTATCCAGCACAGCATCGGTATCCACCATGTACTGCAAATCGAAAGCCGCATTAAACGCGGATGGCGAAAGCAACGGCAGCCGCGCATCCTCTGCCAGCGATTGCCCCTGCCAGGCCTGCCAGCCGCCATCCAACAAGGCAACGGATTGATGACCGAGGCACTTAAGCAGCCACCACAGGCGTGATGCCATTGCGCCGAAACAATCGTCATACACCACGACCTGAGTATCCGAGCGTAAACCACACTCTGCCAGCCATCGCACCAGATCGGCCTGTAGTGGCAGCGGATGGCGTCCCGAAGCGGGCGTAATCGGTGACGAAAGCTGCCGGTCCAGATGGGCATAGATCGCGCCCGGTATATGCGACTGACGATACCGTGTTTCCCCTTTAGCCGTATCCGCCAGATCAAAACGGCAATCGAAGATTAGCCAGTTAGTATCACCCAGGCGGGGCAGTAACTCATCGCTCTGTATCAGTGTGTCGTAGATCATTTTAGCCCAGCTCAACCAGCAGCGATTCAATCATGTTTTCCGCCTGCATCGCATAGGAAGAGCCAAACAGGTTGGCATGGTTCAACACATGATAGAGATTGTAGAATTTCTTGCGTAGCGCATAGCCTGGGTCAAGCGCAAAGCTTTCATGGTAAGCATCAAAGAAACGCTTTCCGGGATGGCCGAACAGCTCCATCATCGCCAGATCGGCTTCACGATCACCGTAATAACAGGCTGGATCGAAGATCACCGGCTGCCCTTTACCGGTGGCACCCCAGTTACCGCTCCACAGGTCGCCGTGCAGCAGCGATGGGACTGGCGTATAAGATGCAAAAAACAGCGGCGTTTTTTCGTTCAGTTGAAGTCCCAGTGCGTACAGGCGGTCGCCAAAGCCATTCTGCTTTGCCAGTTTCAGCTGGTAACCAAGACGTTGTTTTTGCCAGAAATCAATCCAGTTATCCGACCAGTTATTCAACTGCGGCGTGGAACCAATCGTATTATCCAGATGAAAACCAAACTGCTGGTGGGTATGCCGGTGTAACGCAGCCATCCGCCTGCCAAATTCCTGTGCATCCGGGGAACCTGACAAATCCAGCCAGCGCATCACAAAATAACATTCCTGCCCAGAGACCCCATGACTAATCGGCTCAGGCACCCGAATCGCCCCGGTGTTATGCAACTCTTCCAGCGCAGCAGACTCCGCCGCAAACATATGTGCCAGCGGGGCTCGGTTAATCTTGACAAAAAAGCTCTCGCGCCCATCACTCACGCGGCGAGCGTTATTGATGCTGCCGCCACTAATCACCTGACGTTCAACAATATGAAACGTTCGCCCGCTATGCTTGCTCAGTAATTGCTCGATCAATTTCCAGTCAATCATCGGTTTCCTGCACCATGCGATATTCTCCCGGTTGTAACCCATCCAGAGTCCACTCATCTATCTGGGTTCTGATCAGACGTAATGCCGGACAGCCGACTGCGGCCGTCATGCGTCGCACCTGCCTGTTTCTGCCTTCCCGAATCTGTATCTCGACCCAGCTGGTCGGGATATTTTTACGGTAGCGGATGGGCGGATCACGTGGCCAAAGCGACGCTGGCGGATCAATCTTTCTGGCACGCGCTGGCAAGGTTCTGCCATCCTTCAGCTCCACCCCGCGCTGCAGACGAATCAGCGCCTTGCGATCCACTTCTCCCTCCACCTGCACCAGATAGGTTTTATACTTATGGCTTTCCGGATCGGTGATCTGCGCCTGTAACTTGCCATCATCGGTCAGCAACATCAGGCCTTCGCTGTCGTAGTCGAGACGGCCGGCGGGATAGACACCCGCAACATCAATAAAGGCTGCCAGCGTGGTTTTATCCTGCTCGGGAGAAAACTGGCTGATCACCTGAAACGGCTTATTAAACACTAGCAACCGACTCATGATGCCTTCGACCCGATAAGTTGCAGCCATTTTTGCTGACGCCCCTGATCCATCCCATGCCACTCCATCAGCGCCAGCAACGCGGCACTATCGGCAGCTTTTTTGTCTACCGGCACATCCCTCATCTCGACAATATGGCAATTAATCGGAGTCAGCAGGGAAGAGATATCCAGCACAGATTCGTGCTCCCGCAGCAACTGCATGATTTTTTCAGACCCTCTAAATTTCATCAGTTTTACTCTATCCAGATTTTCCCGCAGATTGTGCAGGGTTTCGAATTTGCTCAGCAGGCGCGCAGCGATGGTCATACCGATGCCAGGAATCCCCGGAATGTTATCCACCTTGTCACCCGCCAGCGCTAGCTGATCCGCAATCTGTTCCGGCCTGACCCCGAATTTTTTAATCAGGGCACGATAACCAAACTGCTGCCCAGTGGCAAACGACCACCATAAATCATGCTCACGGATCAGCTGCGCCAGATCTTTATCGGCGGTCAGAATGATTATCCGGCAGGCATCACTGCGGTGATACTCTGCCAGACTGCCGATCAGATCATCGGCCTCATGCTGATTACTCGATACCAGCGCAATACCGAGTACACCAATCCACTCACGACACCAGGCAAACTGACGCTTCAGGCTGTCAGGCGCGGGTGAACGATTGGCCTTGTACTCGGGGTAGACATCTTTTCGAGCCGATTGCTGCAGGCTTTCATCGAATGCAAACACCAGTTTTTTTGGCCGTTCATTGTGCAGAAAATGATACACAAAATCGGTAAAACCGAGAAATGCATTATTACTGTCCCCCGCACTATTCCTCAGCGTATCCGGCAGACTGTGCCAGGCTCTGTAGATGTAGATACTGGAGTCAACCAGATACAGTTTATCCATCGTGTCGAGTGATTATTTCCCAGTTTGATTGAGACGGTCCGATCCTATTACGAATCGCCGCCAGGCAGGATTTGAACATACGTCGCGTTAATCGCCGACGCTGTAGCATACCGTATCAGCATCTCAACCCGGTCATCTCAGGTAACTTTTTTTGTATGCCTGATACTCCAGCTTGAGCGCAGCGACAAAAGTCGGTTTCATTTTTGCTTTGCTTTTCCAGTAAAAAATAATCCCAGAATCTAGATATTCTCTTCAAAATCCCAAAAAAACAAACCCAGATCCCATAGGTGCCTGACCGTTAACTGCAGAATCGCTGATAAAACCACTTAAAAAGCCTTAATCATTCACAATACTACTTGCTATACTTCAATGTTTCCCAGACAACCCAGTTTTACAATCCTATGCATAGAATATTCAGCTTTCTTCTGATCTGTTTGATCTCATTTTCAGTCCAGGCATCCTCGATTAAGCAACTCGAAACTCAGATGAGCCGCAAAGACTATGTACAGGCAGCCAGTACCGGGCTCGAAATACTACGTAAGCAACCGAATAATGTTAAGGCTGAATTCTTGACTGCACTGGCTTTTCAACATAACAATCAAACCGACAAGGCGCGCCAGCATTATCTGCACATCATCCAGAGTCACCCCAATCTGCCAGAGCCGAGAAACAACCTGGCCCTGATTTACCTGCAACAGGGACAGCATGAAGAAGCGATTGACCTATTGATTTCCAGCATGCAGACCAACCCGGCCTATGCCACCATCTGGAGCAACCTGAAATCGATCTATCAGGGCCTGGCAAGCGAGGCTTATCGAAAAGCGCTGAACAGTGAAAGTGGCTCCAGCAATGCGATGGAAGGCATCGAGCTTGCAGAATTAACCACTTTATCGGAACCACCCGCTGCAACGCAGACATCTTCCACAAACATGGAAGAGACTCATGAAACCATCGATCCAGCAAGTGTGCCTGCGCTCACATTGGCTCCAGCACTGGTACCAGCACCTTCCTTATCCAGCCCAGCGGCCAGTTACCCTCTACCCGGTGTGAGTCTCGAAGATCAACTGACCAAGACGCTACAGGACTGGGCTAGCGCCTGGAGCACACAGAATATCGAGCAATACATCCTTGCCTACACCGAAGACTACAAAGGTAACAGTTCGTCTCACGCTGACTGGGTTGAGCAACGCCGTTCGCGCATCCTGAAACCGGGTGAAATCAAGGTTGAATTAAATGTAACTGCTCAGTGTAAAATCAAAGGATAGCTAAAGCTCACTGAATAAACACGGG
>JACNJF010000001.1 GCA_014382695.1 Gammaproteobacteria bacterium | reverse complement strand
GTTATACCGCCATCTATTCCGGTTTTGCGATTCTGCTGCTGTTCATGATCTGGCTATATCTGGGATGGCTGATCCTGCTGATTGGCGCGAGTATCGCGTTTTATCATCAACATCCGGAAAAAGTCCAGTGGGAAGATGAGTCGATTGCCATCAGCGCGGTGATGCGGGAGAATCTGGCCTTTCAGTTGATGCTTGAAATCGGCCAGCAATACAATCTACCAGATGGCTTTGTGCCGACCCGGAAAAGCCTCGTCGTGCGCCTTAAAATTCCTCAAGTCATGATAGTTGCTATGTTAAATAGCCTTGAAAGTTGTGGTTTAATTGTGCGTTCTGCAGAAAAAGAAAGCCGCTATCTATTGCTGCAGGATAGTGAACAGATCAAATTAATCGATATCCTGAAAGCCGCACGCAATGCGGATGATAAAGGGTTGCAGAATCAGCTGCAAAAAGCACCTGTGGTCACACAACTGCAACAGGAAATCGATCGGAGTCTGCAGCAACTGCTGGCTGAAAAAACCTTAAAAGATCTGATATTACAAAGTAGGGACCCTGTGAATGAAAATAGTATCGTTTAATGTAAACAGTGTGCGATTACGCCTGCCTCAGCTGCAGGCGGTGATTGAAAAACACGCTCCGGAATTCATCGGCTTGCAGGAAACCAAGGTGCAGGATCATGAGTTTCCACTGGAGGCAATTCAGCAACTCGGCTATCAGGCTATATTCATCGGACAAAAGACGCATTATGGAGTGGCACTGTTATCGCGTACCGCCTGTATCGAACCACAGCTGGGTTTTCCAGGCGATGATGACAGCGCGCAGAAGCGTTTTATTGGCGGGCGCTTTCGCGTCGATGGCGAGGACTGGTATATCTATAACGGTTATTTTCCGCAGGGAGAGGCGCGCGACCACCCGGTCAAGTTTCCGGCCAAACAACAGTATTATGCCGATCTAAATGCCTTCCTGCGAGCGCGTCACAATCCTCAGCAACGGGTGGTGGTGATGGGTGATTACAATATTGCGCCGGATGACAGGGATATAGGCATTGGTGAAGATAATGCCAAACGCTGGTTGAAAACGGGCAAGACCAGTTTCCTTCCGGAAGAGCGCGAGTGGTTCCAGTCTCTATGCGAGCTCGGCTATTACGATGGCTTTCGTTTATGCCATCCGCAGGAGGCTAATCTATTCAGCTGGTTTGATTATCGCAGCAAGGGATTTGAGCGTGAGCCACGGCGTGGATTACGAATCGATCACTTGATGGTGACAGAAGCTTTGAAAACAGGTGTTACCGCTGCAGGAATCGATTATGATATTCGTTCGATGCCTAAACCCTCTGACCATGCCCCTGCCTGGATAGAGATAACATAAATATAAAATCATGGCTGAAATCAGAAATAATTTAATAAAAATTGAACATAACCCTACGCAGTGTGCCGAGTGCTCAATCCGCAGACTGGCACTGTTTCATGGGGTCTCAGAGAGTGAGCTGTCCTGGACTTCAGAATACCGTTCGCAACAATACACGGTACAGGCGCGTAAGGAAATCTATCGAGAAGGTCTGCCCAGTGAGTTTATGTTCACGGTCTACCACGGCTGGTTTGCCACCTATAAAACGCTCGGCAATGGTCGCCGTCAGATGCTACGCATAGCTCTACCGGGCGATATGCTAGGTTTTCAGGCCAACCTGGAAGGAGCGATGAATCATTCTGCGGTGAGCCTAACCGATGCGGTTCTGTGTGCTTTTTCACGCCAGCAGATGCCGGAACTGTTACGCAAGAACCTGAGTGTGGCGAAGCGCCTGTCGGAGTTGAATGCGCGTGATATGAATATCTGTCAGAGTCGGTTGCTTACCATTGGCCAGCAATCCGCCATTGAACGTATCGCCTTCTTTTGTGCAGAGCTTTTTTACCGCATCAAGTCTATTTACAATGAAAAGGAAAAAAACGAAATTTTTTTCCCACTGTCGCAGGAAGATATTGGTGATGCCACCGGTCTCACCAAGATACATGTCAACCGTACCCTGAAAACCATGCGTGAAAAAGGTCTGATTGAGATCGCTTCCAGAAGCCTCAAGGTGCTGGATGCGAAAGCTTTGTGTGAGCTATGCGGGTTCGATCCGGCCACAATTCAAACCTATCGCCTGTACTGATGTTTAAAGCGATGACTCTGCCTTCGCCGGAGGAGGCGCTGCCCGGACGCGATACTGCAATCAGCATAAAGGCTAAACACGCGGTTAACGGGCACTCAATAGTGGAACCTTTTGCTGCCGGTTGTGAAAAAATTGTCCTGGGAATGGGCTGTTTCTGGGGCGCAGAACGTAAGTTCTGGTTGCTGGACGGGGTGTATAGTACCGCTGTAGGCTATAGCGCGGGTATCACCCGGAATCCGAGTTATCAGGAGGTGTGCAGCGGTATGACCGGGCATAACGAAGTGGTACTGGTGGTTTATCAGCCGGAACTCGTGACCACTGAGCGCTTACTCAAGGTTTTCTGGGAATCACATGATCCTA
>JACNJF010000058.1 GCA_014382695.1 Gammaproteobacteria bacterium | reverse complement strand
AGGCGCATGACTGATACCAGTCTCAAAGCCATTAGAGTCTTCCAGTGAACGCCTGACTGACATTTTTTCACTCAGGTAGATTTCGCCATTCAATACCTGGCGCACGGCCTGAATGACCTTTTCGCTGGCTTCCTGTTTATTGATGTAGCCGTTGGCACCTGCCTGTAATGCGCGTTCTGCAAACAGGTCTTCGTCGTTCATGGATGAGACCAGGATGCGGATTTCAGGGTATCTGATGGACATGCGTTTGATCAGTTCGAGGCCGTTTCCATCCGGCAGTGTGAGGTCAATAATGGCTAATGCTGGCTGGTGAGTTTTTAACCGGCGTAATGCTTCCTCGATGCTATCAGCTTCAGCGCAGACCGTGAGGTCGGTTTCGGTTTCAATCAGCTGACGCAGGCCGCACCGTACTAGCGGGTGGTCATCAACAATCATCAATTCTGTAAACTTCATCAGTGTGTCCTTTTCAACTGTAAATGTTGCGTCATTTGTAAATGTTGCGTCATTGCAGGTGCAGCGTGTTGCTGGCTAAGGATAAACCCGCTGAAACTATTAGCTATTTGTCCATTATACGCTCCTGTGCGCTAACTTATAGAAGCAAAAAATGCCGGTGTCTAAACACCGGCAAAGTGGGCTTCACGCATAAACATACTGAGTGACAGCATGTTGTGGACATGATCATTTAACCTTGATGTTACGGCGCTTTGCGCCTTCCACTTTCGGTAATCTGAGTTCCAGTACACCATCCACCAGCTGTGCCTGAGCTTTATCGATGTTGACGACTGCAGGCAGAGGGATACTGCGACTAAAGGAACCCTGAGTAATCTCACTATGGTAATAGTCGCCTTTTTCTTCTTTCTTTTCCTGTTTACTGGTGGCCTTGATGGTAATCCTGTTATCGGTCATGGAGACGTCGATATCGTCCTTATTGATGCCGGGTAGTTCAGCCTTGATGAAGACTTCATTATCTCTATCAATTACATCCACTTTAGGCATACGGGTCTCCAGCGCTGCTGAAAACAGGGACCTGGACGGCCAGTCACCCAGACGTGAACGTAACCATCTTGCGGGCATCATTTCTTCAGCCCAGTGCTCCAGTTCTTCGAATGGGGTGAGCAAGCTACGCGGAACAATATCAGGGCTGGATTGTTCTTTTTTGACGGGAATAGGATCTGATTTATTTTTCGATTTAGACATGATTATGTACTCCTGTACTGACTATTTTCTTTAATCCGAATGTAATGTACGGGACAAGTCTGAGCGACGCTATCAGGGTTTCCCCTAAAGCGTAATCGCTGGATAACTGCGGGTTTCTGTAAGTACTCTGCCGGGGAGGGCGTGATATCGGGGAATCCCCTATGGATCAGAACAGCTGTGCCGTTTATGCTGCAAGCTAATTGAGGGAACCGGCAGCAGCGTTTGTTGCGGAATGTGGCAATACGTCGCACGACATCTTCGATTAATCCAACCACCAACCATTATCCAGCATCGGTCGATGATTCCGAGTCAGTGTTCCGGCTCTATGCACTTCGATCCAGGCGACTGGAATATAAGGAGATATCATGGATATTTTTATTGAACAGTTAACACCGAGAAGTGTAGTGCTGATCAGTACCGATGAGCGGCTGGATCTGAGCGCCTGTGAAGCCTTTAATCAGGCCGCCTCGATTGCCTGCAGTAATCCGTTTGCGACCGCGATCGTGGTGGATCTGGCCAAAACCCGCCAGTTGTTTGATTCCGGTAAAGCGATACTGCTGAATCTGCGCCAGATTGCAGGCCACCTGAAATCCCGTATCTTTCTGTCCAATGTGGGCCCGGAGATTGCTCATCAGTTACAGCAGGGGAGCTTTCCAGAGCTGTTCTATATCAGCCTGAAACCGATTTCGAAGGTCGAGGCAGCAGCCACGCCGATGCTGGCAAAGGCCGGATAGCGTCTGGTTAGCAGTTGTTCGCCAGCTTGTTGACAGTCTGCAGTACGAGCCATTTTTTAGATCTGCCGATAGATTGTTAAAAAGCATATTCCTGCACCTTTAATCGGCCCTGTTTTTAGTCAACAAGCTGCTGGTCTTCGAGGCGCTTTTTGGGTGTAATGAGCGTCCATCCAATAACCGCTCAGCTGTTGCACATGAAATCGATAGAATTACTGGGTCGCCGGCGTTTCCTGCCCTTCTTCCTGACCCAGTTTGCAGGGGCATTGAATGATAATCTGTATAAAAACGGGCTAACGATTTTTATTGCCTATCAGTCAGTGGCTATCGATCAGTCGGAAAGCAACCTGCTGGTGAATATTGCTGCCGGGCTTTTCATCCTGCCGTTTTTCCTGTTTTCCGGGATTGCCGGTCAGCTCGCCGACAAGCTGGAAAAATCGCGCCTGATCCGGCGAATAAAGTTGCTGGAGGTTGGCATCATGCTGTTTGCCTGGCTAGCTTTTTACCTGCAGAGCATGACGCTGTTGATCGGTCTGCTGTTTTTAATGGGAACCCAGTCAGCCCTGTTCGGGCCGGTCAAGTACAGCCTGTTGCCACAGGTGCTGAAAGAGGATGAACTGGTGGGTGGCAACGCGCTGGTGCAGTCTGGCACCTTTCTGGCCATTTTACTGGGACTGATCGCTGGTGTGTTGATCATCGGTATCGAGGACAGCGGGCCGGCCTGGTTATCGTTGAGTGTGCTATTGCTGGCGCTGTTCGGTTATCTGATCAGCCGGAAAATACCGCTGGCTGCGCCGCAGGCGGGCGCTATTCGTATTGATTTTCATCTGTTGCGCCAGATCCGGCAAAGTTTTCAGCATGCCCGGCTAAACCACAGTGTGTTCTATTCGATCATCGGGATTTCGTGGTTCTGGTTTCTGGGCATAACCTATGTCACCCAGTTACCCAATTACGTGCGCTATGAGATCGGTGGTAGCGAACAGGTCTACGTGCTGTTGCTGGCACTTTTTTCGATCGGTATTGGTGCCGGTTCTTTTTTATGCGAACGCCTGTCGGGCGACTCGGTCGAGATCGGACTGGTGCCGGTCGGGGCGTTGGGACTGACCCTGTTTGGGGTGGATCTGTTTTTTATTCAACACGCTGCTGGCACGACACTGCTTTCTCCGCTGGAATTCATCGAAATTTCAGCCAACATCCATGTGATGTTTGTTATTTTCATTCTGGGCGTGTTTGGCGGGCTGTATATTGTGCCGCTGTTTGCACTGGTGCAGAAACGTTCCGAAGTCGATAAACGTGCGCGTATCATTGCGGCGAACAATGTGCTGAATGCGCTGTTTATGGTGCTGGCGACCGTTTTTAGCATGCTGGTGCTGGGATCCGGTCTGTCGATCAAGCTGTTGCTACTATTTATCGCGCTGCTCAATTTAATCGTGGCAGGCCTGATTATGCTGCAGGTGCCTGAGTTTATGCAGCGCATGAAGGGCCTGTTTCATTGAGTCGGCTTAATGCGTGAGTAAGCCGATTGCCAGTAAACCTCCGGCTGTTGTGTCTGCGCAGCCTGATAACGAGCCAGAATAAACAGTAGATCCGACAGTCGGTTCAGATAGATCAGGGAATGCGGGTTGATGGCCTGCTGTTGATTCAGCGTCACCAGACTTCTTTCCACTCGACGGCATACACTTCTCGCTACATGCAGCTGGGCGACTGCAGTCGAACCAGCGGGCAGAATGAATTCCTGTAACGGCGGCAGGGTTTGATTCAGCTGTTCCGCCTGTGTGGTGAGCTGATCGACATGTTCAGTCTGCATCAATGCGCGTGTGGGCTGGCTCAGCTCAGCGCCGAGATCAAACAGATCATGTTGCACATGTTTCAGCATGTCCCTGATCTGCTCCAGCTGACTATAGCTGGCGGCCAGTCCGATCTGCGAATTGAGTTCATCGACCTCGCCCAGACAGTGTATGCGCCGATCATTCTTGGCCAGCCGACTGCCGTCTGCGATGCCGGTGGTGCCATCATCACCGGTTCGGGTGATGACCTTTGATACGCGTTTTCCCATTTGCTAAAGCCTTATTGTGTACTGTATTTAAGCCGGATCATCATAGCCGTACCGAGTACCATCAGTATCGCTGCCAGATACAGGCCATCGTTGTAATTACCGCTGCCGGTCGCCAAATAGCCGGTGATGGCGGGGGCCAGAATCTGTGCGACACCGTAGGCGATGGTCATCTTGCCCATCATTTTGGCCGGGCGGGTCGGATAATAACGTCCGGCCATGGTCAGTACCAGACTGACGATACCGATAAAGGTGCCACCAAACAGGATCGCACCGAGCATGGCGAAGGTGATGCTGGCATCCAGAACCGGTAGCAGGATGCCTACGATCTGCAGCGCAAAGGCACTGATCAGCGCGTTGATATCACCGATCCGGCGCGCAATCAGATCCCATACGATACACGCTGGCATCGCAGCCAGCCCGAGCACCATAAAAGTCAAGGCTCCTTTGCCGGCCAGCCCCGGCAGTTGATCGACGATCGCGACAATGAAGGTGGCGCTGATCACATAACCGACCCCGGCACAGAAATAGGCCAGCATGAACAGTCGCATGAAACCCGCGCCGGGTGGATTGTCCTGCATCGCACCCCCGCTGCGGGTTACAGAGCTGCTGTCCGGCGGAGGTAGCCAGCGCCACGCGGGTATCAGGATGATGCTGCCGATCAGGGTCAGCCAGAGCCATTGCTGATCCCAGCTCAGGGAATGGCTCATCCACTCGACCGCGATTGCACAGAAGGCAATGCCGAGGCCGACGCCGCCAAAATGGATGCCGAGTTCGCTACGATGATCATGCCGGATCAGCCAGTTCAGGATCAGGCCGGAACCCATCAGTAAACCGGTAGCGCTACAGAAACCGGCAACAAATCGCAGCAATGACCATAGCCACAGGTTTTCGGTCAGGCCCATGCCGGCGGTGGTGATGACCGCCAGCACCAGACCTAAACGGTACAGGCGGTCTTTCAGAATCAGGTTACTGATCAACGAAGCGGTGATCGCACCACATAGATAACCGATGTAATTGATCGACGCCAGCCAGCCGCCCTCAGACAGGCCAAGCCCGGCCTGCTGTTGCATGATGGGTAAAAGCGGGGTATAGGCGAAACGTGCGATGCCCATGGTGAGTACCAGACTGAGGATGCCCGCTACCAGTACCCGGTAGCGTTCCAGCTGCGCGGTCATTGCCGATGACGATGATGCGGGCTGTTAAAGTCGAGCAGGGGGCCTTTGGGTACGATACGGTTGGGATTGATACTGGTATGGCTTGCGTAATAGTGGGTTTTGATGTGATCCATGTTGACAGTCTCGGCGATACCCGGTTGTTGATACAGATCACGAGTGTAACCCCACAGATTAGGATAGTCGATCAGGCGTTTCAGGTTGCATTTGAAGTGTCCGACATAGACCGGATCAAAGCGAAGTAATGTGGGGAATAGTCTCCAGTCGGCCTCACAGAGGCTATCGCCGAGTAGATAACGTTGCTTGCCGAGGATAACTTCGAGGTAGTCGAGAGCGCTGAAAAGCTCGTCCAGAGCCTGTTCATAGGCTTTCTGGGTAGTGGCGAAACCCGTCTTGTAGACGCCGTTATTAATATGATCGTAGATAAAACTGTTGATACGGTCTATTTCAGTGCTGAGAGAGGGAGGGTAAAAATCAATCTCGGCGTTACCCCATTGATCGAAGGCGGTATTTAGCATGCGGATAATATCGGCAGATTCGTTATTCACGATACGCTGACGGTGTTTGTCGTACAGCACCGGAACGGTTACTACCCGGTCATAGCCCGGATCGGCATGCTGATACAGTTCAGCCATGCTATTAAAGCCATGCAGATGATCCACGCTGGCACCGGGATAATCGCCAAATATCCAGCTTTGTTCGGGCATCACCGGATGCACCACTGAGACAGAGATATGCGCCTCAAGCCCTTTCAGCTTGCGGTAGATCAGGGTGCGATGAGCCCACGGGCAGGCGTAGGATACATACAGGTGATAGCGACCGGATTCGGCTGCAAATTGTGCATGAGGATCAGATTCTACGTGTTCACGAAACTTTGATTCCCAGCGTATAAACTGACCTTTTTCACTCGTACTGGTTTTGTTCAAGTGCGTTCCCCATGAAACAGTAATATTAATGTGCCTCTATACAACAGACAGTGACGTTAGTTGATCAAAAATCATTTTTACTTTATCCAATCAAGGGCCTCTGGTAAACAGGGTTGATAACAACAGTTTGTTGTGATCGGGTACACAGTAGCCAGGCATGTTGTATCGCTTATCGATAATGTGAATTGCAGACTAATTATTGTGCCATAGTCGTTAAGATTTTTTTATAGTTACTATGGCTTAATAAATATTTGCAGCCAGGTGTAATGCATTTGTGAAAAATTCGTGAACTTGAGTCCGGTTCCTTTGAGGAGTAAACCTGAGTTTATATTTTTTATAAAAATTTCATATCTGGAGTCATAAATCCTCGATTTAGGGGAAACCCCCATACCGTAAAATAACACTGCATAAATAGAATAGTCGCGCTGAATCAGATACTGCAGCCGCTCAATGAGATTGCCGTTATCTGAGCAGTGGTGTGTTAACCAAACTAATGCATGTCTATTTTAAAGATTCAATTGAAAGAGATTATGGAGAATCAATAATGAAACCAAATTTCGTAAAATTAACGGTGCTGGCATCCTGCATCGCGCTCACCGGGTTATCCGGTAACGCGGCGTTTGCAGACGATGGGCAGCGCCTTGTAAGGAGCGTGTCCAGCGCGGCCGGGGTTACCGAAAATCCCGAGCCTGAGGGTGAACACGCATTTATTAAACTGATGAACTTTCATGTGCCGAGCCAGTCCGCCAGCGGTGATCTGGTTCCGGTGGATTACCTCAACGTCGACGATCAGCTGGTCCAAACCCTGGAACAGGCCAAGCCGCTGATTAATGTGTATATCTATGGGCCGGTTATTACCTTCGATACCCACGAAACTTCCGGATATCCCGGCCATGGCCGGCGTGATGCGTTTGCTGCAGTAAGTCTGGATGATGGTGAAACCTGGAAGCGCACCAATCTGTCCAATTCTGCCGATCAGAGTTCGTTTACGGTATCCACTCCGTTACAGGACCCGGGTGCCGCAGAAGTCGAAACTCTGATCGAGTATGATCCGAATGGTCCTGTTATCTCTGAAGCATCGTTTAGTGACCGGCGCAAGGGTGGTAAGCTGGAGATCGAGGGTGATACCGGGCTGAGTAATCGGGAGCGGGTTGAAATCCGCAACGCGGTGACTCAGGACGAGCTGTTTTCAGTGCGCTCCGACCGTGATGGCCTGTTCGAGAAAGAACGTCGACTGGCGTTCTCCCCCTGCCTGGTACAGGCCGGTGTCGATGGTGTGTTCGGACCTGCAGTTGCGGTTGAAGGTGCGCCGGAAGACTGTGTAGGCCCGGATGTGCCAAGTGTGCCGATGATCACGGAATACCCCGGTGATGTGCGCAATATCTTTCATGCGGTGGCCGGTAACAAGGTTCTGGTGGCCTGGCATAGCAAGTTCTGTAGCGCGGGCTCAGCAGTCTGGAGTGAAGAGTTTCCACGCGATGAAGTAGCCGGTTATCTGGGCATCGATAACACCACCGATATGTATCTGACCGACCTGTTCGGGGTTGCCGGTTCTCAGGGATCGACTAATTATGTGGATAATGAGCCGGTTGGCGAAGTCCCGCATAGCTGTCTGTGGAGTGCCCGCGGTGTGTTACGCGAAGACCCTGCGGAACCGGGTACCACCGAAGTGGTCTGGTTTCAGGCCGAGCGTCTGACCTCAGGTGTACGCGACGTGAACCGTGTCGAAACCTCCTGTGTTGCGGGTGCCGGTTGTGCGATTACCTGGCAGGAAGACCCGGAAGGACTGCGTCCCGGTGAAGGCGAAGGCCCCGGTACCGGCTGGTCCGGTGCGACTGCGGCGAGTAAAACCGATATCTGGTATAGCTTCATCGAATGGGAAGACTTCGATATCATCGAAACCGACAACGGTATTGTTTCTCTAAGTAATGTATTGCTTGATACTGGACGCCCGGCACCCTATGTACCGATGATGTCTGCAGTACGTCTGACCAACAACGAGCGCTGCCAGACCGATGCGATCGATGGCTTCTGTTCTGACCTGGCACTGGGCTATGGTATCAAGGACCAGTGTGTCGGCACCATTGATATTCCACTCGGCCCACAGGGTGAGTTACAGGAAATCTGCGTGGTCGATTCTAACGGATCCGGTGTGATGGATGCGGGTGACCTGCCGAACCTGGCGAATACGGCGGCGACCCGTCCACGTCTGAATCTGCAACCACGTGATTCCGATGGCGATGGCATCGTGGATGATGCCTGGGTGGTAGTGGTTTCCGAAGAAGATAAGGGCCTGGGCCGTTATGGCTTTATCAATACCGAGGAATGGACTCTGGGTGACCTCGGCGATACCGCTCAGCAAATGTGTGAAGATCCACCGAATAACCCGGATGAAACGACCGGTTGCCAGAAAGCCGATATCGGTAAGAACGTATTCTGGGCCAGCTTCAATATGGGTTCACCGGATACCTCTGCGGGAACAACTGAAGACTTCAGTCTGGTCAATAATGTCCTGGTTCAGGGTGCACAGTTGAACCAGCCGGAAGTGAACTGGCGCACTGGCACCTTTTATCCGCCTATGGATACTGCAACCATGTGGGATTTTGGTGAGCTGAATTACCTGATCTTCAATACCGAGATTGCACGTCGTACCAGTATGATGTCGCAGCCGCTGGCTAAGGCAACTACTAATGCCTCAGGTCGACTGGTGGCGATGCCGCTGTGGAAACAGGGTATCATCAATCAGGGTGGTCCTGCCGATATCACCACACGGCGTATTGTGGCTCCGGAAGATGTGGATGAAACCGTTGACAATCCTTATGCGGCGGAAAATATCGTCTGCGCCTGGTATGACGGTAAAGGTAATGAAGTTGCCGGGGTGAAGTATTTCACCGATGGCTCTAACCCATACTATCCCAGCGGCCTGTGTATGGCTGCACCGATCAACCTCTCTGCACGTACCCCGTATACCTGTGAAGCGAGTTCTGCGGAAAGTGACGGTTTATGCCCCGGTGTTTCTGACATGACCTGCGTCGAAGACCCCGAGTTCGGACAGCTTTGCTCCTCTGTCAATAACCCGGAAGACAATCAGGTGCTGGATAAGATGAACAGCTGGTATGAATGCCCCGGATCTATCGGTTCTAGTTTCGGAACCGGTGCGGTGATGCCTGCCTGTGGCGTAGAGCCAGATAGTGTACTGATCGGCAGCAATATGGATGATCAGTCCTGGTACAACCCGATGGAAGTCTCCAAGGCTCACCGTGGCTATCTGGATGGTGATTATATTTCCATGATCTACGCGTGGTCACCCAACTGGAAACTGAATACCGTCGGTAATGACCGTTATGAGCTGTACTACAGGCGTTCGTTCGACGGTGGTGTAACCTGGACCACCACGCCATCCAGCTTCCTGGCCAGCAATGGTGTGACCTATTCAGGGTCGGGTACCACTACCTGTGAAACCTGGCGCGACGGTGATGGCTCTCTGACCGACAGCCATGTCTGTACTGTCTATGCAGCCGGTGCACCTGAGCAGTCACGCAACGTATCACAGCTGAAGTCCATGCGCACCACCATCCTCGATCCGCGCTATACCGCAGCGGGTGGTATTCCACCGAAAGCGACGTTGGCCACTGCCGGTGAACTTGACTGGGGTATCTTCTCCATCATTGAGCCGACCGACCTGCTGAACCCGACCCGTAACTTTGTCGTGTTCGAAGACGGTGACAACACCACGGTCGCGGAAGGTGAAGCCGAGCCGCTCAACCTGGCCTATGGACGCGCCGAAGTCTGGGGTGATCATTTCACCGTATGGGCTGAGATCGACGCTGCGGGCGGTAACGGCATCGACGATTGCTATCCCAATAATCCGCATGGCGATGTTGATGTTGGATGGGCCGCAGGATCCGGATTCTGTAATGAATTCGATACCCTGGAAGGCAGGCAGGATGCGCTGTCGGAAGAAGCCAGTATTACGGCCAGTCCGCATGGTGACTTCCTGTACGGTGCCTGGGGCCAGTTCAATGTGGATGAAAACGGAGAGTTCATCGATGGCGACTCGATGTTCCGCAGGGTCTGGTACATCGATGATTACATCTCAGCCGATGAGGCCTGGACCTTACCCGGTACTAATTAACCCGGTAGTTACTTAAGGAAGTCATGCGCAGGGACGCGCATCAGGATACCGGGGAGTTAGCAATGGCTCCCCGGTACATCTATTAACTTAAAATATGCCGGGTTGACAATGTTGTTAGCCCGGCTTTTGAGTAACAGAATGAGGAAAGCATGAATAAAATAATGTTCGGTTTATTGGCAGTCGTGTTTATGTTTCCTGCCGCTGTTGGTTCGGCACCGACGACAGTCGAAGCAGAAACTGCATCCGGGGTAAATCAGGAGCAGGCCACAAATCGGGTAACGACACCGCTTTCAAGTGCTTTTGGCATTGCACTGGGAAAACGCTTTGAACCCTCGATGGTGACCAGAGTTATTGATAGCCAACCGCATACGCTAACTGGAGCGAATGGTGCCAGACTGAAAGGTACTGTGATTCAGGTTGAGCCGCAGATTGTGGATGATCGATTCCAGAACTACAGGGTAAAGACAACCACAGACGGTATCATCTACACCATACAGGCTGAATACCAGTTTGAAGTGGAGCCGTCACAGGGTAAGAAAATGGGCCAGGTGAAGCAGGCAAAAAAGGTTCGATCAATGTGCAAGCAGGTGGTGAAGGATATCGCACTGGAGCTGGAGGCCAGCTATGGTGAACCACGCGGTAAAGGCTGGGACGGTGAGTGGTTTAGTTTTCGTAAACTGTCAGACAGCGAAGACACCAGTCTTTCACTGTATGCCAATCGCTGCCGAACCGGTTTGTATAGCATCGTCATCAGCGACGAAAAAATGCTCAGAAAAATCAAAAAAGGATGATTTTTATGGGTAGAAATAGAAAGGTAAAATCGTGATCGCTAGAGCAACAGGGACATTATTCAAGGTTGAAAATTGGTTAATGTATTGCAAGTGAACGATGATCAGCAGAACAATGGAACTAAAGTAAAGGGTCATCGTGTATAGGGATATAGAGGTGAAACAGATGAGATACAAATTCAACAATTTCAATCATTTAATTAGGCAAATAAAACACTGCATAACAAATAAATTGCAGCAGTGGAACGGGTTTATGATTGATCCTGAGTTACATTTAATCATCTCTTATGAAGTTCTATTCAATTCTGCGTGGTCGGATAACTGGCTGCGGCAGAGAAAGGGAAAACGGATAAGAGTTTCTAATTATGGAGCCAGAGTCTATAGCGATACTCGATTCTGGAAAACATAATGAAAATGTTTTTTCTTAGCTGTTGAAGGAAGTTAAGTTTGTTAAATCAGGAGATTAATATCATGAAAAAGTTAAATTTGGCGATCATTTTAGCACTGGGACTGAGCGTTCCATTGACTGCGATTTCAGCAGAAAATTTTGATGTCAATAAGCATGCAATGGAAATGCACGAAAAATCACAGGAATCAGTGATGAAAAAAGCGCAGATTTCTGATGCGGCAAGCCAAAAGGGAACGGGAACAGGGTCCTACCAGTACCGTTCTACTGAACGTCATCAATATAGTTCCGGACCCGGCACTCCTCAGGGCCCTGCTTATGCCGGTGGTGAAGATATTCCCGGCAAGAAGTATGAGGGAGATGATATTCCCGGCGAAAAATATCAGGGCGATCAAACCCCCGGAAACAAATATGGCACAGGTTCCGGTAAAGGAGCTGACAAGGGTTCCTCCAATCAGTCAGGAAAGACCAGTCAGCAGAAGTTGAAGAAGCAAACCGGTGATGACACCGGTGTTCAGGATCGAGATCGTGACCGCGATCAGGACAGAAGTATGATCCGCGACCAGGATCAGGATCGTGACATGGAGCGTGATCAGGATCGAACCATGGAAAGGGATCAGGATCAGATCAGGGATACCGATCACGTGTTTGAGCAGGAGCCTGCAATGGAACAGAATGTAGTGCCAGAGCCGCCTATGCAGCAGGAGCAGAATGAAGTACAAAATGTGCCGACTCAAAAAGGCAAGTAGTTAG
>JACNJF010000124.1 GCA_014382695.1 Gammaproteobacteria bacterium | reverse complement strand
GTTCAGGTGATCGAATAAAACCAGAATAGGTGATCGGATTCGCCAGAATACGCACGGAGCGCTTTTTGATGTAAATTGAGAGCGAAGTGAACTACACGAAAAAGCGTGGAGTAGTGAAAATCCGAGTTGATTGCCTTGTTGTACGAAGCCGCTATCGCGGAGATAGCCACCTCATTAATTAATGCAACCTCTTTCCCCTCAGGTTAGTTTGAAGGTAAGTTGTAATCTCTTATAAAACAACGAGGTTACCTTTCCATGACACCATCATCTAATGAACAATTCAACCAGAATTATTCGCGCCACTGCAAACACTTAAAGCTACACGGCTATCGACCAAAAACTATCGAGGCTTATTCACGGGCTATTCGCCGGATGGGTCAGTATTTTGATTACCAGATAGAAACACTTTCTCAAGATCAATTACTGGATTATTTCCATGATTTACTGGAACTTCTTTCCTGGAGCGCTGTTAAGCTGGATCTGTATGGATTAAAGTTTTTCTATACCCAGGTTCTCGCTAAATCCTGGGTTGATATTCCACTTATTAAACCCCCTAAAACGAAACGAATTCCCGATATTCTGACGATTGCCGAGACTCAGCATTTATTCCGAACCACTAAGAAACTGAGCTATCGAGTCCTGTTCTTCACGCTTTACAGTATGGGTTTACGCCTGGGCGAAGGGCTGCGTCTGGAAGTTGGTGATATCGATGAGGACCGGATGCGGGTGCATGTTCGCAATGCCAAGGGGAATAAAGATCGATTTGCCCCTCTTCCTTTAAATACCCTGTTGGTGCTGCGCCGTTTCTGGCGCCTGCATCAGCATCCCACGCTGTTATTCCCTAACCGAAAACGGGGGCTCAAATTAGCTCACCAAGCCGACTCTCCTCTGAACATGGGGGGTGTTCAGGTCACCATGGCTGCGGTGGTTAAACAGATGGGATTAAAAAAAAGATCTCCTGCCATTCCCTGCGGCATAGCTACGCCACGCATCTACTGGAAGCCGGTGTGGACATGCTGGAACTCCAGTCCATTCTGGGGCACGTCAGTTTACTCACGACCGCTAAATACACCCACTTAACCACCACATCCTGTCGGCAGAGTGAACATCGCATTAATCAGTTGATGAATGGCTTTGAAATCCAGTGGGGAATGATCCGATGATCCGCCTGGCCGCTGTCATCAAACAGTTTGAATCCGAGTATTTATCCACTTATAAACATCAACTGTTACCCAGTCATAAAAAGGCGTTAACGGCGCTGAAGTTTTGCAGAACCGAGCACAGTCCAAAAATGCTCATGCGTTGCAGCGACTGTGAGCATCAGACCTACGTGCCGCATTCCTGCGGTCACCGAAACTGTCCGCATTGTCAACATCACGAGAGTCAGCAATGGTTAGAGCGGCAGGTTCAGAAACAGGTTCCTGCCCCGTATTTTATGATTACGTTCACCTTACCCAAAGAGTTGCGATCGGTAACCTGGCAGCATCAGCGAGAGGTTTATACCCTGATGTTTAAGTCTGCCTGGGAAACCCTACAGACCTTCAGTCTGAATGATAAAAAGCTCCAGGGGACACCGGGTGTCGTCGCGGTGTTGCATACACACTCCAGAAGGCTTGATTATCACCCGCATATCCATGCGGTGTTGCCTGCGGCTGTGATCAATAAAGAAAACAGGCTTTGGCGAAAAAAGGGCGGAAAGTACCTGTTCAATCACAAAGCCCTGGCTAAAGTTTTCCGCGCGAAGATGCTGGCGGGCCTGGTCAATGCAGGCCTTCAATTGCCGCAAAAGACCCCTGAAAAATGGGTCGTCGACTGTCAATCGGTCGGCGCTGGCGATAAGGCGCTCGTGTATCTGGGCCGATACCTGTATCGGGGCGTGATTCGGGAAAAGGATATTCTGACCATCAAAGACGGTCAGGTCACTTTTCGTTATCAAGATAGCAAAACCAAAAAAAGCCAGACAAGAACAGTCAGCGGCGCTCATTTTGTATGGCTGATTTTACAGCATGTGTTACCCGCTCGATTCAGGCGGGCCAGAGACTATGGATTTATTCACCCGAACAGCAAGGCGTTGATTCAGGCGATTCATCTGCTGTTTAAATTCGATCCGAAAAAGTGGTTGCCAAAATTAAAACCCAGACCTCAAATGCGTTGTGAGTGTTGCGGTGCCCAGATGCGCATCATTCAGGTTCAGATTAAAGAGACACCGCCTGATATAAAAATAGCGATACTGAACCGCGAAGGCCCTTTAGCTATCACTCACTTACTGGCTATGTAACCTTTTACCAACAGCACCGGTAAAAATTCAGTTTTACAGTGGCTGAGGCTGACCATCGGATGAAATAAGCGTAAAACTACGCAATCAACCACCTAATGAGTCAACTACGGGATTTATTTTCCGGAATGGATTCACTGCAGGGAGAAAACCGCTGTTCTGGCCGGCCAAATCCCATCAATCTGTAAAAGCTATCTTCAACGCAAAGCATCCACTAACGAATTCATCGGGCTTGTCCAACAAACGGTTCAGATTGTGGCTTCTCGCTTAGGCTCAAATCACAATCTAACCTTGTTCGTTA
>JACNJF010000035.1:43128-51006 GCA_014382695.1 Gammaproteobacteria bacterium | reverse complement strand
ACCACAACAAATGTATTTCAGGCTTAAGCCGGTTGTCAGAACCAGATCGATACAAACAAACGGATCACCGCGGCATCGAAACTGTAGAGAGGCTCTTCACCAACCGCACTGGTGACGGTCAGGTCACGAAAATCGGCATAATCGAAGCGGATAAAATCATAATGCAGATTTAGACTTCCACGCTTCAGCAATCCACTGCCATTCTTTTTGAATTCATA
The DNA here is from genome assembly GCA_014382695.1 of Gammaproteobacteria bacterium. Taxonomy (GTDB): domain Bacteria; phylum Pseudomonadota; class Gammaproteobacteria; genus JACNJF01. The sequence continues at coordinate 50,788 of JACNJF010000035.1, read as the reverse complement.
GCTCGCGCCCAGCCCGAAGGTTTGCGAGCTAAAGCTACTCAGCTCTTTATCACGCGCCAGAAAGATCAACTCATCGGCGCTCTGGAACAGGTCGGCATAAAAATCGGCACGGGTCTGATCGTAATAACGGTAGCTAAATTCAAACAGCCAGTCTTCCTGATAGGGCAGGGTGTAACCCAGTTCCCAGGTCTGTGCCTCAATTCCCCAGGTATCGGTAAAGTACCGATAACCGCCACTCAGCGCTGCACGTTGCGGCAAATAATAACGACCGCGCAACGCAAGAGCATGGCTGGTACGCGTATTTGGATAGAGTTCTTCCTGATAACTGTAACCACGCGTTAGATTGGTTGGATCGATATAACGTACCTGACGATAGGGGTTATTCAGGAAGCCCTGGTCGGTCATGGTTTCAACTGCAAAAGCCATCAGAAAATCCTTGTTGATGACCTGAGATAACGACAGTCGATAGTTACGCGTGACGACATCCTGGGCAAAGCTGGCATCACCATTGCGCCGCACCGTATTATCACCCTGCGCGTAGCCCATGCTTAAGGTGGTCAGGTCTCCAAACATATCCTGTGCGATACTCACACTGACGGTCGAGGCATCAAAATCATTTTCACTGGATTGACCATAGCCCAGACTAAGCAGTGTTTTTTCATTCAGATAATCGATACTGAGAGAATTTTCTTCGCGCTGTTCGGTGTAGGGACTGGCGGTAGTAATGACATCGATCGAGGCACTGGAAACATTATCCACATAATGATTGAAGGTGGCCGTAGCCTTTTCGCTGAATTTTTTGCGCACCAGTAACGAAGGCCCGGATATCTCGGCACCACCGCCATTAAAGCTGTGATACAGCAGGTCGGCTCGATCTTCCGGTAACACCGTGGCCTGCAGCGGCAAGCTGCACAGCAGCAACCATGCAATAACTGCCCGATAAGTCCTAGTTACAACCACAGCCACCGCCTGTAGCAATCCCGGCACCCCGAGCGCCTTCGCGTGCATCATACACATGATGGATATAACTGCTGGCCACCGGGTCACGATTAAAATTCATGATCGGATCCGCCAGATGGGCACGTTCATACGGCTTCACCCAGGGGGTCATGCTACAGCCCTGCAGCAGGACGATCATCAGGAGAACAATTTTTACGCGCATGCCGATGTTCCCGCTCTATTCCCGAACCAGCCTTTTGACCAGTTTTACGTATTCTTTTTCATCCCCCGCCTTATAGCCCTGATGCAGATAACGCATCGTGCCATTGCGGTCGATCAGTACCGTAGTCGGCATCGCTATCACCTTGTACTGACTGCTGACGCTATTGCTATTATCCAGCAGAATGGGAAAGTCGACCGGTCTGTCCGCGATATAGGATACCGCCTTATCCGTTTGCTCTTCGACATTCACCCCGAGCACGGTAAAACCAAGCGCTGCATACTTGTTATGCAAATCATTCAATAACGGCATTTCCTCGCGGCACGGCGCACACCATGATGCCCAGAAATTTAATAGCACGACCTGACCCGCCAGTTCACTCAATCGCAGGTTTTTTCCACTCAGGCTCTTTAAGGTAAAATCGGGGGCCGGCGCATTCATTTCCTTTGCTGCAAATGTGCCCGCGCTGAAAGCCAGTAGCCCCAGCAGCAACATGATTTGATTCAGATAAACTTTCATACACTCTCCCTCATTTTTAATTCGTTTCGTTAAATTCAGCGCGGCTAAAAAAACCAGCCGATCCCCACAATAAATTCGAGATTATTGCTCGTTGTTTTTTTACCAAACACATCCACATCGAACACATTGTTACGGAACTCGGTATTCAGCGAGATCGCATCGTTGAGCAAAAAGCGATAACCAGCACCATAGTTGATGGTAAAGCGCTCGCTCCCGGCAAAATCGGTATTACCGATTCCAGCGCTCAGATACAGCGCCGTATTAAACGCCGTCTGTTCCCCCAGAAACGCCTCGCCGGGCAGCAGGTTATAGCCAATATTGATGCTGTAATACTGTAGCTGCCGTTCATCATCGGTAAGCAGAGGCGCGCCACCGGATAACACTTCGTAACTGGTTTCACTACCTTCTGACTGGGCCAGCGATAGCTGCACAAAAATAGACTCATTCACGTAGTAATTGAGCTTGAACGCAACGAGTGCATTGACCCCAAAATCTTCGATACTGAGAAAACCGGCAAACAGCATCAGCTCAAAATCACTGCTGTCGATCTGCGCATCATCGAAGGCCTGACGCTCGACATCCGGTGCTATCAGCAGGTCACTGTCCGGTGGCAGATGGGCTGCTGCTAGCAACGCATTGCTGAACAGTCCACTGAACGTGACCAGAAGCGCTAGAAAAAGACTGCGAAACCGATTTTCCATTCACCTATATCCTCATTTTCATCTTTATCGTTGTTGGCTGAAAAAATAACATACTCGTTATACTCCACACGTAATATAAAGCGCCGCGTCAGATAGGTTTTAAAACCCAACCCAACCTGACTCAGCGCATTATTTTTATCCGCCGGATCGATCAAGGTCGCATTCGGTTTAACCTGAATCGCGCCGGCACCGAGGGTAAAGAATGGCGAGTATTGCCACGCTGGAAACGGCTGCATCAACAGGTTCAGCTTGTACAGATTACTGCTCGAAACATTGCCGATAGATTGCGCCAGGGTAAGCTCTGCCGATAGATTATCGGTCAGCGCATAGCCGGCATACAGCGATAAAATCGGCGCATTATGTAGCTCACCCGAGGTGACCCCCCACTCCCAGCGGCGTTTGATAAAGGTCTCACGATCTTGTTCGCTAAACTGCAGAACCTGGCCGCCAGGCAACAGGGTCTTTTGCATCTGCTCTCGACTGGCCCAGCCTTCCTTGCCGTTTTCGGCACGAATTTTATACCAGCTGGTTTTGCGCTTCAGCATCACAATCTGCTGACCGCGATCCACCACATGGAATATCGGGTATCCAGCACCCGGTCCGGTATGGATTTCGATATACGGATCGGCAATGGTTAACTGGACTTCCTGCTCACTGTCGAGCTGCTCGCCGGTCGGCTCGGTTTGAGCCTGGATAGCGCTACTGGTCAGCAGCGCCAGCAGCAGACTATAAACAGGCAGCAGCAATCGGTAATTCCTGAGCAGACGATTCAAAGGCTAAAGCTCAACATGGTAACGTATTATATTCTTCCCTAGTTCTGCGGTACCGCAGGATCGAATGGATTATTAAAGTACTGCGCACCGATGTCCAGCCATTCACTGATCAGGCGCAATTCATCTGCACTCAAAAAGGTGGAGTGATCCAGATAGGCGCTATCCCCAGCAGCCGCAGAACCATTGCGGGTTGCTGCAGCATCGGTCAATTTCTGGATAAAAAAGCTGGCTCTGGCTCCATTTGCCGACATGGAAGCGGTGACCCTGGCTGCCGGATCATCGACCAGTATCGTATTAAAGGCTGGATTACCGTTTATATCCAGTAACGGATTACCGTTTGCATCCAGTATTGGAATATCCTGTGGAATCTGGATATCGATCAGCAATCCGGTGGCATCCAGCGTTTCCCCCTGATCGCTAAAAAACAGTTCCCGGTAAGACTTGAAACGTTCTGCTTCCTGGTCCGAGACGCCATCGCTTAGATCCAGTTGCGCATCGGCTACCCGATCAATCAGTAACACCGTATCAAAATTCGTATGACAGCTGGTACAGCTACCGCTACCTCTTGGTGCCGACCATAACGGGTGAATATGCTGCTCGTAGTTGATCACGATGCGGCATTTAAAATCCCAGCTGGTATCCGGCAGGCAACTGCTGCTGGCAGGGGATAGTGTGGTCAGATTGGAATAGCGATAACTGAAGTCAGTATCCGGTGTGCGCACGCCTGAATCGGTCCACACATCGCTGTAGATGATATCAGCACTCAGCTGTGGCTCAGCGGGCGCGTGCTTGAAGCGAACCTCTGCCATGGTTTCCCCGATATCGCCAAAATAGGCATCGATTTGTCCTGGAATCTGGGTATTCGCAAAAACACCGCTGAATGGAATTCCGCTGTTGATCGAGGCCACTTCTGCATCGCGTCGCTGGTGTATCGGCGGGGTCTCGCTATTCGCCGAAGCATGGCTATGGCAGCCGGTGCACTCCATCGTATCGCCGGCCTTCACCTGAAACCAGTTGGCATGGCGTGCGCCGATACGACGCCCGGACTTATCCAGCACGCTGATCGCGAGCGGGATACTGGCCGGCACCTTCACCTTTACCGAACCATCCGGTTCCACCGCCGCATAGCCGATGATTTCGCGCATCCCCAGATTGCGGATCGGACCAAACGCCGCGCGATCCAGATCCGGTGCATCATTACCCAGATCCGTATCATCGGGGTCCGCCATCGAAACGGCTTTTTCGAAACGTACAAAACGGGCAGGGCGCTGATCCGCCGTCGCCTTTGCTGGATCACCCAGATCGTTCACCGTAACTATATCTGGAGCATCGGTGCAGTCGCTCAGAAAACAGCCATCAAAACTGCCATTGCCGAAGTCATATACCGAACGGATATGGATCGCTCCCAACCCCAGACTTTCCCAGTCGCTATCCAGTGCATGCTCGGCCTTATCCAGCGGTAACGGGCGCGACTGCAGCGCTACAATATCGCTCAACACCATGCCCCGCTGCGCCGGCACGATGACTTTTTCCGAGTGGCTATTCATATCATACAGCCACAGGCTATAAGCCGGTGAAGCCTCAACTGCAGCAGGATTAGACAGATAAGGCTCGATACAGGGCCTGCGCACATTATTCAGTTCCAGCTCACAACTGCTTCGGCTCACCAGCATACGGTTGCTGCCATCCCATAGCGGATAGGCCGCACTGTAACGGCCGCCGAGCGAAACTTCATTGGCGGTACTGATGTTATTGATGGTTGCAGAAGTCTGCGCTCTACCCGGAATACCGGCCATAAAAGTTACCGGCTGATCGTTATTGGCATAATTTTCAACATCAATGATCACAATATCGCCACCACCAAAGGTGTTACTGAATGGTCTTGCTATGACCATCAGACGACCATCCTGCATTTCCTGCGGACGTGAAAACTGAATCGTAGAGGTATTGCTGCCGACTCGATTAGCGCCGCTATTATGGCTGTGCGCACCATACAGCAGCTGTAGATCGCTACCATCCGGATTGATCTTATACAGATGCATCGCATTATTGGCACCAGCATGATCCCAGCGCGTAAACATGATTTCTCCGGGATAACTGTGGGTCAGCACCTGTGGATTGAGGTCATGACTTTGATTGAAGGAAATCTGTTTTAAATCGCTGCCATCCGCATTCATCACATGCAGTACCATCGCCATCGTGTCTTCATCTTCGTCCAGCGCACGGAAACGTGGCTTGCCTTCGTTAGTCAATATTTCACCCGACAGGCGCTGACGATTAGAACTGAAAACGATCCGTCCATCCGGCAGATATGCCGGTGCAACATCGTCGCCCTGCTCTGCATTCAGACCGTCACACACGCTGGTGGAGGGATCGGCATCCAGTATGCAACTGAGGGTTTGCTCGGCCAGATCATACTGGTAGATATTCCAGCTCGGAGTGTCATCATCATTCGGGTTCGGATCAAACAGTCGCAGACTGAAAATCAACCGCGTACCATCAAACGCAGCCTGCAGATCTTTCACATCGCCCTGGCTCTGGGTTACGCCTGCGGTGATATTGATTTCAGTCGCGCTAACCGTCGAATTACTACGCAGGAATAGATCACCACCTTCGACAAAAAACAGCGGCTCGCGTAGATCTGGTTGACGTGGACTGCCATTGTTATTCAGCGCTATCGGTCGTCTTACGTAGGCGATGGGCGCTTCCAGTACACCCGGATCCGCACCCGTCACTTCAGTGGTCGCGCTATCACTGCAGGAGGCAAGCAGCAGCAATAAACTTCCACCTAGTAAATAGCGTGAACCCTGATAAGACATTGTGAAAACCATAGATATATTTTTCCGAATTGAATTGTCCGTATGGCAGCGACTCCTGATTCGCTGCATTGTAGATAAAACCTACAACGATGCAGCTTGCTGCACAACATAACCGATAGAACGTCAGATTTCCGAGCCCGGCGGTCCAGCAATGCTTTTTTTTGCGGCTAGAATACAGTCCTTAGCGTGCAAGAATAGCAAAATTCAAATTTAAGCCATTCGCTATTTCTATTTATGTGATCTATTTCCGGAATCTAAATCTTTTTCGTGTTAACGCGCTATGCTAATTTAAAACAACAGCAGCTTCATCTATTTTGCCAATGATGGCGTTTATTACGGACCTCCCCTTTATGTTTAAAAACACTTTCCTGACCGTTTCACTGGGATGCATCCTGTTAAGCAGCCAAATTGTCAACGCCGATGCGCAACAACGCCGGCAGGCCAACCGTATCCATGATCGTCTTACCGGTACACCTCCGAGCGCAACCGTATTGGGGCAGATGGAAAGCCTGCTGATTACCGATCCGAGTGGGAAAAGCGCCGCCGAAGAAGCGCTAAAAGACCCGGCCTTTTATAATGTAACGCTGAAAAATTTCGTCGCGCCGTGGACCAATGAAGAGCAAACCGTATTCACCCCATTGAACGACTATAGTGCCACGGTGATTGGCATGATCCGTGATGACGTCGATTTTCGTCAAGTGCTGTACGGTGACATCCTCTACACCGGTAATAATCTACCCGCCTATAGCAACCGCAACAACCAGCATTATGCGGCACTCGAAGCGCTTGGACCGGTGGCCGGAAATCTGGCCGATAACACCATCCTGCAGCAACAGACCCAGAGCGCAGTGACCCTGTTTGACACCACGGCCACGGCCGGAGTTTTAACCACACGTGCTGCCGCGCGAGCTTTTTTCTATCTCGGTACCAACCGCGCGATGTTCCGCTTCACCCTGATTAATCACCTGTGTACCGATCTGGAGCCGCTGAAAGACAATTCACGCATCCCGGATCGGGTGCACCGAGATGTATCGCGCAGCCCCGGCGGCGACAGCCGTATCTTCCTCAATAGCTGTGTCGGCTGCCACGCCGGTATGGATGGCATGATGGGCGCGTTCGCCCATTACGAACTGGATTTCAGCGACGATGGTAATGGCAACGTGATCGAAGATACGGCCACCATGGCGTACACACCGAATGCGGTGCAGGGTAAATTTTTGATCAATGAAAACAACTTTAAAGCCGGTCATATCACCACCGATGACAGCTGGATCAATTACTGGCGCAATGGCCAGAATTCACTACTGGGCTGGTCCAGTAGTTATCCCGGACTGGTACTCGATGAAAAGGGCCATGCCATCGGTAATGGCGCTAAATCGCTGGGGCGCGAACTTGCGAATAGCACCGCGTTTGCCCAGTGTCAGGTCAGAAAAGCGTTTCAAACGGTGTGCCTGCGCGAGCCCGGTAATAGCGCCGACCGCAGCGCGTTTAATACCATCGTCACCGACTTCAGATCGGACTACCGCATGAAACAGGTGTTTCGTGATGTAGCCGCCTATTGCAAGGGGAACTAGGCATGACTCAATTAGCCAACACCACCCTGCTCATCCGCCTCAGCCTGCTATCCGCATTAAGCGCATTCCTGCTGGGCTGCGATGGCCCCGCCACCACCGCCAATCCTTTTCAGGG
>JACNJF010000035.1:0-42457 GCA_014382695.1 Gammaproteobacteria bacterium | reverse complement strand
GGGCATCAATGCTGGTCCGGCCCCAGCCTGTGCGACAGCGATGCAAACGAGATGCAGGCTGCCATCACCGCCTTTGCGAATGCCATCAACCCAACCGTGATCGATCCGGTGCTGGTCACCAGTAAGGCACTGGTTTTACTCGAAGATGGGATCGTCGCCTCCGGTGGCAACCGCCACGAAGCCAACCAGATTGCACTATGGGAATTCAAGCAGGGCGCAGGCTCAACCGCGTTTGACCTCACCGGCATCGAGCCCTCGATGAATCTAACTCTGGTTGGCAATGTCAACTGGCTGGGCGCTTACGGGCTGGACTTCTCCGGCGGCAAGGCCTGGGCCGACACCGCTCAGAGCAAAAAGCTGTTTGATTACATCAAGCTATCCGGCGAGTACTCTATCGAGGCCTGGGTTATTCCGGCCAACGTGACCCAGGAAGACAGAAATATCATCAGTCTTGACTCTGGCTCCAATAACAAAAATTTTGCCCTCACCCAGACCCTGTATAACTATAACTTTCATAACCGCAGCACACTATCGACAACCAACGGCATTCCTGTATTATCCACCGAGGATGGCGGAGAAATTCTGCAGTCCAGCCTGCAGCATGTGGTGACCACCTTTAACCCGGTCAGTGGACGCCAGATCTTCGTGAATGGTGAAAAAATCAATGTCAGTGACCCCATCACACAACCGGTTTCGATCGACTGGGAAAACAACTATGCCTTCGTGCTCGGTAACAGTGCCTCCAACACCAGGCCCTGGTTTGGACAACTGCGCATGGTGTCGATTCATAATCAGGTGCTGACTCCAGCTCAGATCGCACAGAATTTTGCGGTTGGTGTGGGCCAGAAATACTTCCTGCTGTTTTCGGTTGCAGACCGAATCGGCACCCCCGGCATCGGTATCCCTGACAGTTATATCCGCTTTGAGGTTTCCCAGTTTGACAGCTTTAGCTACCTGTTCGATAAACCGACCTTCATCAATCTTGATCCGAACTGGATACCAACGGCGATTACAATCAAAAAAATGCGCATCGGTATCAACGGAAAACCCGCTGTAGCCGGACAGTCTTTCGCCACCCTGAATGCCAGCATCGATAGTTCTTACAATGCGCTGGATGGTCAACTGCTGTCACCGCTGGGTGCGGTAATCGCGCTGGAAAAAGGTGCCAGTCTGGATGAATTCTTCCTCAGCTTTGAAGTACTCGATGACAACACCCACAACGTGACCGATCCAACGCCGCTGCCACCGCCGGTTGCCGCCGACCCCGCCGCAGTATCCGATATCGGCGTTCGCACCTTCGCTGAAATCAATGCCACCATTGCCAAAATGACCGGTGTACCGGTCACCAACAGCGCGGTTAACAGTCTGTATGTTCAATACAAACAACAGCTGCCCACGGTGGAAACCATCGATGCCTTCCTGCCGTCTCACCAGATGGCGATCGCACAGCTGGCGTTAACCTCCTGTAGTGAACGGGTTAACCTCGATAGCAGCCTGCCCATCGGCAATGCCGCCAGAGTACTGTTTAGCGATGTAGATTTTAGCGAGTCGGCGCAAACCGCCTTTAATACCGCACAAAAACGTAGCAATGTGATCAATCCGGTAGTGAACGCAGTATTACTAAACAATCTGGACTCACAGCCGGATCAGACTGAGGTCGCTAATCTGCTGGGTGCAGATACGTCTCAGACCCTGACCACATCGGTCGCCACTTACCCTTATGACAGTCTGATCACAGAAATGATCAAATGTCCGCAGCTCGGCGACCCCCATTTCAACCCGGACTTCCTCTGCAACCTGACAACGGATATTTACACTGCCGCACGGACTGCACAGATTGTAAAAGCGGTTTGTGCGGCCGCCGTCGGTAGCGCCGCGATGCTGATTCAATAGGACATGACGATGACCCATAAAGCTAAATTTAAACTAACAGCCCTGCCTGTTGATGCCCCGCTGTATCATCGTGATCACGCGCGTCCGGTTACGCGGCGCGATTTTATCCGTCAGGGTTTCCTGGGCGGCTCTGCGACCATATTAAGCGGCGGCGTACTCAGTCTGTTTACCGCACCTAATCAGGCCTATGCGGCGCTGTCTTCTGATGTTCAGTCACTCGCGAATGACATCAACTGTTCACTCGGCGGCCTGTCCGGCAACAAGGTTCCATTCATCTGCTTCGACCTGGCCGGAGGTGCCAATCTGGCCGGCTCCAATGTACTGGTCGGTGGGGCTGGCGGACAGAATGACGGCAGCATCACCACCGCAGGTTACAGCAAGATGGGCATACCCGGCGATATGGTGCCGGGACTCGACTCCACCAACTTCAGCCTGCTCAGTGGCAGCATCAACAATGATTTTGTCAACGCTGAACTGGGCCTGCAGTTTCATGCCGACAGCGCGATGCTGAAGGGCATACTGGAAAAAGCTGGCGTGGCCGTGGGTCGGGTCGATGGCTGTGTGATTCCGGCACGCTCCGATAACGATACCGGCAATAATCCACATAACCCGTTGTATGGCATCTCGATGGCCGGCGGCAAGGGTACAGTGGTTGACCTGATTGGATCACGCAGCAGTGACTCCGGCGGCAACTCGATGGCACCCGCCAACATGATCAACCCGGAATTCCGCCCCACCAAGGTGGATCGTCCGAGCGACGTCACCGGCATGGTGGATGTCGGTGAGTTGACCGCCATTCTGAGCAATCCGGCGGATGTCACGGCGGTAATGGAATCGATGGCGCGTATCACCCACAAGAAACTTAAACTCGGCAGCGTAAATACCGGCCTGACGCGCGACGAAGTGGTGAAAGACCTGGTACGTTGTGGCTACCTGAAAGCCGCCGATCTGGCAGACCGCTTCGCCGGGGTGCCGGTCGACCCACTGCTGGATACCGATATTCAGTCTATCTTCACTGCAGACGAACTGAATGGCGATGGCGAATTCCGTAAAACCGCCTCGGTGATGAAGATGGTCCTGAACGGTTATTCTGCCGGTGGCTGCATCACCATGGGCGGTTACGACTACCATACCGGTGACCGGCGCACCGGTGAAAACCGTGATCTGCGCGCCGGACGCTGTATCGGTGCCTGCCTGAACTACGCCGCCAGACTGAATAAACCGCTGATGATTTACGTGTTCAGTGATGGCTCGGTGGCAAGCAACGGGATGCGTGATGAATCCGCCGACTCCGGCACCACGCTGGGCGGTCGCGGCAAAGGGCAGTGGACCGGCGATAACTCATCCACCGCCTGCTCATTCATCCTGGTGTTCGATCCAGTCAGCAAACCCACGCCCCTGATCAGTGGTCGTCAGATCGGGCGCTTTTCTGCCGATGCTTCGGTCGTGACATCCTCCAGCCCGGCGGCTAACAACGTTAATCTGCTGGTCAATACCGTATTACTCAATTACATGTCACTCAACGGCGATATCGGCCAGTTTGCCAGCACCTTTACCAATCATGGTCTGGGCAGCGCCTACGATCTGTATGCCGCTTTTGGAGCCCTGTCAGCCTGACCCACCCTATGCGTAAATCCGTTGTTAATACCGGTTACGGCTGGCTGGCCGGTTTAATCATGGCCGGGCTGGCCACGCATGCCGGTGCCGACTGGTATAAGCAGTCCCTCGATGTCATGGGCACCCGGGTGAATGTCGAGCTCTGGCATAGCGACCCGCGCCAGGCCGAACGCTGTACCGATCGAGTATTTGCTGAAATGCAGCGTATAGACCGACTGATGAGCCCGTACAAGGAAAACAGCGAAGTTTCCCGTATCAATCGACTGGCCGCCACTGAAGCGGTTAAGGTGAGCGCTGAACTGTTTAGCCTGCTGCAAAAATCGATTGCTTTTTCAGAACTCTCTAACGGTGCGTTTGATATTAGCTTTGCCTCGGTCGGCTATTATTACGACTACCGCAAGAAGCAGCAGCCAAGTGCTCAGACCATTCAGCAACAACTACCCGCCATCAACTATAAAAACCTGCTGTTACAACAGCAAACGGTACGATTTGCGAAACCCGGTATGCGTATCGATCTGGGCGGTATTGCCAAGGGCTATGCGGTCGATCGCTCTATTTTGCTACTACAACAGTGCGGTATCCAGCAGGCTCTGGTGAGTGCCGGCGGGGATAGCCGTATTCTGGGCGATCATCAGGGTCGGCCCTGGATGATCGGGATTCAGCACCCCAGACAGGAGCAGCAGATCGCGTTAAGCATTCCACTATCGGATAGCGCCATCTCAACTTCAGGCGATTATGAGCGCTATTTTTTATCCGGTAACGAGCGCATTCATCATATAATCAACCCGAAAACCGGCACCTCAGCGCATACAGCCTGGAGTGCGAGCGTGATGGGTCCGGACGCAACCACTACCGATGCGCTGTCCACCACCCTGTTTATACTGGGTCCGGAACAGGGCCTGAAGCTGATTAATGCACTCGATGAAATCGAAGCAGTCATCATCGATGCTAACGGAGTGGTACACTATTCATCCGGATTGATTGACCCGGCTAGCCCCGGTTAACCAGACATAACAACACAAATTCAGGAAGTCAACATGAGTAAAATCATCCGCCTTGCGGCCTTTTTATGCTTCAGCCTGCTATTCAGCCCCTATGCCAGCGCTCAGGATGCCGCGACGGCGTTGCAGCAAAATATTCAGGATCTGAAAAACGATGTGCTCAAACTGAATAAAAACCTGTTTATTCTGGAAGAAGATCTGCTATTTCCTGCCAACACCCAGTTCAGCGTTTTTCTGTCGATGGATTCCGGCAAGCTTTTTACCCTCGACTCGGTGCAGCTCAAAATCGATGAAAAAGTCATCGCCAGCCATCTGTATACCGAGCGTGAACTGGAAGCACTCAAGCGCGGCGGGGTGCAACGCCTGTATATCGGTAACCTGGCTTCCGGAAAACATGAAATTATTGCCATTTTTAGCGGCAAGGGACCGAATAAACGTGATTATCGGCGCGGAGAAAATATCCAGATTGAAAAGGGCAGCGACCCTCAGTTTATCGAACTGCAGATCATCGATGACCCGTCCAAGGAACAGCCGCTATTTAAAACGCGAATCTGGGAATAAACCAGCCCTGTTGCTGCGGCTTTTTATTAAATGATGCGAATTTCTATCCGTCACTACTTTCTGAAAACCACACTCTGCATAGTATTAACTATGCCCGTCATGCTTTCAGCACAGGAAGACCGGCATGAAACCAGGGTTAAAGACCTGGCCTATGGCACGGCCCTGTTCCATTTATTCCAGCACAAAAAACTCGCTGCGATTACCGAACTGACAGTAGCCGACGAAAAAAACATGCTCAACAATCAACGCGCTGACGCCGATCTGCTATTAGCCAGCCTGTATTTTGAGTATGGCCTGCCGCAGCAAACGGCACTCATCTTTAATCAGCTGCTGGAGCACAATCTCGCCCCTGAAACGCAGCACAACGTCTGGTTTAATCTGGCCAGGGTTGAATATGAGCAGGAAAATTTTGAGCTGGCGGAGGATTACCTGTCACGTCTGCTCCAGCCACTACCGGCTCAACAGGAATCGCAGCGTTACTATATTCAGAGCAGCCTGCAACTGAACAATGGTCAGCTCGACGACGCCATCACATCGGCTTCCGCGATCAAGGCAGGCGATAGCTGGTATGCCTATGCACAGTATAATCTCGGCATCGCACAAATCGCGGCGCGGGAAACTGAAAAAGGTCTGCAACGGCTTAAATCTCTGTCAGCACTCAAAACCACGGATAAGGAAACGCTTGCGTTGCAGGACTCCGCCAATCTGGTATCCGGATTAATCCTGATGAACCAGAATCGTCTCGATGATGCACTGGCGCAATTGCGTAAAATCAGTATTCAGAGCCCGGTTACCAACAAGGCACTACTCGCCACCGGCACCATCTGGAGCCGCAAGAATGAAGCCAAAAAAGCGCTCGCCTACTGGCAGCTTCTGATCAAACGCCATCAGCCCGACCGCGCGACGCTGGAAGCTTCGCTACTGACTGCCGGTGCCTATGAACAACTCGGTAACAGGACACTGGCCGCTCAGGCCTATGACCTTGCGGTCAAGCTGTATCAGCAACAGTCCACCCAGCTGGATGACATGATCAACAGTATTCCACGCCTGCAGCTGTATACCGCGCTACCCGAAGACCGTCTGCTCAGCGCCAGCGCAATTGCGACACTGAAAAGCGATCCGCTGCTGTTCAAAACCCTGAGCACCCTGCAACAGACGATTAGCGCCAGCCCTTTCCAGCAGGCACTCCAGCAATACCGTGAACTGCAGGAAATAGCCGATAGCATTGCGCGCTGGAAAGACAGTATACCGGCGTTCAAACTGATGCTGCATGAACGCCGCCAGTCCTTTGCCGGCAAGCAACCTCTGGTACTGCAGGCACTTGACCTGCAACAGCTGGAGAGTTTTCAGCAACAGCGCAGCGCACTGGCCGAGGAAGTCAATCGCATCGAGCAGCAACAGGATTTTCTGGCACTGGCGAATGCGTCTGAAAGCGACCATCTAGCGCAGCTGGATGAAGTGAAAGCACTACTCGCGCGATTACCGCAGGATCGAGATCTGAGCACGGAAAGGCAACAATACCGACTGCTGTATGGGCTGCTCTACTGGGACATCAGTACCGACTTTGCGCCGCGCTTCTGGAAACTAAAGCAGCAATTGCTGCAGCTCGATAGCGCCCTGCAACAGGCGGCCGCGTCCACCGCTTCGGTGCAACAGGCCTCTGCGCGCTATGAACAGAGACTGTATGCCCTGAACCAGCGCATACAGCAGCAGGAAACAGAAATCGAGCGTCTGCAAAGCACCCTCAATGAATTGATACCTCGTCAGCAACAGTACATCAATCAGCTGGCAATTTCGGCATTGCAGCAGCGCAAAAAACACATCGCTCAACTTCAGCTCAGTGCACGCTACTCACTGGCGCGTCTGTACGATGAGTTGTCCACCCAGAGCAGGAAGAAGCCATGATGCGGCCGCTCAAGCTGCTAACGCTATTGTTGCCAGGCCTGCTGGTGCTGCAGGCCTGTGCCACCGGCAGCGATAATATCGGCGGCAGTATTGCCGATATTGAACTCGAAACCGTGGCGATTCCAACCATCGAAGAGATCAACCCACAGGTCAGTTTTGAGATCGACAATAAACAACTGCTGGACAGCTACCGGGAGCTGGTAGAAGCCAGCCCTCCGGCCCAGAAATCCGGCAAGGAAGTACAACGCCTGGCAGATCTGGAGCTGGAAACCAGCATGGACAATAAACTGTCGGAAAACCCGGAGCTGGCGTTACAGGGGGAACAGCAGGCCCAGCTCGCGATACAGCGCTATGAACAGTACCTGCAAACCTATCCCGACAAGGCCGACAATGATCGAATTCTATACCAGCTGTCCAGAGCCTATGCGGTCGCTTCCCAGAATGACAAAGCCGATCTTTACCTGGATCGAATCGCTAGCGAGTTCCCGAACTCACGCTATATCGATGAAGTGCAGTTTCGGCGCGGCGAAAACCTGTTTGTGAGCGGACGTTTCGTCGAATCCGAACAGGCCTACGCGGTGGTGGTGAACAACCATCCGAAATCGATCTATTTTGAAAAATCCCTCTACAAACTGGGCTGGACTCAGTTCAAACTGAATAACTATGAGCAGGCGATACATAGCTATATTCGTCTGCTGGACCTGAAACAAAGCCAGTATCTGCTGGAGGAATTCGAGCTGTCAGCCTCATTAAGCCGGGTTGAACAGGAGTTGATGAACGACGTGCTGCGGGTCACCAGTCTGGCGTTTTCCTATCTGCCGGATCGTCAGCCTCTCAGCCAATACTTTAATCAGTATGGAAAACGCCCTTACGAACCTTTGCTATATCGCCGTCTGGGAGAGCTTTATACGCGACAGGAAAGGTTTAGCGATGCGAGCGATATCTATCTCTGGTTTGGTGAGTTTTATCCGTTTTCACGCTACACCCCGCTATTCCATGACCGCGCCATCGTCAGCCTGCAGAAGGCCGGATTTGCTTCATCCATCCTGCCGGAAAAAGAGCGCTTCGTGAAACTCTACAATATTGGTACGCCATTCTGGCGCCAGCAGGATCTCGATTCCCAGGGCAGCCTGAAGCCCCGGCTTGCTGTCCACCTGTACGATATCGCCACCCATTACCATGCCGTCGCTGGAAAAACCGGCAACATTGAAGATTATGCCGTGGCTGCCAGCTGGTATAAATTGCATCTGAAATCCTTTCCCCAACATAGCGATGCATCCCGCATTAATTTTCTTCTCGCAGAAACCCTGTACGAAGCAACCCAGTATGAAGAAGCCATTCTTGAATACGAAAAAACCGCCTATGAATATGCAACGCATAAACACAGTGCAGAAGCCGGCTTCGCCGTTTTCTATGCCTACGACCGTCTGTATCAGCAAACGGCTCTCGAAAAAAAATCTCTGGTCAACCAGCGCCTGATCAAAAGCTCTTTGCTCTACAGTGATCGCTTTTCCTATGACACGCGAATGCCAGCCATTCTGATCAAAACCGCAGAAAATTTTTATGCGCTAAAAGAGTATTTAAAAGCGCTGGAAGTCACCCAGCTGCTGGTCACCAACCCGTCACTGGATCGCTCGACCCACCACCGCGCCTGGGTCGTGATGGGACATTCCGCGTATGCGGAAAAGCGCTATGACCTGGCCGAACAGGCCTATAGCGAAAGCATTAAAACGCGGCCGCGTGATGCCAAAGAAGAGCTCAACCTGGATGAACAGCTGGCTCAATCCATTTACCGTCAGGGTGAACAGGCGCGCACGCAGGGCAAGCATAGTGAGGCCGCACTGCACTTTATCCGGGTCGCCAAGCTGGTACCGGATTCTCCAACCCGAATCATTGCCGATTACGATGCTGCAACCGAGTATACGACCCTGCAACATTGGCCTGCCGCCATCGTATTACTGGAAAGATTTCGAATTCACCACAAAGACCAGGGCAAATGGGAGCTCGGCGTCACCGAAAAGCTGGCTCTGGCCTATAGCAGTTCTGGCAAGCATCTGAATGCGGCCGAGGAACTGCTCAAGCTGGTTAAAACCCGACCTCCCGAGCAGCAACAGGATCTGTTATGGCAGGCGGCAGAGCACTATACGCAGGCGGGCGAAGAAGCACGCGCCATCGAAATCTATAAAACCTATATTCTGCAGTTCCCCTATCCGCTTGCGCGCAGTATCGAGCTACGCCATAAAATTGCCCAGTTTTACGCCACAAAGGGGAACACCCGCGAACACCACCACTGGCTCAGCGAAATCATTAGTGCAGATGCCGCGGCTAAAGATCGAAGCAACGAGCGCTCACGCTATCTGGCAGCACTGGCCAGCCTGGAATTAACCACTCCGCTGCATAAAAGCTATTCTAACGCGAGTCTAACCGCACCCTTAAAGAAAAGTCTGGCGATCAAAAAGAACCTGATGAAGTCAGCCATCGATGCCTACAGCGCTGCGGCACGCTATCAGGTTGAAGAAGTAACAACTGCTGCCACTTTCAATCTGGCGGAAATTTATCGTGAATTTGCCAGCGCTTTGTTAAAATCAGAGCGACCGAATAAACTGAACGCCGAAGAACTGGAAGAATACAATTATCTACTGGAAGATCAGGCCTATCCGTTTGAAGAAAAGTCGATTCAGATACATGAGTCCAATCTGGCACGTATTCCTGCTGGAAGCTTTGATGCGTCGATCAGGAAAAGCCTGCAGGCGCTCGGGAAACTGCTGCCTTTCCGCTACGCCAAAAATGAAATGACCGAGAGTTATGCCGATTAAATCGAAATTCCGCTACCGTCTTATCCTCCGTCTGGTTGCAGTTGCACTGCTCCAGATCGGCCTGAGCGCCTGTCAGTCCGCACCCGGCGTGGCCAAATCAGAACCTGAACCTGAAATAACACCAGCGCCAGCGCTACCCGCTCCGGATAAAACCGCCGATAAACCGCAAACCCCGTTTGAACAGGCCCTGTCAGACTCCAAAGCCGGCAAAATCGAACAGGCAATAGAGCAGTTCAAAATCCTCCAGCAACACGACCCGGCACCCGCCAAAGTGCATACCAATCTGGGCTTGCTGTACCTGCACGAAAAAGATCTGGCGTTAGCCACCGAAGCTTTTCTGAAAGCAATTCAACAGGATAAAAATGATGCTATCGCCTATAATCATCTGGCAATTATTCAGCGCCAGCAGGGTGATTTTAAACAGGCTTTGTTCAATTACTACAAAGCGATTAATGCCGACCCGGCATATGCCAATGCCCATCTCAATCTGGGGATACTGCTGGATCTGTATTTACAGGAACTACCGAAGGCGCTGGAGGAATATCTGAAGTACCAGCAACTCACCAACAACAGCAATGAGGATGTTGAAAAGTGGATCATCGATTTACGCCGCAGAATCGACAGCACAAAACAATGAAGACCCTGAGCGTATTGATACTGATCACGCTTAGCGCCACGAGTGTGGCCGAACAGCGCCTGGATATGCAGGGCACCTCGATTATCGGTAACAAAGAATTACCCAATGTGCTGTATATCGTACCGTGGAAATCGGCTGACCGTGTGGTAGTCGACACCCCCCCGATAGACAGCGTACTGGATGAACCGATACAGCCACTAAAAAGATCAACATACAAACGACAGCTGAACTATTACGATGAAATTTACAGCGAAAAAAAACCCTGAGCGAAAAAACCCAATGCAAACCTTTACCCTTAGAATGCAACTGAGCGATGGAGCACCATCTGCAACATTTTACAACCACGGAGTGATTACTCATGCTTGATACCGTCATACGCTTTTTTCAGTCAGGAGGCCCGTTCATGTACCCGATTCTGGTGGTACTCGCGATCGGGGTCACGATCACCATCGAACGCTATATTTATCTAACGTCCTGTAAGCGCAGCAATCAGAAAGTACTCGCCAAGATTATGCCGTTGCTGGAAAAAGGCGAAATGAACAGCGTCATTCAGCTGACCCGCGAGTCGAATTCCACCGTCAGCAAGATACTGGGACAGGGCCTGAATAATTTTTCGGCGACCAGACGACGCGATGATATTGAAGCATCGATGGAAGAAAGCATCATGGAAGCGATTCCACGACTGGAAAAGCGCACCCATTATCTGGCCATGTTTGCCAATATTGCCACCCTGCTCGGACTGCTTGGAACCATTATCGGTCTGATCAAGGCGTTCACTGCCGTCGCCCAGGTCGACCCCTCGATGAAAGCAGAAATTCTCTCGACCAGTATCTCGGTGGCGATGAATACCACCGCTTTCGGACTGATGGTCGCAATTCCGCTGCTACTGTTTTATACCCTGCTGCAAACCAAAACCACGGAAATCATCGATAGCATCGAAATGGCCACGGTACGCTTTGTCAATCAGTTAACCCGTCAAAAAGGATCAGGGCAGTAAACAATGCCAAGACGAATTAAAGGACTGCGCCGCAAACATCCGGCGGTGGAGCTTAACATCACCGCTTTCATGAACCTGATGGTGGTTCTGGTACCTTTTTTATTGATGACGGCGGTATTTTCGCATATCACCATTCTTGACCTGAACCTGCCCAAACCCGGCAGTCAGAGTGCTGCAGATGCGGATGATGCGCCTTTCGAGTTACGCGTAACCATCCGTAAACAGGCGCTGATCATATCCGATAACAAGGGTGGGTTGATCAAACAGATCGAAAAGCTTGAGCAGGGGCATAATTACGCAGTGCTGAAACAGACCCTGAAACAGGTTAAGGCTCGCTTCCCCGAGCATACCAGCCTGACCATCCTGTCTGAAGCGGATACCTTTTACGACGACCTGATTCAGGTGATGGATAATTCGCGTTCGTTCCGCACCCTGTATCAGGGCGAGATGGTGCAGGCCGAGTTATTTCCGGATATTTCAATCGGCGATGCGGCCCGCTAACAAGGATATTACCTTATGAAACAGTCCCGACGCGCCAAACGTATGCAACTCCATCATGCCAGAAAGAATGACCGGATTGCATCGCTGAACATGATTTCACTGATGGACATCTTTACCATCCTGGTATTTTTCCTGCTGGTGAATGCGACCAGTGCTGAAGTATTGCCTTCGCCGAAAAACGTCATACTGCCGCAGTCTATTTCCGAACAGGCTCCGATCAAAACCCTGGTCATAGCGGTGAACGATGAGTTCATCAGCCTGCAGGGGAGCGACATCATCGCGGTTAAAGACGTCATGCAAAGCGACTCCAAAACAATCAAACCGCTGTTCGACACACTCAAAAAGCTGTCGCTTGAAAATACCGAAATCAGCGATAACCGGGCAGTCACCATCATGGCGGATAAACAGATCCCTTACGCGCTGCTTAAAAAAATAATGCTGACCTGTGCAGGCGCCGAATTCACCAACCTGTCGTTTGCGGTTAACCAGAAAGCTGGCGCAGGCGAAAGTTAAGATGAAGCCTATGGACCCCATACTACCCTGGGTAGAAGGTCGCGAAGACCGCCTGTTTAATCGACTCGCCATCGTACTGATTGTGCTGTTTATCATTGCCGGCTTCGTCATGAACCGGATACAGTTACCCGACATGCAGAAAAAAGAACTGGCCGAGGTGGCACCCCGTCTGGCCAAGCTGATCATGGAAAAGAAAGTCATTCCACCACCACCTCCTCCACCGTTACAGAAGGTGATTAAAAAGGAAGAACCGGTGGTGAAAAAAGACGCCCCGAAAAAAGCCGAGGTTAAAAAACCGCTGAGCGAGGCCGATAAACGCGCCGCCGCTAAAAAAACCGCACAGAAATCCGGCCTGATCGCGCTGAAAGATGAACTGGCTGATCTACGCGACAGCTTTGATTTTTCCGATATCGCCGATAAACCGCAGCAAAAAGCCGGCAAGCAGGCAGAAACCGTGACTTCCACCCGAGATCTACTGGCATCAGCTGCCCAGGGCAGTGGCGGGATTCAGGCCGATACCCTGAATCGACAACTGAGCGGCAGTGAACTGGCTTCGCGTAAAACCACCAGCGTGAAAAGCACCATTCCGACGCAGCAGTTGGCCAGCAAATCATCGTCCAGAAACTCGGCCAGTTCGATCCGCAGTCAGGAAGAAATTGAGCGCGTATTTCAAAAGAACAAGGGCGCTATCTTTAACATCTATAACCGCGAACTGCGCAAGGACCCCTCATTACAGGGCAAGATTGTGGTTGAACTGACGATCCAGCCGGACGGCAGCGTCAGCGACTGCGTGATCATCTCCAGTGAACTCAAGCACGCCCGACTGGAAAGCCGGCTGATCGCGAAAATCAAAAGCTTTTCGTTTACCAGCCGCAGCGTTCCGGTGCTGAAGGTGACCTATCCGATCGATTTTCTACCCTCCTGAAAAGCGTACTGATTGCGGCATTATCGGCTACATAATTTGTAGCCTGTATTCAGCGTCTGTTAGCGTATAATAGCTTTATTTTTTAAGTCCAAGTCCTTGAAGCAACCACAGACTACCCACTGGTTTCTGCCCTCACAAACCCTCAAACATCAGATAGATTCACAGGTTCTGTCCTGGCTGTCGGATGAAGGCTCGCTCACGCTGCGCCTGAAAAACCGCTGTCCGGATCAATTTTGTGTCGATGTGGTGGCCGAAGAGTGGAGCCTACCCGACCCTGCCGAAGCACTCCTGCTGGCGATTGCACCGAGCCAGAAAGTACTGCTACGGCAGGTACATCTGAAATGTAACGACCAGCTGTGCGTGTACGCGCGCTCGGTCATCCCACTCGAAACCCTGCAGGGAAAACACCAGCAGCTGCAACATCTGGGCAATAAACCACTGGGTGAATACCTGTTTGCCAATCCGTCGCTGAAACGCAGCCGTATTGAATGGAGTAAACTAACCATGGATTCATCGCTGTATAAAGTAGCCATGGCCGACCAGCCCGCTTCCGACCAGCCGATCTGGGGCAGGCGATCGCTGTTTCAGATTGATTCTAAACCACTGCTGGTCAGTGAGTTTTTTTTACCGGTATTATTTAAATGAGCAGTAACCCCCATAAAATTGGCTTTGTCAGTCTTGGCTGCCCGAAAGCAACCGTCGACTCGGAACAGATCATCACCCAGCTGCGTGCTGAGGGTTATCAGATCGTGCCCGACTATGCACAGGCCGACATGGTCATCATCAACACCTGCGGATTTATCGATTCTGCGGTTGAAGAGTCGATGCAGGCGATCGACGAAGCCCTGCACGAAAACGGACGGGTTATCGTCACTGGTTGTCTGGGCGCCCGATCAGAACAGATCCATGCGAGCTTTCCCAGCTTACTCGCCGTTACCGGTCCGCATGCCACCGCCGAAGTAATGCAGGCGGTGCATCAGCATCTTCCGGCTCAACACGATCCGTTTATGGATCTGCTGCCGCCCCAGGGGATTAAACTCACTCCGCAGCATTATGCCTATCTGAAAATCTCCGAAGGCTGCAATCATCGCTGCACGTTCTGTATCATCCCATCCTTCCGCGGCGATCTGGTCAGCCGTCCGATCGATGAAGTAATGCAGGAAGCACAGCATCTGGTAAATGCCGGGGTTAAAGAGCTGCTGGTGATTTCACAGGATACCAGTGCGTATGGCGTGGATACCCGTTATGCCACCCGTTTCTGGAACGGTCAGCCGCTGCAAACCCGCTTCGTCGAGCTGGCACGTGCACTCGGACAATTCGGGGTGTGGGTACGCCTGCACTACGTCTACCCCTACCCGCATGTGGATGATGTGATTCCGCTAATGGCACAGGGCGCAATCCTGCCCTACCTCGACATCCCGTTTCAGCATGCCAGCCCGACCATTCTGAAGGCGATGAAACGCCCTGGTAGTCAGGAAAAGGTACTCGAACGAATTAAACGCTGGCGTGAAATCTGTCCGCAACTGGTGATCCGCAGCACCTTTATCGTCGGCTTCCCCGGTGAAACCGAAGCAGACTTCGAGATGCTGCTGAATTTTCTGAGCGAGGCCCAGCTCGATCGTGTGGGTTGTTTCATGTATTCTCCAGTTGAAGGTGCCACCGCCAACGCATTACCCGATCAGGTGGATGAAGACATCAAGCAACAGCGTTTCGATCGCTTCATGCTGCACCAGCAGGCCATCAGCACGGAAAAACTGCATCAGCGCATCGGTCACACCCTGCGCGTACTGGTCGAGAATCCGGTTGAAGACGGCTGGGTCGCGCGCAGCTATGCCGATGCACCGGAGATCGATGGACTGGTGTATATCGATACCGAACAGGAACTGACGCCGGGTCAGTTCGTCGAAGTCAGCATCGTAGACTCCGATGAATACGATCTGTATGCCGAATTAGTCACCGAGGAGACCCCATGAACCAGCTCGCTATCGTCATCAACGACCAGCTCACCCTGCAATACGACCGGGATAAGTCTTTACCCGAACATCAGCAACGCTATCTGCAGCAGCTGGATGAAAAGTTTAGCCAGGGCATAGAGCTGCAGGGTGAATCGATCGCAAATCCGGATATTCAGCAGAAAGCCCGCTATATGGCGCTGAGTATGATGGAAGGTATTATGTATCAGGAAGACGCCAAGGCATCGGTCAGCCTGGCATGGCTGGCTACGCGCATGCCGGATCTAAAACAGGTGAAGGCCATCGTCGATGAGCACGGCACCCAGTTTGAACTGATCTTTGATCGTGAATACCAGCCGCATCAGGTAGTCGATTTTAAAAGCCTAAACTAGGAGCCTGTCAGACTCAGGGTTTATTCAGCTGCAGAAATAATTCATCGCCCTGGCGCAGTACCGCCAGGCGTTGCAATGCTTCACCGTTACAGGGCCCTGCCACACAGGCACCATTCTCAATTTCAAAGCGCGCATCATGCACCGCACACTGGATGAAGGCCTGATCCAGATCCAGAAACTGATGCTCAACCCAGTCCAGCGGTGAGCCGGTGTGTGGACAGCTGTTTTTATAGGCGTACAACTGTCCATCTTTCTGCACCACAAAACCCTCGATGGTTTCCTCGTCATGACTGACACTGAATCCATGGCTTCCGGGATCAGCCAGCTGTTGCAGCTGACAGATATAGATTTTTTCAGTCACTCAGTCTAATCCCCCTAAATTGAATTTTTTTAGCCACTATTGTAGCCGCAAAATCGAGAGCCGCTAAAAAGTCCGGCTGCTGTAACATTTGATGAATCAGTGCTGCGATAAAACAGTCGCCGGCCGCGATGGTATCAACCACCCGTTGTACGGGTACTGCGCTTTTTTGAATGCGATGCCCCACTGCATCCATTGCCAGCAAGCCCCGTTCACCCAGAGTACACACCACGCTCAGTGCCGGATTAATCTGCTGAAAATGCTGCAGGCACTGATGCGCTGAAATGTGCCTGCTGTGCAGGTAGGCGCTGGAGACGATGACCAGATTCACAAAAGGCAGTAACTGCTCAATGCCGGGCCGGTCTTTCTCAATTTCGAGTGAGATGCGAGGGCGCGTGTCGAGGGATTCCAGAAACAGTTTCAGAGTGTCGATATTACGTCCCTCCACATGCAGCCAATCATAGGCATCGAGCCGGATCTGCTTCAACTGCTGTAATTCCAGCTCAGGGAGGTCACGATAATGAACGATGGTCCGACTGCCATTTTCGCTATTTAGCCAGATGGTAGATTCCGGGGTTTTAAAACCGTGTAGCTGCCGGCAGTTCGTGGTCACTATGCCCAAATCCTCCAGTTGCTGCAGTAACCACCCGGCAGTTTCATCCTGCGCAAAACTACTGATCAGTTCGACATCGTTTCCCAGCAACGCCAGCATCTGTGCGCTGTTACAGGCATTCCCGCCCAGCACCCGAAATTGATCACATGCACGCATCTCTTCATCCTGCGCAGGGAAATGATCGAGCCGCCAGACCTGATCCAGTACGCAGTTACCTAGCAATATGATTCTGGGTTTTTGCATATATTTTAAGTTTATTTTGTTCTTCGGGTGGAAACCTGGCTAATAAATTCTACACTATCCAAAGAGTTTGCAATAATTTCACAACACTTCATCATACAATCAAATATTACCATCAGGGTTTACCGGCGTGGCAGAAGAAAAAGACTGGAAAGCTAAATATTTCGATAGCTTAAAACAACTGGAAGACATGGAAACCACCTGGTACAAGCTGGAAAAATTGCTGCGCCGTGCTATTTCCCGCCTCGCCATCACTGCCAAGGGCTTTGATAGCCAGCTCGATCAGGTGTTACAGAAGATACAGCAGCATTCTCGCGACAGTGACAACGATGCGCTGAGCGCAGATCTGGATCAACTATCGACGCTGCTGATCAAGCTGGATGATGTCCCAAATCCAGCTTCAGCAGACGTTCAAAATGAAACCTCCAGTATCCATACCTTTCTTTTGCAGCTAATCGATCAGCTGCGAATCGACACCGACCATAAGGCGCGTATGGAAGCCTTAACAACAGCGATTCCTCAGCTCGACCGTGACCAGTGCCTGCAACAGTTTGCGGATATTCTGAATCAGCTTTTATTGCATGAGCCGGAAGATATCGTTACCGCTCAAAATGTACTGATTACGCTGATCGAGAAAATCACCCTGACCCATGGCAACACCCCGGAACTGGATGTGATTCAGGAAAAGCTCGGAAAAACCTTTGATATCAATGAATGGGGTGACTATCTGGATCAGATTATCAGTGAAATCCACGTCATCATCCGCGGTATCAATAATGAAAAAGTCGAGCTGGAAAGTCTGATCATCGACGTCACCCGTCAGTTGAATGAAATTTCGAATGTGCTGACGGATGAGCATAACGACACCGAAGAGGGACGCCTGGAAAGCAGACGGCTGCAGACCCTGATGCAGGAAAACGTCGACAGCATACAAACCAAGGTGGATCAGGAAACCGACCTGCAACGGCTCAAAGCCAGTATCAGTAACAACCTGAATTCGATAAAAACAGGGGTAACGGCGTTTATCGCCAAAGATAACGCGCGTTACCAGAAGGCTGAGCTACGCAATAACAGCCTGCAGCAGCAGATCAAGTTTATGGAGCAGGAATCCGATCAGTTGCAACAGAAACTCACCGAAAATCGACAAAAGCTGATGTTTGATACCTTGACCGGTGTGCGCAGCCGGCTGGCTTATGATGAGTTACTGGATCAGGAACTCACTCGCTGGTCGCGTTATCAGGATACCTTCAGCTTTGCCATTCTCGATATCGATCACTTTAAACGGGTCAATGACGTGTTCGGGCATAATGCCGGAGACAAGGCGCTGCAGGTGGTTGCCAATATGCTGGCCAGACACATCCGTAAAACCGATTTACTGTTTAGAATCGGCGGCGAAGAGTTTGTTTTACTGCTGCCCAAAACCAGTCTCGAGAATGCGACACCGCTGGTTGAAAAAATCCGTAACTCAGTGACCGATGCCAACTTCCGCTTTAAACAGGAAAAGGTCGACATCACGCTATCCGCCGGACTCACCGCCATCTTAGCGGGCGATAACTGTGAAACCATATATGAACGTGCGGATAGCGCACTGTATCAGGCAAAGAATGCAGGACGTAATCAGCTGATCGTTAAGATCAGCTGAACGCAACCCTTCAGGCGGCTTCGGCAGGGGTTTTGGTAACGATGGTGAGTGCGTGCAGCGCACCAGACGTAATTTCTGCATGGACGCAGGCATACACCAGCTTATGGCGCTTAATGGTCATCAAGCCTTCAAACTGTGGACTGATCACTTCAGCGCTAAATTTACCTTCTGCGCCGCTCACCGTAACCTGCGCTTCCGGCATGCATTGCTCGATGAGCTGTTGAATAATCTGTGGGGTCATAGGGCTGTAATTCTCTCCAAATAGGCCATAATAATAGTACAAATGAATCTGGAAAAAACCATGCATATTAAAAGTATTGAGATATTTATCATCAGCCTGCTGCTGATCCTGTTCAGCCCGCTCAGTGTGGCCGCCGAAGAAGAGGCTACCATAAAAGCCAAACCCAGCTACGTCTCTCTGGGCGACCCGATGGTGCTAAATCTCTCTACCGACAGTAAAAGACTCACCTTCCTGCAGTTGAAAGCGGATGTGCTGGTGAATAGTGATGATGCCAAAGAGATCGTTAAAAAACATATCCCGGCGATCCGCCATCAACTGATCGTACTACTCAGCGAACAGAAATCTATCGATATGAAAACTACGGCCAAACGCGAAGAAGTGCGTCAGCTGGCCACCGCTCAGATACGAGAAATGATCGAAAACATGACCGCCAACAAGGATATAGAGGAAGTTCTTTTCACTAATTTTCTGGTGCAATAGGCTTTTTATTTTTCGCCTGGAAAAGCACAACCGCCAATTCATCTGGACTATAGACTCGGCCTGAGGCTTGAGGCATGATTCCAGACATAATTTAAACTAAGCTGTAGCTATGTCATCCAATCGCTGGAAATCCCTGTTTTTGACCTTACTGCTATGTGTTGCCGGCACTAATAGCAGCCTGCTGGCGGAAGTCCAGAGCAGCTTCGAGGATGCCTTTCAACTCGGCTTTAATGACGCTCCGCTCACACGTGAAATTGAACACCCGGACTGGTTCAAGGAGTCATTTCTGGATTTGCGTGATGATCTTCAGGAAGCGCTGAAGGATGGCAAACAGGGAATAGCGATTTATTTTGGTCAGAAAAACTGTGCCTACTGCAAGGCACTGATGGAAATCAACTTCACCAAGCCGGACATCGTTCAGTATGTGCGTGAAAATTACGAGATTATTTCGCTCGACATCTGGGGCAGTCGCGTCGTTACCCTGCTGGATGGCACCGAACTTACCGAACGCGAACTGGCGATTCGTGAAAATACCAACTTCACCCCTTCGCTGATATTTTTCGATGAAGCCGGCAATACCGCCTTCAAGATGCGTGGTTACTACACCCCGTATCGATTCCAGGCGGTAATGAAGTATATCGTGGAAGATTTTTACAAAACCGAAACCTTTCGTGAGTACCTTGAGCGCGCAGACCCGCCGCCCAGGTTTGCCGATGATGATCTGAATGAACATGATCTGATGAGCAAAGGCCCGATCATTCTGGATCGAAGGGCCGCCGTCGCTTATAAGCCACTGGCGGTACTGTTCGAGCAGCGCCATTGCCATGCCTGCGATCAGCTGCATTCCGAACCGTTGAATAATGAAAAGACCCGCAAACTGCTGGAGGGTTTCGAATTGCGTCAGCTCGACTCGTGGTCGGATACTCCGGTGATCACTCCACGCGGAGAAAAATTGAGCGCCCAGCAATGGGCCAGTCAACTGGGCATCCACTATATGCCAACGACCGTGTTTTTTGATGAGCGCGGCAATGAAATACTGCGCATCGATTCCGTCGTCAAGCTCTACCGCATGCGCAGCATGCTCAGTTTTATACTCTCCAATGGCTATAAAAACTTTGAAACCTTCCAGCACTGGAGACGCTACACCGACATTGAGCGCTAACCGCCTGACTGTTTTTAGTGCTATGGACTGTGCTTCAGCTCCAGCCGAATCGAGCCGACCGTAAAGACCATCAGTGCGGCCCAGATAAATACAAACCCCACCAGCTGATCCCGCTTAAAAGCTTCATCCAGCAGATAGATTGCCACCACAAACTGCAGACTGGGATTGATGTACATCATGAAGCCGATGGCACTCAGGCTCAGTTTTTTAGCTGCTGCCGCAAAAAATAGTAGCGGCACCGCCGTGACCACTCCGCAAGCCATTAATAACAGACTCACAGAACGGCCGGCACTGATAAAATGACCCGCTTCGTTATAGCCAAGATAGAACGCATAAGCGAGTGCTATCGGTAATAGTAGTACGGTTTCAACAGCGAGCCCGGTCAAGGGATCAACCTCCAGCTGTTTGCGCAGTAAGCCATATAGACCAAAGCTGAGCGCCAGAGACAATGAAACCCATGGAAAGGTCCCGAGGTTTACAACCAGCCAGAGAATCCCGCCAGCGGCCAGTAAGATGGCTAACCAGCGCACCGGGTCGAGCGCTTCCCGCAGAAAAACTCTGGCCAGAAAAACACTCACCAGCGGGGTTAAAAAATAACCCAGGCTGGCTTCCAGTACACGCCCCTGGGCAACCGTCCAGATATACACCAGCCAGTTAAAACTGACCAGCAACGACGTCATCAACAATCCCAGTAGCAACGCACGATGGTTAAACACCTGCAGGAATCGTGATTTTTGCCCCAGCCCGAGAATGATCAGACCAACAAAAACAAACGACCAGATGACGCGATGTAGCAACACCTCGATGGATGGCACATCACGTAATAGATTGAAAAAAAGTGGAAACAGTCCCCACATGGCATAGGCCAGAAAGCCCGCGATCAGGCCCTGAAGCTGTTGACGGGGCATGAGCTCGCTAAGCCCATATTGAGCGTATGAAACTGCCCGTTATATTTTAGCGTAGCGTTATTCACTTAAAATTCGATTTCAGAATGAAGTCTTCCAGTTGCTTGTCGATACCAAAAATATGCCCTTTTAGCCATTCACTTAAAAACTCGGATAACGCAATACGGAATATTTCATCGTAGCTATGATGCTCAAGCCTCATACATTTCAACTCAGCGCGGAATTTATCATGTGCCAGAATATGCTCATCGATGAACGGATAATTCAACTGCTGCATGTATTCCTCTTCCATCACAAAATGCATTTCAGCATATTCACACAGGCGACGGAATACACTTGCATCAAGCTCCTTGGCATTGATCTCATCGATCATTTTAAGTAATACCTGATGCTGGGTATCCTGCCAGATTAGTTCACTGGTTTTTATCATCTTAACCCCTAAATTTATACTGTTATTATAGCTGATCCTGTTTAGCTTGAAATCCAGTTTTATGTAATTGAAAAATCTATCGAAAGATTTAAGTCTGACTTTTAAGCCGGGCCGATGATGCCTGAATAAGTTACATCAGACGCTGATTAATTGATAAAATTGCCAGCTTAATCCCTTTCAGACCTCTAATAGTATGACCATTCGATCCGTATTACGCATGGGTAACCCTGGTTTACTGCAGCCATCCAGGGTGGTAACTCATTTCAATAACGCAGAACTCGATCAACTGCTGGATGATATGTTCGATACCATGCGTGCGCAAAATGGTGCCGGGCTGGCAGCACCTCAGATTGGCGTATTGCAACGCGTTGTTATTTTTGGCTTTGACGAAAATCCACGTTACCCCGATGCCTCCGACATCCCCCTCACGGTACTGATTAATCCTCACATCGAGGTGCTAAGCGATAGCTTGCAGGAACAGTGGGAAGGCTGCCTGAGTGTTCCCGGCATGCGCGCACTTGTACCACGTTATCAGCACATCCGCTATAGCGGCTTCGATCAGACTGGCGTTCGCTTCGAGCGCGAAGTGAGTGACTTCCATGCGCGCGTTGTTCAGCATGAATGTGATCACCTGGATGGCATCCTGTATCCACAGCGCATTCGCGACATGCAGAGCTTTGGCTTTCGCGAAGAACTGGAAAGCAGCGGCCTGCTTTGCGCCCAGCCCTGTGATGACTGAAGCCAGCCGCTTTGTGTTACTCGGCACTGGCGGTAACTTCACCTTACAGGTCCTGCAGCGCTTAATCGGGCAGAGCTTTATCCCTCTCTGTTATATTCAATCCGGCACCAGTCCAGTATCCGACACACCACCGCTGTCCATCGCGCAGATTGAAATACAACAACCAGAAAGCGTGTTAAAACAATTGCTGGATAACAATAACATCCCGCTTTATAGCCCATCTTCTCACACACTCGCTGCCCTGATACTGCAGCAGCAGGCCGATTATCTGCTGGTGGCCTGCTGGCCCTGGTTACTTTCAAATGATGTGATCCAGGCGGTATCGATTGCCGCCCTCAATCTGCATCCATCATTACTGCCGGCTTATCGCGGCCCTGACCCGATTACTCAACAAATGTTACTGGAAGATCATCGGTTTGGTGTTAGTCTGCATCTGTTGAATGAGTATTTTGATCAGGGAGATATCGTATTACAGCAGCCACTAACCGCATCCGGACCAGCTCCAAAGCAACTCGTCGAAACCATGGCGGCAGAAATTGGGGCCGAGCTATTTATGCAGGCGGTATCGACTCAGCTGACCCCGGGATGGCAACTACGCAAACAAGCCACTGTTTAAGCCAGCAAACACCGAAAATATTCACTCACTGCGAAAATAACAAGAACCTGTTAGCCTCTTTTCGGGTCTTAGCTGTTAAGAACCTATTTTGTTAGCGCGTAGACGTCTAACACACTCAATTCGAACACAAATTATTCACCCGGAAGCCATTGATCCTGTATGAAAATTGCCCTGTTACTTTTACTGTTAACGCCTGCCCTGTATGCGACTGAACCCGTAGAATCGATTAACTTTCCAACACTGATCGAGTATGCCGAGTTTGCCGATGCGGCTTATCTGCCGGAAGCCGATATCAATCGATTCGTCCAGTCCAGCCAATACCAACTCACCCAATTTCATACACTTGCGGAAATTCAACTGAGTTATTTTATTGCCACCAACGATGTGACGAAAACCCAGCTAATCTCGGTTCGCGGGACTTCGAATGCCGAAAATACAATGGTCGATCTGTCGCTCAAACTAACCCAGGATCAGCACACCGGGATACGCCTGCACAGCGGCTTTTCAGCGGCAAGCGCACAGATCTATAGCGAGATCAAACCTCGGCTTAAAAAGGATTATGTTATCAATACTACCGGGCATAGTCTGGGCGGGGCGGTGGCACTGGTGCTGGCGATGTACCTGGATGCCGACCACTTCAGGGTTGGACAGGTGATTACCTTTGGCCAGCCCAAGGTCACCAATATCGCTGGCGCCAGTAAGTATCAGCACTTGAACGTGTTACGGGTGGTGACACCACTGGATGTGGTTCCACTGGTGCCGCCTTTTGATCCTCTGGATATTAATAATCTGGATATCTACTGGCACAGTGGAAAGGAAATTCTGCTCCAGAGCGATACCCGCTACTCAGTGCTGGAAGGTGTAAACAGCATGCTACGCGCAACCCGATTTACCCAGCAGCGCCCCACCGAGGAAAACCTGCAGCAACATAAAATGTCGTTTTATCTGGAGCTACTTAACAAAAAGAAGCGTACAAATACCGAGGTACCCTACAAAAACAGTCTTAATCTGTTCAATCTATTTGGTGCCCAGTAAAACCAGGGTTAACGCGACGGATTGCAGCGCGTGGTGCGGGTGAATCACACAACGCGCTGCAGATTACCTTAGCCGTTAAAAATCCCGCTGAGCGGCCTGATCACTTAGCAGTGACTTTAGCCGGTGCGGCGAGGAAGGCATCTAACTGCTGATAGTTATTATCGAGCCAGACTTTCATGCGTTTTCTTTCGACAAAGCCAATCAGCTGACGGTCATTGGCGGCCGCCCAGAAACTTAAGTTATTAAAATCGATCTTTTGTGTAAGCCGGGTTTCGAGTTTATCCAGGGTGACAAAATCGGCATTCCGTGACTGCGCCTTACGAAAGGTTTGCGAGCGCAGAAAGCCTTCAAAATTATCACCGCGCCCGAGGTTTTCTACCACCACAAAGCGCAGGCTCGATTGCGTGTAGCTGTTAAGCAATTTTTCCAGCAGATTAATCGAATCCCGCCCATCATCCATCACGTGCCACAGAAAAACCTGATAACCCAGTTCAGCAAAAGCACCCATTACATCGCTATCGTCGATCCACTTGTTCAGGCGCTGGGAAGTCTGCGCGGCCAGGTCAACGATGATATCGTGCTGCGGGTTTTGATCGGCGAACTCCAGAATTCTGTCCAGACTGGAAAAGTCATCCACCACCAGCTGCCCGGTGTATTCATCGTAAAAACGTGAAAAGGTGGCATGTGACTGATCCAGGTCAAACCCTGCAAAAGGACTGGCATGATCGATCAGATACTGTGCCAGCAACCGGGACGTTAAGGATTTTCCAACGCCGCCTTTTTCACCACCGATGAAATGTACTCTACCCATTTTTTACTCCACAAATAGAAAAAAGCCCTGAGTATTTCAGAGCTTCCTGGTTGATTAACAGAGCAATTTGCCCTTCATATCATATTCTTCAAATACTACACCATTCTACTCTCAGAGCCATGTACAAATAACGCGCGCCCATAGCTGGTGCGCTAAATTTTACCTTGCTAGATGACATATTTTAACTCTCGGACATCATATTTTTAAACCACGAGCCCGGTTGATCACTCCAACAGTTGACTAAATCGAACGTTCGTTCTAATATCCAGAACATGACTAACAGCAACCTCACCACACGCGATAAAGTGCTAGCAGCCGCTCTCAGGCTGTTTACCGCAAAAGGTTATTTCAGCACCTCGATGCGCGACATCACTCACGAATCAGCCGTGAGTACCGGCTCGGTGTATCACTACTTCAAGGATAAGGAAGGTGTCGCAAGCGCGCTCTATCAAACCACGGTTGCCCGGATGTGTAGCGAATTCGAGGCTATTATCAATCGCCATGAATCGGCGCATGACCGTTGCCGGGCGGTGATAGCGCTGCTGTTACAGCTTGCCGAACAGGAGCCCGACAGCATGAGCTTTATGCTGTATACCAAACATCGCGAATTTCTTCCGCTGGAGCGCCCAGTGTGCTCTTCAGAACCCTTTAACATGATGCGCAGCATGGTCGAAACCGGGATACAACGCGGAGAAATCGTCGAGCAGGATGTTGTGGTTGCCTCCAGCTGCCTGTTCGGCCCTGCCATACGGCTGATCACGTCGCATCTGGACGGGATTCTACAACACCCCCCCGGCCATTATCTGGATCAGCTCTGGCGCTGTTCCTGGAAAGCCGTGTCATGAAACCAGAAACGACTCTGCCCGCCGCACATGAACACTGCGTCGGTTGCGTATACTTTCCACCCAACCTGCCACAAAACGCTTATCCGGCTGAGGACTTCAGCATGTTGCAGCAAAAAAGCTGTTCGTTTGACTTTCAACCACTGGATACAAATTGTGCCGTCACACGCAAGACCAGCTGTTCCCTGGTTGATTTAAATCCTGCTACAAACCTTTTAAAACATACCCTTAAAACCGGAGAAATAACATGAAGCTGACTCAATACCTGCTGCCACTACTATTGATACTGACGTTTAGCAGTGCGACATCCGCTAGCCCCGTGATCAATGATGCCGCAGCACTTGCCGATCTGAAAGTCGCCAGGGGCGTTTTTCTAATCGATATTGGCGATGCAAAAAAATTAAATTTTTATCTGCAGGTTATACAGGGCAGTGTAAAAGGCTTGCAGGCACAGAGCGTAAAGCCTGATTTTGTACTGGTCTATATTGGGCCCAGTGTGAAATATCTTAGCTCAGCACCTTCAGCAGAAACGGAACAGTCTGCCGCAGGCCTGCTGCTGGATATAGAGTCGAATGTTGAGGCTCTAGCTGCACTCGGGGTTCGGCAGGAAGTGTGTGCGGTTGCGACGCGCGTATTCGGTATCGATAACAGTAGTATTTTCGCCCCCATGACACTGGTTGGTGACGGCTTTATTTCACTCATCGGCTATCAGGCGCAGGGCTATCATCTGGTGCCAGTTTTCTAGCCCCAGTCTATCAATACACCAGCTGGGCGTAGCCCTGTTGCTGTTGCATCAGGCCCCTGCGTACTTCCTCGCGTAACCAGCTGTCGAAAAAATCAACCGGGTTATAGGCATCACTGAGAATGATCGGAGCCCGGCTGGACACCGGCTCGACCTGACGCAATAGATTCTGCTTTACGATCTGTTGCGCCAGCGGATGTATTGGCTGCTGGCTGATCTTATCCAGTTGCTTGCGCCGCGGCTCCCCCTGATACGCGATAACCGCCAGATTGCCATGACTTTTATGCGCGTCAAACACCGGATAAACCTCAACCTGATCAAACACCTGACGCAGGGTATGAATGATGGAAGCCGTCATAAAGCTTTCGGTTTGCAGGGAGCCCGCAAGGTTGATACCGAGCACGCCCTGCGCATTCAGGCGCTGCCGCATCAGTTTGAGCGCTTCAACACTCAGCAGATGACCGGGTGTCGTATCCCCGTTAAACACATCCAGGATCAGATAGTCATAAAGCGCCGTACTACGGCTCAAAAAGTAGCGTGCATCTTCTATATAAATATCACCACGGATCGAAAATCCAAAGTGTTTGCGCGCCATTTCCAGTACCACCGGATCTATATCCACCACATCACTGGTAATACCCTGACGCTCATACCACATCGGCATCAGGCCGGCACCTAGACCGATGATCAGGGCGCGCTGCCCCTGTGGATGAATGGCATAGGGCAGGAGCTGCAGGTAATACACAAATTCATAGGTCGAGTAGCCACTATTCAGATCCATCCCGCCCTGAATTAGTCCGTCGATCATCAGTTCGCGCGACTGAAACCGGTCACCACTGAAATCCAGCACCCGAATCGAACCATAATGACTGTCACGTGCCTCGACCAGCTGTACCTGTGTTCCATTTTCTAGCAGCAGACTCTGACTGGTATGCGAAGGCGGCGAGGGCAGCAACAGGAGCAACAGCGGCGCTACAGCCAGTGGCGTTTTTTTCATAAACAACGCGAAATAGAGCAGGGAAAGCCCCATCAACACAGAGCCTACCAGTATAAAAATCTGATCGACACGCAGATAGGCAATCAGGATAAAACCGGTGAGCACGGTGCCCGCCACACTACCCATAGTCGAAACGGCATAGAAGCCACCCACGGTTCTGCCCAGATTATTCATCCCGAGGGTGGCGATTTTAACCACATACGGAGACACACAGCCGAGCAGAAACAGGGAAGGGCCAAACAACAGGCTGGCGCTGATAAACGAGCCCAGGCGTAGACCGTAAGGAACCGAAAACTGGATGATGGAGGTTTTCAACCAGGGGATAACAAACACCAGTACGCCGGCACAAAAGATGATGAGATACAGATAGTTAGCGGTTCCATGCCGGTCACTGAGCGCACCACCCAGCGCATAACCGAGTGCGAGCGCGACCATCGCGACGGAAATAAGCGAGGTCCAGACGAATAGACTGACCCCGAAAAAAGGCCCGATCACACGTGACCCGAGTACTTCGATTACCATCACCATTGCACCACACACCATCGTGGTTAGCAGTAGATAGGCCAGAAAAAACCGGTCAGGTGTTTTTTCGGGTACAGATTCTGATGGTTGCTGCATGTTTCGCTCCAGCGTTTTTAGCTCTGCCCGGCGCGAATCAATATGGATGAAAGCGGCTCAGGAAAAGCGCATAGTATAGTAAGCACTTACCTGAGCACGCCAGTTTTTTACCGGTATCAGGCCGTCTTTACCCGGCGACGATACGCGTGCAACAGATCTTCTGTATAGCCGTTTGCGGTTTCAGCACCCTCGAGTACCAGAGCCATTGCGGCCTGGAAGGCGAGTCCGTCAAAACCATCGGCCATCGCAATATAGCCTGGGCTATCCGCATTCTGCTGATCGACCACCCGCGCCATACGCTGAAAGGTTTCCACCAGCTGCTGTTTACTGCAAAGACCATGTCTTAACCAGTTGGCCAGCTGTTGACTGGAAATTCGGAGT
Organism: Gammaproteobacteria bacterium; assembly: GCA_014382695.1. Taxonomy (GTDB): domain Bacteria; phylum Pseudomonadota; class Gammaproteobacteria; genus JACNJF01. The sequence goes on along the minus strand of JACNJF010000035.1, from coordinate 13,895 downwards.
GTCGCGCGGTCTTCCATCAGGCCGGTGTCGTGGATATCCGGCACCTTGGAGCAGCCAATCCCCGTATCCACCCATTTCACCACATAACCCAGAATGCCCTGCGCATTATTTTCCAGCTCCGATTGAATCTCCGCAGGCGTTAGCTGACGCTCGGCCGGCAACAGGGGCACCGACAGAATATCATCCAGACTGGCACGTGGACGTTGTTTCAGACCCTGCTGGATCTGCTTCACGTTGACCTTGTGATAATGCAGCGCATGCAGGGTGGCAGCAGTTGGGGAAGGCACCCAGGCACAGCTAGCTCCAGCCTGAGGATGGGCCTGTTTGGTTTTATACATTTCCAGTAACCGATCCGGCTCAGCCCACATACCTTTACCGATCTGACCGGCGACGTCGAGTCCGCACAACAGACCCACATCAACATTCCAGTTTTCATAGGCGCCGATCCAGCGTGCCTTTTTAATCTCGGCCTTGGGCAGCATCGGCCCGGCTTCCATACTGGTATGGATCTCATCGCCGGTACGATCGAGAAAACCGGTATTGATGAAGATCACGCGTTCACGCGCCTGGCGGATACATTCCTTCAGGTTAACTGTGGTGCGCCGCTCTTCATCCATGATACCGATCTTGATTGTATTCGTCGGCAGGCCATAGGCCTTTTCGACATCGCCAAACACCTTGCAGCTGAAGGCAACTTCCAGCGGCCCATGCATTTTCGGCTTTACGATATAGATACTGCCGCTCGCACTATTGCTGAATTTTCTGGACGATTTGCGATCATGCAGTGAAATCAGCACCGTCATCAACGCATCGATGATGCCTTCCGGCAACGGCTGATCATCCAGCGTCAACGCCAGATCAGTTTTCATGTGGATTCCGGTGTTGCGGATCAGCATCAGGCTGCGTCCCGGTAACTTGAACGGGCTATCCTGGGTGTCGCGGTATTCGCGATCCGGGTTTAACCGGCGGGTAAAGGTTTTACCGCCCTTGCTCATCTCAAAACTGAGACTGCCATCGATCAGACCCAGCCAGTTACTATAGACCTCAATCTTGTCTTCGATATCAACCGCTGCCACCGAATCTTCACAGTCTTCGATAGTGGTTACCGCGGCTTCCAGAATAATGTCGCGCACCCCCGCACGATGAAACGAGCCAATCGGATCATCCCGATTGATGCTGATCTCGAAATGCAGTTCATTATGTACAAAAACCAGCGCCAGGGATTTATTCTGAGCATAACCGATAAACTGTTCCGGGCGTTTGAGCGCAACCGTCGAGCCATCTGCCAGCTCCATCTGCAACGCCTTATTACCGTTTTGCTGGAGCAGGTGATATTCCACCACCAGCCCATGTGAACCTTTCGTCAGCGGCAGCACATCATCCAGCCAGTTCTGGCAAAACTCGAAAACCTGCTCGCCTCTTTTCTCATTGTAACCGGAAGCTTTCGCGGTAATCCCGCTATCCGCGATCATGTCGGTGCCATACAGCGCATCAAACAGACTGCCCCAACGCGCATTTGCCGCATTCAGAGCAAAACGCGCATTATTGATCGGGACCACCAGCTGCGGGGCTGCGACGGTTGAAATTTCACGATCCACATTCACCACAGAAACCTTAAAGTCTTCTCCTTCTTCAACCAGATAACCGATATCGGTTAAAAACTGTTTGTACTCGCCGAGATCGTTTTGGTTGTAGCTGTGACTGCGATACCAGTCGTCCAGCTGCTGCTGAATCTCATCACGCTTCAGTAACAGGGCATTATTTTCAGCCAGATTACGCGTAATCACGGATTCAAAATTCGGCCAGAAGTCTGTCGATTTGAGCGATAAACCGGGTAGCACTTTATCATCTACAAAGTTCACTAACTGCTGTGCGACTTTAATTTGTTTTAACTGAATATATTGCATGAAGGGTACCGGGTTGTATTTAAATTCAATGAATAAGGCGGATAATGATGCCTCTGCTGCAACACTAGCACTGCAATTGTTGCGCCGCAATAAAGGCATTCCAGCGCTAAAGCGTTAAAATTTCAATAACCATTATCAAACTATCGCCGCCCTGACGACCGCTTAAACCGATCGTCTTTACAGGATACTCTCCAACAGTCTGCAAAACATCAACAAAACAACCCTGTCTGCGCCAGCAGAAAGCAGGTGATTATTCACAATTCTGCAGTGTATACTTTCTGCACCGGGCCTCTAATAAAACCAGATGACTGATCCTACAGCCATCAAAGCCCGTATCATCAAGCGACTCAAGGAGTTTAAAATGTATCAAAATACTATCGCACTCGTGCTCGGAATAAGTGTTCTGGCAGGCCCGGCTGTTGTTCAGGCCGAATCCAGGCCCATGGGCTTTTTTATCACCAGCACGGGAATCGGAAATGGTGCCGATCTTGGCGGCCTGGCCGGAGCCGACGCTCATTGTAAAAAGCTCGCCACTGCGGTTGGTGCAGGACAACGCGACTGGCGTGCCTATCTGAGCACGGAAGAAACGGATAAACGCGGTATCTTTGCACGTGCACGCATCGGCAATGGGCCGTGGTATAATTCTCGTGGTGAACTGATTGCAACTAATCCATCAGATTTACATCTATACAACAGGACGATTACACTGGAGTCGGCTCTTGACGAATCCGGTAATCGTATTAAGGGTCGTGCAGACAAACCGAATGAGCACGATATTCTGACTGGCTCTCAGGAAGATGGTAGCGCCTACTTTCCAGATGAACAGGATCATACCTGTAATAACTGGACCAGTAGCGCAGAAGGCAGCGCTCAGGTAGGCCATCATGACCGCCATGGTGGCGGCAACCTGTCGTGGAATTCTGCCCATCCTTCGCGTGGCTGCAGTCAGGAAGCACTGATCAAAACTGGTGGAGCCGGTAAGTTTTACTGCTTCGCCGCAGACTGATCAAACATAGGGTACTCGGGCTGGATTGCTCCAGCCCGATTTTTTTACTGTCATATAACTGGAAAGAGCAATGCAAAAATTTGTCATACCACTATTAACCACTATTTTTTTACTGCCAGCATTTTCTGCTCAGGCTGTCGAAAAAAGCGCCATGAATGAAGAACAGAAAATCGCCTACGCAATGGGTTCAAATCTGGGCACTCAGATGGCTCAGAATCTGAATCAATATGTTGATGCGGGCATGCCCGTTGAACTTGAAGTTCTGTTCACGGGTTTCATGGATGCGGTCAAGGGGAACTCGCTGATGGACAGGGAAGAATCCACCGCCATGATCCGTACCTTCCAGACCAATTTTCAGCTTAAAAAAGAACAAAACCGTAAATCAAGCCTGGCTTCAGCCGGCAAAGAGGGACTCGACTTCCTTAAACAGAACAGTTCCAATCCGGGTGTCGTCACCTTAGCCAGTGGCCTGCAATATCTGGTTCTGTCAGAAGGCAACGGTAGTAAACCTGCCGCCACCGACAAGGTCAAAGTACATTATGCCGGCACCCTGATCAATGGCAATGAGTTTGACAGTAGTTATAAGCGCGGAACGCCCGCTGAGTTTCCGCTGAACGGTGTCATTAGTGGCTGGACCGAAGGTTTACAGCTGATGACAACCGGGTCGAAATATCGCTTTTTCATTCCGCCTGATCTGGCTTATGGTTCCAGAGCAGTCAGCACTATTCCGGCAAATTCAACTTTGATTTTTGAGGTTGAGCTGCTCGATATTCTGGGCAAGTAATCGATTCCTGATCGCTCTCGGGAAGCTGCTGACTCTACGTCGCCAGCTTCCCGAGTGTTACTGCCTTTTACGCAATTCCGTCACCTGCTCACCACCGATGCCCCAGTTATCGGTATCCACCTCATCGATCACGACCACCGTCGTGGCCGGGTTTTTACCCAGCGTTGTTCTTAATAACTCTGTTACACCTTTAATCAGCTCTGCTTTTTTTTCACTGCTTAAACCTTCTCTGGTTACCTTTATATTCACATACGGCATGTCGTCTCTCCTGAACGGGTTAATAACGTTGTTGCTTTAATTTTTTACGTTCCTGCTCATATTCATCATAGGGGCGGGAATAGTCCTGCATACATTCCTCGTATTCCGGTACAGGTAATTTCATGCACTCCACCTTGCGGTTTTCCTGAATAGCGTTGTAAACCTGTTGATTAGAACAGCCCATGACACTCGAAAAGACCAGTCCATAAACCATCATTCGCTTCATCTTTAGCTCCAGAATAAGTTCCTTATACGCCGATATTAGCGCCAAAGTGGCTCCTGCCAAAAGCCTATTTCATGTTTTCCTGCTGGAGCAACATTGCGAGCACCTTTTATCTGGTATAACATTATGCCCGATTTATTACCCTGGCTTTGCTAAGCCTCCAGACTTGTTACTCTTTCTAGAGCCCTATAATAATAACTGCCGGTATAAAACTGACTGCGTTAAATCAATTTTACATCCATAACAATACGCCGCAGTAACTAAAATAACTTTCATCTTTAAGGACGATAATAATCATGCAAAAATACACTGGTATAGTTGCCTGCCTGTTACTGGCTGGCTCATTCACTCAATCTGCATTCGCTACCAATGGCTATTCTCCGACTGGCTTTGGCACTATTAATAAGGGCATGGTCGGGGCCGGCGTGGCCCTGCCGCAGGATAGTATGGCGGCAGCTACGAATCCGGCCGGTATGGCTGTGGTTGGTCACCGCTGGGATGCGGGTGCAGCCTTATTCAGCCCTTCGAAAAGAGGGTATACCGCCGATGACAATGCCTCTCCAGGTGCTCCCTTTGTTACTGCTGGAGATTATATCAGTGAGAATGACCTGTTTTTAATCCCTCACTTTGGCTGGAACAGGCCGCTCACAGAGTCCAGTACGCTGGGCGTTTCTGTAGGGGGAAACGGGGGCATGAACACCGAGTATGATAGTGCCGTGTTTGCAAACTTTTATAATCCGGCAAACCCAAATTCAAGCCCTGCAACTTCACCCACCGGGGTAAATTTTGAACAGCTGTTTGTCGGTGTAACCTATGCGCTGGAAGTCGCGCAGAATAACTGGTTTGGAGTGATGCCGATTATTGCGGTACAACGCTTCGAAGCGACCGGCCTGGAACCTTTTGCAGGCTTAAGTACCAACCCGGCAAAAGTTTCCAACAACGGTGTCGATACGGCCTGGGGTTACGGTGTTCGACTGGGCTGGCTGGGTAAAATGAACCAGCAGCTGTCACTAGGCGTATCTTATCAAAGCCGCTTATACATGGGTAAGTTTGATAAATACGCGGGCTTATTCGCAGAACAGGGTGACTTCGATACCCCATCCACCTGGGTCGTTGGACTGGTGTATGGCATTTCACCACAAGTCAGCCTGGTGCTGGACTATCAGCGTATTAATTATGGCGAAATTAACTCACTGGCAAACTCGAATGCCTTACCCCTTACTGGCCCCAGCGATTTTCTGGGTGCCGATGGCGGACTGGGCTTTGGCTGGCAGGATATGGATATCATCAAACTGGGCGTGCAGTGGGCGTTCGATGACCGCTTGACTCTACGTGCAGGTTACAGCCACGCGAGCGCATTATTCAAGGGAACCCAGGCGCTGTTCAACGTACTGGCACCCGCTACCATTCGTAACCATCTGAGCCTGGGTTCCAGCTACCAGTATAGTCAGCAAAGCGCGTTCAACCTTGCCTTTACCCTGGCGCTGAATGAAGAAATAGATGGTAGCTCCCCTTTTACCGCGGGCCAGACGGGTTCAGTACAAATGGAACAGTGGGAACTAGAGATTAACTGGAGTCATCGCTTCTAGCCCTGCCTGACAGAAGCCGATAAAAAAGCCTGCCGAAGTGCAGGCTTTTTTTCAGTGTCGTTTTACTACTGTGCCACCTTATCGACATCCACCAGATAGCTGCCTGTCAGCCAGTTTCTACCGAGCAACAGTTTATAGCTGGATTTGCTACGATCATTCAGGTTCACCAGTGTTTGCCGAGTCTGGCCCTGATGCTGAATATTCAGATAAACAAAGACTCTTGTCTCACGCACTTCGGCGTTTTTAACCACCCCTTCACGCACGACCCTTGAGCTCAGGCGCGCTTCACTGCCGGACTGATTGATGATGGTATAGTCCACCATACCATTTGCAATCTGGATATTTTTGGCATGAATAGAAGTCGTTCCAGCTCCGGTATCGACCCGTGCATTAAAACTGATACTGGCTTCCTGTATCACCACCAGTGCAGTCGGCCCGATAATCAGTTTTTCAGCATTAACGGCTGAAACTGCAATCAATATCCACAGCAGTAAGACACGTACAATAGTCATTAAAACTTTCTCCTGAGTTGATTCCGGCAGGCTCCTAAAACTTGCTTCGGAACATGAAATAGACCGCGCCAACCAGGCATAGCCCTGCCCATAGATAATCCAGCTTCAGCGGTTCCTTCAGATACATCACCGAAAACGGAACAAACACCGAAAGGGTAATCACTTCCTGAATAATCTTCAGCTGACCAACCGATAGTACGCTATAACCAATCCGGTTTGCCGGCACCTGAAACAGGTATTCGAATAAGGCAATACCCCAGCTGACCAACGCGGCGATGATCCAGGGCTTATGATTCAGCTCTTTCAGATGCGCATACCAGGCAAAGGTCATAAACACGTTACTGCACAGCAGCAGAAAAATAGAAACCAGCACCGGGTGAATGGGCAGGTTCAAGACCACAGTCCCTGCTCAACCAGAATCAGATAGGAGACAAACCCGGCCCAGGACAATAGCAGCAGGAACCAGGGCAGGCGGCAGCTTTTGTAAACTGTATCCGTTGCGCCCTCTTGCAGTGTTGCGCTATCGCCGGCATTCGATGCAATATTTTTCAGCTTTTTATCGAGCTCTCGGGCTTTCGATTTTTGCTGTTTTTTATAGTGATCGATGCCCTTCTGAATACCCTGGGCAATCAGTCTGGTCTGCTCTTTGGTTTGTCCTGCCTTTTGCGTGGCGCGCGCGACTTTCATCGCATCGTCTCGGGTTTGATCGGAGATCAGGGGTTTTTTACTGTATCGGGACATGGGTTCATCTTTTAGCTACTAAGTCCGCTAAACGCTAAACCATCGGCGACTAAAAGTCGATTGCTTGCTAAAAAAATGACAGGCTTATTCAGCCCACTGGCAGTTTGTTGTTGCGCGGTGTTTGTGTGTGAACACAGATGAAAAAACCCTGAAGTCCAGCGTTGCAGACTTCAGGGTTCAGAGGGTTTGCTAGAAACTCATTTCAACGGTCATGGTTCTGCCACGTTCGGCAGAGGCCACATATTCCGGCAGTTGATCAAAGTTCAGGTACTTATAGATTTCCGGTGCCATGCTGTTGATCTTGCCCGCATACTCCATGTATTCCGCTACCGTTGGCAGCTTGCCCAGAATCGCCGCGACCGCAGCCAGTTCAGCAGAAGACAGAAACACATCGGCGCCCTGACCTAAACGGTTCGGAAAGTTACGGGTCGAGGTGGAGACTGCGGTAGAGTTGGCCGCAATACGCGCCTGATTCCCCATGCACAGCGAACAGCCCGGCATTTCGGTGCGCGCACCGGATGCCGCAAAGATATTGTAGATACCCTCTTCCATCAACTGCTGCTCATCCATCTTGGTGGGCGGAGCCACCCACAGCCGAGTCGGAATCACACCACCGGAAATTTCCAGCAGTTTGGCCGCAGCACGGAAATGTCCAACATTGGTCATGCAGGAGCCGATAAAGACTTCATCGATCTTACGACCGGCCACTTCTGACAACGGCTTCACATCATCCGGGTCGTTCGGACAGGCCAGCAGCGGCTCGGTGATTTCAGTCATATTGATTTCAATCACTTCGGCGTATTCGGCATTCTCATCAGCACGCAGCAGGCTCGGATTTTTGAGCCATTCTTCCATCGCCCGTACACGTCTTTCGAGGGTGCGCACATCCTGATAACCGTTGTCGATCATCCAGCGTAGCATGACGATATTGGAGCGCAGATATTCGGCGACCGAAGCTTCAGACAGTGCAATCGTACAACCACCGGCAGAACGCTCGGCAGAGGCGTCGGATAATTCGAAGGCCTGCTCAACCTTCAGATCCGGCAGACCCTGAATCTCCAGGATACGGCCGTTATAGATATTCTTTTTGCCTTTCTTTTCGATCGTCAGCAGGCCACGCTTGAGCGCAGCATAGGGAATCGCATTCACCAGATCACGCAGGGTGATACCGGGCTGCATTTCACCGCTGAACTTGACCAGCACCGACTCCGGCATATCCAGCGGGATAACACCCAGTGCCGCACCGAAGGCAACCAGGCCCGAGCCGGCTGGGAAGGAGATCCCGAGTGGAAAACGGGTATGCGAATCACCACCGGTACCGACCTGATCCGGCAGTAGCATGCGATTCAGCCAGGAATGGATAATACCGTCGCCAGGGCGTAACGATACACCGCCACGGGTCTGGATGAAATCCGGCAGCGTGTGCTGGGTATTGATATCGACCGGTTTCGGATAGGCTGCGGTATGGCAGAATGACTGCATCACCAGATCCGCAGAAAAGCCCAGACAGGCCAGCTCTTTGAGTTCGTCCCGTGTCATTGGACCGGTCGTATCCTGCGAACCGACCGTACTCATACGAGGCTCACAATAGGTGCCGGGGCGGATACCAGCCACGCCACAGGCCTTACCGACCATTTTCTGTGCCAGGGTAAAACCTTTACCACTATCACTCGGATCTACCGGACGACGGAACACATCGCTCGCACCCAGGCCTAGATTTTCACGAGCCCGCTCCGTGAGTGAGCGCCCAATGATCAGAGGAATACGGCCACCGGCCTGTACTTCATCAAAAATCACATCGGTTTTCAGACTAAATTCGGAAATTACCTTGCCGGCTTCATCAACAATCTTGCCTTCGTAAGGCTTGAGGATAATCACATCGCCCATGTTCAGGTTATCGACCGGACATTCGATCGGCAGTGCACCGGAATCTTCCACCGTATTAAAAAAGATCGGGGCAATCTTGCTGCCCAGCACCACACCGCCCTGACGCTTGTTAGGTACAAACGGAATATCATCGCCGGTCGCCCACAGCACCGAGTTGGTGGCCGATTTACGCGAAGAGCCGGTACCGACCACATCGCCGACATACACTACCGGGTTACCTTTTTTCTTTAGCTCAATAATCTGTTCATTCGCCGAATGAATCCCATCGCGTGGGTTTTTCAGCATCGCCAGCGCGTGTAACGGAATATCCGGACGCGACCAGGCATCCTGCGCTGGTGACAGGTCATCGGTATTGGTTTCGCCGGTCACCTTAAACACGGTCAGCTTAATCGCATCGCCTACCTTGTTTTTGCGCGTAAACCAGTCTGCATCCGCCCAGGATTGCATCACGGCTTTCGCATGCGGGTTTCCACCAGCGGCTTTTTCATTTACGTCATGGAAGGCATCAAAAATCAGCAGGGTATATTTAAGCTGTTCTGCCGCCAGTGCGCCCAGCTCGGCATCATCCAGTAATTCAACCAGTGGCTGAATATTGTAACCACCCATCATGGTACCCAGCAGCTCTACCGCTCTGGACTTGTTGATCAGTGGAGAGTTCGCTTCACCGCGCGCAAGCGCCGCCAGAAAGCCTGCCTTGACATAGGCCGCTTCATCCACACCGGGTGGGACGCGGTCGGTGATCAGTTCGACCAGAGTCTGTTCTGAGCCCGCAGCTGGCGCTTTGAGCAATTCGACCAGGGCAGCAACCTGTTCTGCATTTAACGGCAGTGGTGGAATACCCTGTTTGGCGCGTTCTGCTACGTGTTGTTGATAGGCTTCTAACATGGAGGACCTCGGTAATTGTATGTTCGGCTGTCGGATTGAAAGATCTGGCATAGCACTTTATCAAAAGTGCCTGGCCAGCTTCATTTCATGCAGAATAGTGCTTCTGCACAATAAACCCATAATATTCAGGGGCTTTTATTGGTATAAGAGTTCTGTTGCGTAGTTTAAAGGAATTAGTGCCGACAGGTAAGCTTACAGCGTTAATGCACTATATTGAGTTTCGCAATACTGGAAAGCTCAACGAGCAATGAATTTTTTCTTACCCGGGCAGATTTCATCAAAATCATTGTGCGACAGGATCTCCAGAAAACTGCGTGCCTGCGGGGTGAGAAATTTGCCTTTACGAATCACCGCTCCGTAAACCTGCGTGGGGAAATACTGTGGGATCGGAATCGCATAGATATTTTCCTTGCCGGTCAGGCACAGGCAACTGACGATCGAAATCCCCATGCCTTCCTCGACATACTTCTTGATCACTTCCCAGCCGCCGACTTCCATCGATACCTGATAAGGCACATCGTGTTCTGAAAAGATTCGATCGACCTTGCGCCAGGTCGATAACTCTCGGGGTGGCAGTATCAGTCCATAGGGCGAAATATCCTTCAGGGTAACGTTTTCCTTGCCGGCCAGCGGGTGATCGATTGGCGTAATCAACACCGGATCATATTCAAACAGCGGTTCGAATATCATGTTGTCACCTTCGGCAGCGTCGGTGCCCACCGCGAAATCAACGTTATCCGCCTTCAGTAGCACGCGCCCATCCTTACCGGTATTGTTGGAAAGCTTGACGTGTACGCCCGGATTTTCTTCCTTAAAGCGATGGATATACTTGGGTAACAGGTACATACAGGCGGTATGACCTGCGGTGATATGCAGCTCACCCGATTCGGAATTGCCGGCCAGGCTGTTAAAATTCTGCGACAGGTTATCGATGCCGTTGATCAATGGCTTGGACAACTCATACAGAATTTTGCCATCCGGGGTCAGGTTGATGACCGGACCACGCCGCTCGAATACCTGCACACACAGCTCGCGTTCGAGAGCCCGGATTTGCAGTGAAACGGTGGGTTGAGACAGAAACAGCTCTTCACCGGCCTTGGAGATACTTTTGGTTTCTACCGCTTTGCAAAAAGCGCGTAACTGTTTTAGTCGGTTCTGTTTATAACTGGGAGGCGAAATGCTCATTCGTAACTACTCTTTATAATAGTCCTTATAATTGATTATTATCACGGCAAAGTAAAACCCTATTTTAATCAATTAACTTAATAATGCATCCCTTTGATCTAGCTGAATATTTTTAAAACAAACTATCACTTTTAAGCCCGTTTTCGTATGCCTATCCGAATCTTCCATTTTCAGGCGCGCATTGAGTAGCTCGACCACCCGCATTACAATCGACAAACCGATGCCACAACCCGGCGCTGCATGGTTTTCAACTCGATAAAATCGCTCCATCACACGCTCTTTTTCGGTGTCAGCAATACCCGGTCCGTTATCCATTACGATCAGACAGGGAGCCCCGCCCTGGATCGAAACACTGACTTCGATTTCACCACCCGGCTGGGTGTAAATGATGGCATTATTGATCAGGTTTCTAACCATCAGGCGTAACGAGGTATCTTCGGCAAGGATACTCAGCTCCGCACCTTCGTTAACCGATATTTCGATATTTTTAGCGTAGGCCAGGGGTGCCAGCATCGCGACCTCATCGATTACCAGTCGGCTCAGGTTAACCGGGCTGAGCTGCTGACTGAAGCTTTCTGGCTCCAGCCTGGCCAGTGCCAGAATCTGATCCACCAGATGGGTGGTGCGGTCTATGCCCAGTAATACCTGTGCAATCGATTCTTTGCGCTCACGCTCATTGTGCGCTGTGCGGGCCAGTTCAGCATGCAGCTTAACCGCCGCCAGCGGGGTTCTTAGCTCATGCGCGGCATCCGAGGTGATACGTTTTTCACGCGCCAGGGCATTTTTTAGCTTCAGTAATAACTGGTTCAACGCACCGGTGATGGTGATAATTTCGGCGGGCGCATTTTGCTGAGACAGGGAATCCAGCTTATCCACTCCCAGATGCTGAATCTGCGCGGCCAGATTCTGCAGCGAACTCAGGCCCTGTCGGATCGCAATCCACATCGTCAGTAACAGTACCGGGATCAGCAGCAAAAACAGCGTCAGCAGATCAGAGCTGATCTTGCCGATCAGATCGTTTCTAACGTCGATGCGTTCGGCGGCGATACAGCGGTAGCGCGTATCCTGACTGGTCAGACTGAAAACACGCCAGTCATGCTGCATAAAATGGCGATCGCTATAGCCATTCGCGAGCTCACTGATGGGGTCAATCGGTACATTCGAAGATTTCAGGATTAGATTGCCCAGATGATCCCATACCTGAAATCCCAGCTTGGTTTCATAAACATGCCCGGATTCCAGCTCTTCAATGCCACTGCCAGCCTCTGTTAGCGGGGAAGCCAGCTGATTCTGGTTCAGAAACTGCTGGATACTGGAGAAATTATTCTGCTCCACATCGGCCTGAAGCATACTCAGAATGAGTCGTGCAGAGCGCGCTAACTGGCCATCAAACAGTTCGCGTGATTCGTACTGCAGATCCTTATAACCAACCAGTGCGGCAGCCCCGACCAGCAGCAATGACGCGATAAACAGACGGATGATCAGATGATAACGGATCGACATGGGCATTATTTGGGCACGATATAACCGACGCCACGCAAGGTTTTGATTAGTTCAGCACCAAACTTTTTACGCAGATGATGGACATGTACCTCGATCGTATTACTGCCAATCTCATCGCCCCAGCTGTACAGTTTCTGCTCCAGATAGTTTTTCGATAGCACCCGACCAGCACTGGAAACCAGCTCTTCCAGCAGCGCAAACTCACGTCTGGATAATTCTATTGCCTGCCCATCCAGAGTAACGTTATGCGCCGCCGGATCAATTTCAATGTTTTTGAAACAGATTTTCTGCTCACTGATCCCGCGTGTGCGGCGGGTCAGGGCACGCAGGCGCGCGCACAGCTCAGTAAATTCAAACGGTTTGACCAGATAGTCATCCGCCCCCGCATCCAGTCCGTTGACACGATCGCTGACCGCATCCAGTGCGGTCAGAATCAATACCGGCAGGGCATTTCCGCGGTTGCGAGCCTGCTTCAGAACCTCCAGCCCACTCATGCGCGGCAGTCCAATATCCAGTATCACCGCATCGTATTCATTCTGCTGCATGGAGCTTAGGGCAGTTTCACCATTCTTTATCCAGTCGACCGCATATTTCATACGTTGCAGACCGGTGAATAAACCTTCCCCCAGCAATGCATCGTCTTCCACTAATAATATTTTCACTATAGATACCGGATGGTTAAAATAAGCACTGCGCTGGCTGACAGCTTGCCTCCCCATATCTCTGATGGCAAGCCTTAAGCCGCTGCTAGAGTATTCATGCCGTAACTTAAGGTTTTCTTAAGGCATCTTAAGCTTTAGCAACCTTAAGGCTTAGTTAAGACTGCTAACATAAGCTGCCATTCATTCACTACAAAACTAATAACAGGGTATTAGCATGCGATTATTAAAAATTATCTGCCTGGCAGGCGCACTTTTGTTTAGCCAGCTATCATTGGCTGCGGTCACGCAGGCACCGTTGATTAAACTGCCAGCACTGCAGGGCGAGTTTGATCTTGCTAAACTACAGGGTAAAGTCGTGTATCTCGACTTCTGGGCATCCTGGTGTATACCATGCCGCCAGTCTTTCCCCTGGATGAACGAGATGCAGGCGCGCTATCAGGACAAGGGACTTGAAGTGGTTGCAGTCAACCTGGACAAGAACCGTGCGCTGGCGGATGAATTTCTGCAAAAACTGGAAGCACACTTTACCATCGCCTTCGATGCTGATGGTGAGTCCGCTAAAGCTTATAATCTGCGCGGCATGCCGAGCAGTTATCTGATCGGACGCGACGGCAAGCTGTATGCCTCGCACATCGGTTTTCGCGAAAAGGACAAGGCCAAAATGGAACAGGCCATCCAGCAACTTCTAAATCAATAAACCAGGGTTAATTTTATGCGACTGATCAGCTTTTTACTCCTTACCCTGCTGTTGTC
>JACNJF010000168.1 GCA_014382695.1 Gammaproteobacteria bacterium | reverse complement strand
TAATTGTGCGCCTGCGAATGGGTCTTGTCAATATGGTATTGATCCGATACTATAGTTTTTATGCATCCACATAAAATATATGACTACATCGAGCGCCTGAGTAATCTGTTGCGCAACGACTCGCGCCGCGGTATCGCCGAATTCGGGTTGCAACCGATACAACTGGAAGCCCTGCATTACCTCTCGATCTGTAATCGCTATTCGGATACGCCGATGGCGGCGACCGAGTATCTGGGACAAACCAAGGGAACCGTATCGCAAACCCTGAAGGTTCTGGAAAAGAAGGGGCTGTTAAGCAAGCATGTTGACAGTCATGATAAAAGAGTGACCCATCTGAAGGTGACCGCTGCCGGCCAGTCCGTGTTGCAGGCCTCGATACCCAGTCCGCTGTTTGTGCAGGGCTGTACCGGGCTGAACGCGGTAGCGCAGCGGGAGATTGAAGATGCGCTGGAAAAACTGCTCTCCACCTTACAGCATTCAAATAACATGAAGACTTTCGGCGTCTGTAGCAGCTGTGGCTATAACCAGCAAAATCAGGATGGCAGCTATTTATGCCAGCTCACTCAGGAGCCTTTGACCAGCGTCGAAGTGCAGCTGATATGCCGGGAGCATCTGGCGGCGGCGTGAAATCTGTAGAGGACGGTTAACCTTCTACACTTCCCCTTTGGAGCGTAATAATCCGGCTAGCCGGTTACCCTGTTTCTGCGGGCCGCCACGTGGGAACAGTTGATGCAGGTAGCGGTTACTGCCTCGTTCCCCGTCCCACAGGTCGCGAAAACTTTTAATCATGTCGCGCACCGTGGCCTGCTTGCCATGGTTCGCATACCAGTTGCGCTGGAAGCGGATGATCTCCCAGTGTTCGCTGGTCAGCTGGAGGTCTTCGACAGCGGCGAGCTGGCGCACAAACGCTTCGCTCCAGTCATCCGGGTTGACCAGATAACCTTCACTATCGGTCAGGACTTCCTGATCAGCAATCTTCAGACTGCGGGTGGTCATGCTCGGATAGGCATTACTGCCGCGGGTGCCACTGGCGGCGGCACCTTCTGATCCGGGGCCAGTTTCGGTGAGGCTGTAAAGCTCTATGCCAATCTCTCCATCCAGTCGGCCCTGATAACGCTCGACCCCGGCAATCAGTATCTTGCCACTGCTGGCCGGCATGTCGAAGCAGGCGGTGCCGCTACGGTCTGTCGCTAGCGGCCCGATACGCTTACCATCGGCATCCAGGATTAACTCGATCGCGGTACGCTTCAGCGGCTCGCGCGTATATTTCATACTAACACTGACACATATCATGCTGGGTTCATCTCCGTGCAATAGGTTGATCTGATGCGGCAACTATATAAGGTCCAACTTATATAAGACAAACGATTTATATTGGACATTAATATCGAAATATTCGATATTAACTGGATGGATATGAATCAGGTCAAAACCTTTCTGGCGGTAGCGGCGAATGGCAGTTTTCTAGAGGCTGCCTCTCGCCTGCACGTCACCCAGTCTACCGTGAGTAGTCGCATCCAGGGCCTGGAAGCCTATCTGGGTGCCAGTCTGTTTGTGCGCAATCGTTCGGGAGCCGTGCTGACGGCGGCGGGCAGGCGTTTTATGCATCATGCCAAGACCTTCGTGCTGACGCTGGAACAGGCACGTCACGATGTCGGCCTGCCCAGCCGCTACCGCGCCAGTATTACGATTGGTGCGCGTATCGCGCTGTGGGAAGTGTTTCTGCCGCGCTGGGTGGGTGAAATGCGGCGCACTTCGCCGGATATCTCGATCCGAAGTGAGATTGGTTTTGAAGCGGATCTGATGCGGCGGGTGATACAGGGCACCATGGATGTGGCGCTGATGTATACCCCGCAACACAGCCCCGGTATACAGGTGCAACCACTATTCGATGAAACACTGGTATTGCTGACCACCGACCCGCAAAAGCCCTGGCCGGATGAAAACTATATCTATGTCGACTGGGGGCCCGCTTTTTATGCACAGCACAGCAGTAGTTATCCCGATCTGGAACGCCCTGCGCAGGTGGTGAATATCGGCTGGTTAGCGGTGCAGATTATTATCAGTAATGGCGGCTCGTGCTTTGTCCCATTACGCATGGCGGAGCCCTTGATTCAGGCCGGCAAGCTGTTCCATATGCCGGACAGCCCGCAGTTCAAACTGCCTGCTTATATGGTGTATCCGCGCCATAGTGAATCCACGGTGCTGGAGCAGGTGATTGAGAGCCTGCGCTTACAGGCGATGATAGAGATGCAAAAGAGTAAGGTTAGTGTGTTGCTGTAGGCAAGCGTGGAATAGACATCCCTGTCCTGAGCGGATGTTTACTTATGCGGGCTTGCGTCGATTGCGACTGACCATTCCCATGCCCAGCAGACCCATGCTGAACAGGGCAATAATAGAAGGCTCTGGCACGGCCTTGACGTCGACAGAATCGCCGTACGCCTGAACACCCATCGCGATTTTAAAAGGCTCGGCCAGGCTTGCAGTCAGGTTATTACCCGACTGATCCAGCCAGAATCCGGCATACAGAAAGTCCAGATCCGCTAACAATGATGTTGCCGAAAGTGAGGTGATCGTACCCGAGGCGACCAGGGTGTCAGCCCCGGAATTGCTGTCGTTCGGGTCGCTGAACCAGAAACTGATGTCACCCAGCAGGGTGGTCGATTTATCCCACTCTATGTACAGGTCGAGGTCCGTGCCGGGCTTCCCTATCGACTCAGTGCTGCCATAGGTATTATTCAGTGGCGTACCATCCAGGCGTAGGGTATCAATTTTGGCGCGGGGAGTTGTAGTCAGGTTGTCACTATTTTTGATCCCAAAGGTCATCGAGTCAAACAAGCCGGTCAGATGATCGGTATCGGTGCCGAGGCTGCCGCCAAAAAGAAACGTGTCAGCAAACTGAAATTTGCTATCGCCCGGGCTGCTTGAACCGGTGGCAGCGGTATCGATATACATCGGTACGGCATGTGCCGAAAAGCTGCTGAATAAAGCGGCTGCAGTTAAAAGTTTGAGTAAAGGTTTAAAGTTCATTGGCTTACGTCTCGAATGAATGAAGTGATGACTGAGATAGTAGGGCAACGGGAAAACAAAAATGAGCGGGTGCTCATGAAGGTGGAAAATAATTCCATCAATTCATGGGGTTGTGACTCAATCTACAATTAACTTGTGAACTGGATCATGCTATCGATGGGACCAGGGCTGCTTAATCTTTACGGGCTTACTCCAGCTCAATACGGAAGATGGCATGGCAGTCCACGCAGTTCTGCAGCAGGGTGGCGAGCTGGGTTGATACCTGACCGGAATCGCCCAGATCATCGGCATCCATTGCAAGCTGGTCAAATTTGGAGTGGGTGTCAAACCCCAGTTTCTTGAACTGTAGCGGCAGCTTTCCAACCAGTGAGCCGGGCACGTCACCCTGAGCGGCTTTACCCACTTTACGTGCATACTCGGCGACCCGTTGCATATCATTGTCAGCGACACCTTTGGTGATTTGCTGAACGCTGGCCAGAAAGGCTCTCATCTCAGCCAGCACCAGATCTCTTTCCGGAGCGCTCATGTGTATGCTCAGACGGCCATCCGCAGATTCGGTAACACTCCCCTGAATGATGAACTTATAAGCTCCGAGAGCGATCACCAGGAGTAAAAAACCTATTATACCGATACTAAATTTGTGCACGATGAACCTCGTTAAGCGGCATTGACGTAATGCCTTGGAGCTTGTTAAAAAAACTAAAGTGTACCGATTCAGTGCTGATGTGTTAGTCCTTTTTGTGATGTGGGTCAATTTAAGTTGACCTGAGTCAAGGCAGGCATGCTCAGTCTTTTTGACTTGATTATAATCAATGCTAATTTATGGCTTCAGCTCTAGAGTGCCCATAATCGATTTAACCCCAAAGGTGGCTAGAGATGGGCAGCGGAAAAGTATATCTGGTAGGTTCAGGCCCTGGCGATCCTGATCTGTTGACGGTTAAAGCCCTGCGGTTGATGCAAACAGCCGACGTGGTTCTGTATGACCGACTGGTTTCTGAGGATATTCTCGACATGATTCCTGCTGGTGTGAGTCGCATCAGGGTTGGTAAAAAATCCGGTCATCACTGTGTCCCTCAGCAGGAAATCAATCAGCTGCTGATTAACTCCGCGCGTAATAATCGCAAGGTTGTGCGTCTCAAAGGCGGTGATCCCTATATCTTCGGACGCGGCAGTGAAGAAGCGCTTGCGCTCAGAAAAGCCGCTATCGAATTCGAAGTCGTCCCCGGAATCACTTCAGCAGCAGGTTGCAGTGCGTATGCCGGAATACCGCTTACCCATCGCGGCATGAGTCGTAGTGTACAGTTCCTGACTGGCCATCTAAAAGAAAATGATCCACTCGATATCGACTGGAAGCAGCTGACCGATACAGAGTCTACCCTGGTGTTCTACATGGGGCTGGCCAATCTCAACGTGATTTGTCAGTCATTGATCGACGCTGGCCTCGCGTCGACCACTCCGGCGGCGGCGGTGCAGGATGCGACGACCAGCAGACAGCAACGGGTTATTTCAACCCTGGCCGATCTTGCCGCTGCTGTGCAGCAGGCTGAATTGCAGGCACCGGTGATGATTATTATTGGTCAGGTGGTTTCGCTGGCGACAGAACTGGACTGGTTTAGCGCGACGATTACTCAATCTGAGATAGAAAATAAGTTTAATGAAAGTGTTTTTGCTTAGCCTGCTGATGGTTTTCAGTTGGACCTTACTGGCGCTGGAGAGCGATGCAATCCCGTCCGAACGCCAGCAGGAATTGCTGCATCTGTTGAAGCAGGATTGCGGCTCCTGTCATGGGCTGACCATGAAGGGCGGCCTGGGCCCCGCACTGTTGCCGGAAAATCTGCAGGGTAAACCCGCATTTTTTCTGGCGCAGACTATCTTGGATGGTCGTCCAGGTACGGCGATGCCGCCCTGGCGTGGCCTGATCAATCCCACTGAAGCCAGCTGGCTGGCTCAGATCCTGTTGCAGGGAGATCCGCAATGAAGTGGTTACTTGTGTTAACTTTTATTTCTTTTGCCCTGGTTGCTCAGGCTGAAACCGTAGTGCCGCGTGCTACCGGTGATCTGGGTATTATCATTGAGCGTGCCACCGGCAGCGTTAAGGTGATTGAAACGACTGGCAATTCCAGTCTTGGAACGATCACCGGTCTGGGTGATCTGTCGCATGCCTCTGCGGTGTATTCACGCGATGCGCGCTATGCGTATATCTTTGGTCGCGATGGCGGTTTGAGCAAGATTGATCTGTTAACCAGAACGCTGGTGAAACGCGTACTCCAGTCCGGTAACAGTATCGGTGGCGCTATCTCGCAGGATGGAAAGCTGATTGCGGTTTCCAATTACAAGCCGGGCGGGGTACGTATCTTCGATGCTCAGACACTCGATCTGGTGTTCGATATTCCGGCCGAGTATGGCCCCAATAAGGTGCTTTCCAAGGTGATCGGTCTGGTCGATGCACCGGATAATAAATTCGTCTTCAGCCTGTGGGATGCTGGAGAAATCTGGATCGCCGATATGACCGATACCAGCAAGCCGCTGATCCGCAAATTCACCGATATCGGACGTAATCCCTACGACGCTCTGATTACACCGGATGGCCGCTTTTATATCGCCGGGCTGTTTGGTGAAGATGGCATGGCGCTGCTGGATTTGTGGAACCCGGATAAGGGGATACGCAGAATTTTGCCCGATTACGGCAAAGGCCAGCAAAAGTTACCGGTTTACAAGATGCCGCATCTGGAAGGCTGGGCGATCGCCGGCAACTATGCATTTGTACCAGCTGTCGGCCTGCATGAAGTACTGGTGATCAATACCCTGGACTGGACCGAAGCGGGGCGCATCCCGGTGCATGGCCAACCGGTGTTTGTGATGGCGCGACCGGATGGACGTTATATCTGGGTCAACTTTGCGGTGCCGGATAATGATACGGTGCAGGTGATCGATTCGCAGAGCCTGCAGATTGTCAGGCAGCTAAAGCCGGGCAAGGGTGTATTGCATATGGAGTTTGAGCCGCGCGGGGAAGAAGTCTGGGTGTCGGTACGAGATGAAAACAGGGTGCTGGTCTACAACACCCGTGACATCACGATTACCTCGACCGTTGAAGCCGATACGCCGAGCGGTATTTTTCTGAGTGCACGTGCACACCGCACAGGGCTTTGATCATGATAAATGCGCTGTCAGACGAGTCACCATTGGTTTTCAGTGAGCTGGAAAAGCATCTGTTGAATGATTTCCAGCATGACTTTCCATTTGCGGAAAGACCTTTCGCTAAAATAGCCGCCCAGTTGAAGACCGATGAAGTTACCGTCATCAGCGCCTTTGAACGCCTGCAGCAGCTCGGTGTTATCAGTCGAGTTGGCCCGGTGTTCAGACCGAACCGAATTGGGGTGAGTACGCTGGCGGCGATGGCGATTCCGCCGAATGAGCTGGAACGGGTTGCGCAGATCGTTACCGATTACACCGAAGTGAACCATAACTATCAGCGTGATCATCGTTTTAATCTGTGGTTTGTGTTAACCGCGCGCGATGATGCGCATCTGCAACAGGTACTGGCCGATATTGAAAAGCAATGTGACTATAGTGTGATGAGTCTGCCGATGCAGGAAGATTTTTTTATTGATCTGGGGTTTGATTTGAAATGGACATGAAGGTGTTTGATCCCGTTTTAAAGCATGCGCTGATCGCTGCGATCGAACAGGGGCTGCCGCTGGTTGCCAGGCCTTACGAGGCCATCGCGCTCCAGATCGGTTATAGCGAAAAAGAGGTGATCGAAGGCCTGCAACAATTACAGCAACAGGGCGACATCAAACGCTTTGGAGTCGTCGTTCGCCACCGCAAACTGGGGTATCGTGCGAATGGCATGGTGGTCTGGGATATAGCCGATGATCAGGTGCAGGCGCTGGGGCAGTGTATGGGGCAGTTTCCATTCGTTACCCTGTGCTATCGACGTCCTCGCCAGTTACCCGACTGGTCCTACAATCTGTTTACCATGGTGCATGGCTTAAACCGCGCAGAGGTAGTGCAGAAAACTGAACTACTGGTGCGGCAGTGTGGACTGGAAGAGATCAAACACGAAATACTATTCAGTTCGCGTTGTTTTAAACAACGCGGCGCCTGCTACCAGAGTAAGCATCCGGCAGGAGTTGAAAAGTCCCTGTCTAAACAGGATCTGGCGTGAGTCTGCAGGATGCGCTGTCGATTGCGCTGATTAATCGGTTTCAGGGCGGGTTTCCACTGGTGGAGCAACCCTATGCTGAGGTTGCTGCGCTGCTCGGCAGTGACGAGGCCAGCATTATTTCGAGTATCAGCACCATGCTGAATCAGGGCTGGCTGAGTCGCTTTGGCCCCCTTTATGATGCTAAACAGATGGGAGGCGGTCTGACGCTGGCGGCGCTGGCGGTGCCGGAGTATCGCTTCGATAAAGTCGCCAAACTGGTTAACAGTTATGCTGAAGTGGCGCATAACTACCAGCGCGAACATAAGCTGAATATGTGGTTTGTTGTGGCCACCGAAACGCAGCAGGGTATCGCTGATGTGATTCAGGATATAGAGCTACGCAGTGGCCTGCCGGTTTATAACTGCCCCAAACAGCAGGAGTTTTATGTGGGTCTGCAACTCAGTCTGGGAGCCAGTGGCGAGGTAGACACTGTGCCGTTGAATGACTCATGGCTTTCAGCCGGTTTAAGCAGAAACCCCACAACCGTTCCTGATGTGCGGGATCGAAAGCTTATCGCTGCAACGCAGGCCGGTCTAACCCTGATCTCCAGGCCTTATGAGCAGCTGGCAAGGCTGCTCGATATGAGTAGTACAGACGTGATGCAGCGTCTGCAATCGATGCTGGATAATGGTACTATCCGGCGTATCGGTCTGGTGCCAAATCACTATAAGCTGGGTCTACGCGGCAATGGGATGACGGTGTGGGATGTGCCGGATGAAATGGTACAGGAAATTGGCGAGCTGATCGGTTCGATGGATTTTGTCAGCCATTGTTATCAGCGCCCGCGCCATCCTCCGCACTGGTCGTACAATCTTTTTGCAATGATTCATGGTGCCGATAGAGATCAGGTCATGCACAAGCTGGCCATCATGCAGCAAAAACTATCGCCATATAATTTTCAGCATAAGGTGTTATTCAGCACCGCCGTGTTAAAGAAAACGGGGCTTCGCCTCGCCAATTGAGAGATCACTATGTTTCGTTTAAGTCGATATCTACATGCGCTACAAAATAGCACTTCGAGCGAAAGACGCTCTGCACCGATCGCTAATATGACCGGGCCGGTGGTGATCTGGAACCTGATCCGGCGCTGTAACTTGACCTGCAAACATTGCTACGCGACATCCACGGATAAAGATTTTCCGGGAGAGCTATCCACCGAAAAAGTATTCGAAGTGATGGATGATCTGCAGGCTTCGGGCACTAAAGTCCTGATCCTGTCTGGTGGTGAGCCATTGATGCGCCACGATATTTTTGAAATCTCACATCGCGCCAAAGCGATGGGGTTTTATGTCGGGCTGTCCTCAAACGGCACCCTGATTGATGCCGATAACATCGATAAAATCAAACAGGTCGATTACGACTATGTCGGAATCAGCATCGATGGCACCCGCTCAACCCATGATCGTTTCCGCCAGAAAATAGGTGCCTATGATGAAGCGCTGCGCGGCCTGCGCTTATGCCGTGATGCCAATCTGAAAATAGGCCTGCGGTTTACCCTGACGCAGGATAACGCACAGGACCTTCCTCAGTTATTGCAGTTGATGGAAGATGAAAACATCGACAAGTTTTATCTGTCGCATCTGAATTACGCTGGGCGCGGCAATAAAAACCGGGCCAGTGATCTGCATTATCAGATGACGCGAAACGCAATGGACCTGCTATTTGCCACCTGCTGGGCCGATGTGCAGAGCGGAAAAAAACGTGAGTTTGTGACTGGAAATAACGATGCCGATGGGGTCTATCTGTTGCACTGGGCGCAACAGCATATTCCGCAGCATGTGCCGGCATTGACCCAGAAACTGGAACGCTGGGGTGGTAACTCCTCAGGGATTAACATTGCCAATATAGATAATCTGGGCAATGTGCATCCTGACACCATGTGGTGGGATTATACTCTTGGTAGTGTCAAGCAAAGGCCATTCTCAGAGATCTGGCAGGATACTTCGGACTCACTGATGGCTGGATTAAAACAGAAAAAACGGCCGGTGCAGGGGCGTTGTGCCGAGTGTAATTCCCTGCATATCTGTGGTGGAAATTCGCGCACCCGCGCCTGGCAGTTAACCGGTAATCCCTGGGCCGAAGATCCGGGTTGTTATCTTAGCGATGCCGAGATCGGTGTTAGCGATATGCCACAACGAATTGCTATCACGCCGTATCATAAGGCGTCGGAAAAAAGCAAAACTGTGGCGCTAGATTAATGCGCTCAGAGTTTCAGGTTATAGCCGTTTTTTACAGTTGAGAGTCATCCGAGCTGGTGCAAACGTAGTATCGGAGGGAAGTGAGGCTCTAGATCTTGTGATTTAAATGCCGGATCTAGAGCCGAAGTCAAACGAGGTCAGTTTATTTTGCGCCTTTCTGTATCAGGAACGTACTGTATTGTTGATCGGTACCGGCGATGTGTTTGATCAGCCAGGTTTTCAGGAAAAGGGTCAGCTCATTGATCGTGTCATCACGACTTTTTTCATAGGCATCCATAAACTCACTGACTTTTAAAATCATTTCATGGTGTGTTTTTTTGTGCGCCTCAAAATCGGGGTAAGCAAATTTCTCCATCAGCTCTTCTTCCCGTTTAAAGTGGTAAACCGTATAGTCAACAACCTCTTTCAGGGCCTGACGCTCATAGGTTTCACCGGTAGGATAAAGCACGGCGGTTTGCAGATTGTTGATCAGGCTGATGAGTTTTTTATGATCGTCGTCAATGATCGCTATGCCAACGCTTAATTTATCATCCCAGGCGATGTATTTACGTGCAGTGATGCGTTTGTGTAAAAAAGGAATGGCAATCAATACGGCGATCATAATCCAGGGCACTGGATTGTCGAGTCCGAACATGAAACCGACTCCGATCACAATAAAGGCTAGCACGATAAACAGGGATAGCCCAAAAGTCTGGATAGTGTTACGCATAGTTGATTCTCGTCTGCAGGTGAAATAAAAATTAAAAAATATCAGAATGCAAAGTGTTGATGACCCATTCTCGAGTTAAAGCATTACATTTCTGCAATTACTGGCATACCAGAAAAAACAGTTCCTGGAAATTTATGCTAACTAATTGACGTAAGTCAATATAACGCCATGTTGCAATGAACCAATTGATAAGTATCAATGTTCCATTAAGATAATCGGCGCTAAATTCACCTCGATAATCAACTTATTAGAGGTAATAAAAAATGTTAAGGAATGTTTATTCACGTCTACGCACTGCTACCAATGCCAGTGTGCTAACAGTTGCGGTCGGAATCGCACTGACTAGTGCCAGTGTTGCGGTACAGGCTGCAGGACCAACCATGACTGAAGCCGAGTTTGAGGCCAGTAAAACCATATATTTCCAGCGTTGCGCGGGTTGTCACGGTACTCTGAGAAAAGGTGCCACAGGTAAAAGCCTGGAGCCGAAAACTACAGAGAAAATGAAAGATGGTACGGTCAAGACTGGCGGTACCCTCAAGCTGGGTCAGGAGCGTCTGGAAAAAATCATTACCTATGGTACAGAAGGCGGTATGAATAACTTCAATGACATTATGTCAAAAGAAGAGATTACCTCGATGGCCAAGTACATTCAGCTGGAGCCACCTGTTCCGCCTGAAATGTCTCTGGCGCTGATGAAAGAGCGTCATACCGTATTCGTAGAGCCGAAAGACTATCCAACCAAGCCCAAGCATGATCGTAACTGGCAGAATTTCTTTCTGGTTATCGAGCGTGACGTAGGCAAGATAGCGGTTATCGATGGTGATAGAAAAGAAGTCGTTGCTCATATCTCGACCGGTTACGCAGTACACGTACTGAAAGCGGTTGAGCATCATGAAGTTCTGCACGCCAAGGATCTTGGACGCTTCTGGTATGTTATGGGTCGTGACGGCATGATGACCAAGGTCGATCTGTGGCAGACTCCGGATAAGATGAAGGTTGCACAAACTCAGGTTGCTTATGATGCGCGCGACGTAGCGGTATCCGGCGATGGTAAATATGTTATCGGTGGTGGCTACTGGCCGCCTCACTTCGTTATTCTTGACGCTGAAACAATGGAGCCTCTGAAAGTCGTTTCTGCCCGTGGTGTTAACATAGACGGTGAATACGTCAATGAGTCACGTGTTGCTGCGGTTTACGATACTCCTAAGGCACCAACCTGGCTGGTATCGATGAAAGAGCTGGGCCAGATGTGGCAGGTTGATTATAGCGACATCGATAATCTGAAAATGACCAAGATCGATTCCGCCAAGTTCCTGCATGACGGTTTCTTCGATCCAACTGGGCGTTACTTCCAGATCGCTGCGAATGCTTCCGATAAGATGGTTGTAGTGGATACGGTTGAACGTAAGCTGGAAGCCATGATCGATGTTGACAAGAAGCCACATCCTGGCCCTGGCGCTAACTGGAATGATGCCAAATGCGGACCTGTTGGTGGCACCACTCACCTGGGTGTGGGCAAGGTCACTGTATGGGGTAATGATCCAAAAGGTCATCCGGATCAGGCATGGAAAATCTGTTACGAAGTTGAGACCGATGGCGCTGGCGTATTCCTGCGTACACATCCTAAGTCTGACTATGTATGGGCAGATCAAACCCTGCATCCAGAGCCAGAAGTTCAGCAGTCTATTCAGGTTATCGACAAGAAAACTCGTGAGATCGTCAAAACAATTCGTCTGACTACCGAAACAGGTTATGTTGCGGTTCATATCGAATTTAATCACGATGGTTCAGAAGTCTGGACCTCAATCTGGAATCGTGCTGATAGCAAGAAGCCAAATGGTGAAATCGTAATTTTTGATGCGAAAACTCTGAAAGAGAAAGCTCGTATCAAAGGTCTGTATGCACCAACCGGTAAGTTCAATGTTTACAACCGTGTAAACCACGTAACTTAATCGCTGGCTCCATATCACAGTATGGAAATAAAGAGTGGGCATGGATTTAAAACCATGCCCATTTTTTTTAAAATCAAAACGTCCAGTTCATATAAAATCCAGTAAAATTTCATATTTGAGAGAAAACTGATGCATCAACAGTCCCTGTTCAAAAGTCTATTTGCGCGTAAAGTCATCATGGGTGCGACCCTGGGCAGTGCGGTTTTATTCATGATCATCGGTGTCATGCTTTGGGGTGGATTTAACTGGGGGATGGAAATTACCAACACCGAAAAATTCTGTATTTCCTGTCATGAAATGGAGGAAAATGTTTATGTCGAGTATACCGGAACCGTACACGATGCGAACCGCAGTGGAGTTAAGGCGAGTTGTCCTGACTGCCATGTACCAAGGCCCTGGGTGCATAAAATCATCCGTAAAATACAGGCCAGTAATGAAATCTACCACAAACTGCTGGGGACCGTAGATACCCCTGAAAAATTTGATGAACATCGTCTCAGACTGGCGCGTAACGTCTGGAATGCGATGAAGAAAACCGATTCCCGTGAGTGCCGTAACTGCCA
>JACNJF010000049.1:11238-12771 GCA_014382695.1 Gammaproteobacteria bacterium | reverse complement strand
ATGCGCTCATCATTCAGCGCCAGCCGATCCAGCATCGCAGCATCCAGTCCGGCCTGACGGCCCTGTTCCAGATCCCTGTTATTGGCCTGTTTAATTGCATCACGTTGCGCCAACAACGCATCCGCAATAGCCTGTAATGCCTGATTTTTTTTCGCCGGTTCAGCATTGGCCAGTATCACGGAAGCCGCACGTGCCTGCTCGCCAAGCTTTTGCATATACTGTTCGAGAGTTTGCTGATCGATAACTGCATTCATAACTAATCTTACCTAAACTTTATTAATCGGTGATTCTGCTATTTCAGGAAGTCCAGAAAAAGCATAAACCAGCTGCTTAACAGCCAGCCAGTCGGCATCAACATATAGAGGCTGTTGCTGACCTTTATTAATGCGGTCTAATTTAGCACAGCTTTGAATAAATCGCTCTATCTGACGATACGAAAAGCGCGCCAAAGCCCGACTGAACAACGCCTGTTTGCCCTGCCATATGCGCATAGTTTTCCATAGGCCGGCATTTAACCGCTGCTGTTGCTGCGCACTTTTCAACTCCAGCAACTGTTCGAGAGTCGTCTGCAGAATGTACTGAATCTGGATCGGCTGAATGCCTTCCAGCTGTAATCCCTGCAATATTTTAACCGCACGCCTGGAGTTCCCGGCGAGGCAGGCGTCGACCAGTAAAAAGTGGGTATATCTAGCACTCCGCGAAATACTGTCACTCACCTGCTGAAGATTCAGGCGCGCTCCTGCGCCGAACGTCAGCACCAGTTTTTCCAGCTCCTGATCGGTTGCCAGGAGATTACCTTCGGTAAAATCAGCGAGGCACATGACCGACTGTTCATCCAGCACAAGCCCTTTAGCGGAGGCGCGTTGACTCACCCATGCGCTCAGCTTATTAGCATAGATCGAAGCCAGTTCACAATGCTCACCGTACTGCATGATTTTTTTCACCCATGCGCTATTCCTCGAAGCCATGTCAAGTTTTGGCATGACCAGTATCACAACAGTATCGTCAAGACCCGCCTCACACAGCGAGGCAATATAGCGCGCACCGACCTGTCCAGGTCGACTGGAGGAAAATTGAATGATATGGCACTTTTTTTCACTGAACAGGGAAAGACTCTGACTTTCCTGCAGCAAACCATCCCAGTCAAAACCTGATTCCACCTGATGACTGAGAATTTCTTCAAACCCGGATTCTCGCAGGGTTTTGCGCGCAGCATCCAGCCAATCTCTGATCAAAAGAGGCTCATCACTGGAAAGCAGGTAGATCGATCGGGGTGAAGATTTTAAAGAATCTGGCAGCATAAACAGGACTTGAGCAAATCAATAATGCTAACACAAGTCATCGCGGGCTGGCAGCTGAACCAGAGGGTTAGATGGGGGAATTAGGTGGGGGGATTACGCGGTTGCGATATTTTTTAGGGGCCAGAAAAAGAAAAACCCTCAAATCGTATATGACTGAGGGTCTCAATATCTGCTTTTAATCCATTAAGCTGCTTTCCTACCAGGCTTCCATCCTGAGACGTGTAAATCCGAA
>JACNJF010000049.1:6040-10414 GCA_014382695.1 Gammaproteobacteria bacterium | reverse complement strand
CCGAGTGAAAATGAAAAGCCAACCGCCCCCACACAGGCAATAATCCAGAAGATAATACTCAGATTCTGGTCGATCGACTGAACTGTTTTGATCTCGGCGATATTCGCCTTTACCTCGACTCCATCCTGTTCCAGCACGTGCACCAGATTCTCCACATCACCGATAGCCCGCGCATACATTCGAAAAGAGGGGTATTCGCGCGCCTGTTGCGCATCATCACTGCCACTCCATTTTAACACTGGAACAGCACGCCCATCCTTGAAGCTTTCGGTTGCAAGCAATAAGTCCAGACTGACAAAAGCCACCGCGCGACTCATCACATCCGCAGGCACAATATCGATTACCGTCAGATCGAGATGCACGCGCTCACGTTTTCCACGGAACTGCCGGACCAGACTGCCATCCACGACTTCTCCCGGCTGAATATTCAGTTTACTCGCGATGCCGTCGGTCAGTACCACCTGCTGAAACCCCGTTGGCTTGCGCAGATAGTCTTTCAGCAATGGGTCGTTTTCGGCGGTCGCGAGTAGCTCGGTGGAAAGAATACGATTGGCCGTTTTACTGTTAATCTGGATGGTTGACGCCAGCGAACGGGTTTTTGGAATCAAAAACATGACATCTTCACGTTGCGCATATCGATCGAACCAGGCCTGATCATACTGGCCACTGCCCACCGCACGAATTTCGCGGTTTGAGGGGTTTTCAATCAGTTCATTGATCATCGAAGTAACGATACCGAATTTTAGCCCAAACAGTATCATCATCGGTGCCAGTACCGATGCCAGTGCCAGCACGAAACAACCGGACATTCTCCACTCATGGCTGTAATCGCGGAAACTCAGACTGATGATCTTGCTAAATTGAGTCACGCTTGATCGTCTCTAATCACGAAAGGTGGATTGATAAACATTACCGTTTTCGAGCACTTCTGCCTGCTGATGCAGGGAGCGTAAATCCATCTTGTAAACATGAGCCCAGTCATGGCTGGCGGTAATCATGGTAATCTTGAGGCCTTTTACCAGCTCCATCACCACCGCCATAATCTTGCGTGCGGTAATCGGATCGAGTGAAGCAGTCGGTTCATCCGCCAGTAGAATGGCCGGTCGATGTGACAGTGCACGGGTAAATGCGACACGCTGCCGTTCTCCAGCGGAGAGCAGGCCGGGTAATTTATCCAGCTGGCGATGTATGCCCATCACGCGCGCAATCGAACGGGTTGAGTCATCTTCCGGCAGGTTCATTAACATACGCGGCAAATCAATATTTTCGCGCACCGTCAGGTATGGCAGCAAACCACCCTGCTGCAACACATAGCCGATATGCTGTTTGCGAATTTTAGCCAGCACATTCTGCTTTTTCTTGTGCCATAGCGCATCGATCTGATGAACTTCATTATCACCCACCGTGAGGCTGAACTCATCCGCGGCATCCGGATGTAATGCCAGCGCCAGCATATCCAGCAGGGTGCTTTTACCACAGCCACTATGACCTACCAGAGCAATGCTTTCCTGCGCTCGAATTTCAACCGAAGGAATTCGCAGGCGGAAACCGGCGCCATCAACCAAACGCGATTTCACTACATTTTTGAGTGAATAGATAACAGACATGAATAAAAAATCAGGGGATCAGGGGAGCAGCCGATTAAGGCAACAGGTCGAGCACGACTGGAAACATCGAGTTACCATTAACCGAGCCACCACCGGGGGTAACCCATAAATCGGTATGATCGTGCAGGGCCTGATAATAGTTAATCTTGCCTTCAAGGCGGTGCATAAACTCGATCTGTTCCTTGGCCGACCACTCTTCCCAACTGGCCAGACTCAGATTCATCACTTCGCCGGTGTAGGGTAGATCATCGATATATTCACGCATATAACCCAGATCGGCCAGATTCCCGCCTTCAGACGAGATATTCGAGGCAACCGATGAAGGGTCACGGCTCACCGAAGCGGCCAGGCTTTTCAGGTCATTCAGGAAACCGGATGGCGTCAGCACACCCTCTTCGGCCAGATCTAGCACCTGCTGCATCACGCTCTTCAGATCCGACAGCTGATCTCTGGTCAGCAGCACCCGGATATCCACCAGCGATTTCTGCGGATTACTAAAATCTCGATCGACCATCCACGCATTAAACACCTTGGGGATAGGCTCGCCGGCTTCTTTCTGTAGATAACGTAACCTTAACGCGTTACCCAGGCGCGCCACGCGTGTCTGTAACTGCGCCAGCTGAGATTTCGGCGCTTCCGTTTTGGGTGCTGCGGTTACCACTTTTTGCGGTTCGGGCTGATCAGGAATAGGGATCGGGAGCACACCATTAATAGTTGCCATCACCTGCTGGGTAATCTGATTAGCCAGCACTTCCAGAACATTACCAAACTCATCGACCTTGCCTAACTCGACACCGTAGTAAAAATCTCCGATGCCGGGATAGTAGGATAGTTTTTTATACAGGGCTTCGGCGCGTTCATGGTTGGCAACCGGTGAATCGGAACGCAGGTGTAACACCCAGATCGAAATACCCTTGTCATACGCGAGCTGGCGTAAAGCAGTCGCACTTAAACGGGTTTTGCCATAAACATCATCGCTTTCGCGCGGACCGGCATCGGTAATCAGTACCACATAACGCGCGTCAAAGTCATTCCAGTTGGAATTATCGATCGCGGCCTTGATACCGGCATAGGCATCTTCACGGTAATCCCGACTGGAAACGGATGAAGGCTCCAACGTATTCACGCGTGAAAAAAATTCGCTCGAATCTGCTCCCTGCTCCAGGTTAACAAAGGTTCGGGTCAGGTAATCGAGCTCAGGCACCAGCTCGATATTGTCACGAAAAGCGGTCAGGCCGAAATTGACCTGATTATTCAGCCCCTGACGGGCAATAGAACCATACACTTTACGCACCGCTTCCCGGGTACGGTCAATATAAGGCCCCATCGAAACGGTTGAATCGATCACGAAGTGAATACCGCTACGATACTGACGCGGACGCTGTTCACTGACGACCGAGTCGGCTGGATTGGATGCAGGCGCTGGTGGCGCAACCTTTTGACCCGACTCCAGAGGAACACTGGCGATTTCGAGCAGACGCGCCTGCTCGTTACCCAGATACACATCCAGATGCTGCTTGATCGGTACCAGATAAAAATTATTGCGGATATCGATATGCCCTTCCGGCTGTATCGCGACCACTGGATTATTCTTGATCACTTCATCGCTGACGACTTTCTGATACAGGCTGGCATAGGCTTCCTGATCATTATCACTCACCAGTTTTTGCAGCGCCTGGCGATCACGGAACATCAAAACACGTTGGGTATCCTGCGGATCTTTGAAGGAAACGGTTAACGCCTGATTCCACACGATGGTCTGGCGCTGCGGTATCCAGCCGATTATCTTACCAAAACTGTCATTGCCTACCTGTAACCAGTCTGCTTTTCGCTGGTATACATAAAACACACTAAAAGGGATGATCTCTTCAGCACTGGACTGCGCATCGGGTTCAGCATACAGGCGAGAATCAGGAATACTTAATACGCGCTGAAACAGGGTCTTCTTGCCATCCATCAGCAGTGGTTTTTCCATCGCATGGGCATGCACTGAAACCAGCAGGAACAGGATTAACAGTAAATAGCGAAATGGGGCATGCATACGAAAATCCAGTTATTTAAAATTTAGAAGTAACTGACTGGCTTCAGCATTACCAAATCTGGCTTCAGCTTCAGCCCATCGATAAAGATTATCAAGTCTGGCTCGGGCGGGTTCAAATCCACTGTTGATAGCGCGCTTATACCACTTGTAAGCCTGCAGAGCATCGGCCTTATCGAGCAGATTATTCTCCGACTGAAACAACGTAGGATCACTCATTTCGGCCAGTGTCATCATGGCTTTAACATTCCCTTCGCGCGCGGCAAAGAAGTAAGCCAGATGCGCATCGGCCAGGTTACCTTCCGACACAAATGAGGCTGCCTGCGTCATCACGTTTTCCAGCGGATAGGGCTTACCCTTTTTGCGTATGCTGCCGATCAGTTCACGCGCCTGCACCCCGGGCGGAACGCTAGCTTCGCGTTGAATCTGTCCTTCCCTGCTGTTTGGTGAATCTGAACTGACAGCCGGACGTGTTTCGGTGGACTCTATGCTACCACTTTTCAAACCACCACGATCAGAACCCAGAAAAATGAATAAAATCAATCCAAAAACGGCAATAGCAACCCATATTAGCGGGTTTATTTTTGACTGATTGTGTTTTTTTTCTGCCTGGGTCATGACCGTTTAAACTTAAATTTTGTGCTAAATCCGGACGCAGTATCCTGCATCAGCCGCAACTTTTTGGCAAGCCCTAATGACTCAGGCGGGCCAGCATACTGCTCACCAGAG
>JACNJF010000049.1:0-5458 GCA_014382695.1 Gammaproteobacteria bacterium | reverse complement strand
GCATTTTCATTCGCCAGCGCGAGCTGTTCGCAGGTCGCTTTATCCGCATCCGCGCTCACCTGCATCATACCTCGCACCTTGCCATTCACCGAAATCACCATGTCGATCGTATCCTGCACCAGAGCAGACTCATCATACGCAGGAAAGGCAACATCAAGAATCAGGCTGTCGTGACCCAACTCCTGCCACAATTGATGCGACAGATGCGGAATGATCGGTGCCAGCATCAGCACGATACTTTCCAGTACATCCTGACGGATCGTATATGCCTGATCGGAGTTATCGGTAAACTTGCCGAGGTGATTCAACAGTTCCATATTCGCTGCAATCGCGGTGTTGAAGGTGAGTCGACGCGCATAGTCATCCTCGACCTTTTTCAGGGTTTCGTGCAGCTTAAAACGCATCGCGTTCTGCTCGGCATCAAGGGATGCAACATCCAGTGCAACCAGCTGGCGGCCGGCATCAACATGTTCATGTACCGCTTTCCATAATCTTTTCAGATAACGGTGCGCCCCTTCCACTCCAGCATCCGACCATTCCAGCGACTGTTCTGGCGGTGCCGCAAACATGATAAACAGGCGTACAGTATCCGCACCATAGCGATCGATCAGTTCCTGCGGATCCACCGTATTGCCTTTGGACTTGGACATCTTGCTGCCATCTTTCAGCACCATGCCCTGGGTTAACAGATTCTTAAACGGCTCATCCGAATGTACCAGTCCTTCATCGCGTAGCAGCTTGTGAAAAAAGCGGGCATACAGCAGATGCAGAATCGCATGTTCAATGCCACCGATATACTGATCCACCGGCGTCCAGTAATCGGCACGCTCATCCAGCATGGCTTCCTGCTGGTCACGACAGGCGTAGCGCCCGTAATACCACGACGACTCCATGAAGGTATCGAAGGTATCGGTTTCGCGCTCAGCCGGATTACCACAGCTCGGACAGACTGTCTGTTTGAAGGAATCCATTTTCTTGATCGGTGAACCAACGCCATCAAATTCGACATCTTCTGGCAGCACCACCGGCAAGTCTTTGGCCGGAACTGGCACTGCACCACAACTGTCACAGTTGATTACCGGGATCGGTGCGCCCCAGTAACGTTGACGTGAAACACCCCAGTCACGCAGGCGAAAATTGACCTTACGCTCGCCTTTACCCTGAGCTTCCAGCTCGTTAGCAACCGTATCGAAAGCGGTTTTAAAGTCCAGTCCATCGAGTGAACCCGAATTACAGCTGACCCCATCCTTGACCACAAAAGCTTCTTTCTTGAGATCGACCTTACTACCGTCAATAGCTTTCACCACCTGGCGAATCGGAATGCCATATTTGTGTGCAAACTCCCAGTCGCGCTGATCATGTGCGGGGACCGACATGATCGCTCCGGTGCCATAACCCATCAGCACAAAGTTGGCGACCCAGATCGGAGTTTCTGCACCATTCACCGGATTGATCGCATGCAACCCAAGGGGAAAGCCAAGCTTTTCCATTTTTTCCAGCTCGGCTTCTGCGGTATTGGTTTTTTTACAGTCTTCGATGAATGCGGCTAACTCAGCATTATCTTTTGCCGCCTGCAGGGAAAGTGGATGTTCCGCCGCAATCGCCATGAAGGTCGCGCCGTACAGGGTATCGGGGCGCGTCGTGTAGACTCTTAGCGGATCATGGCCCGGCACCGAAAAATCGACTTCCATCCCTTCCGAACGGCCGATCCAGTTGCGCTGCATGGTGACCACTTTTTCCGGCCATTCGACTGCATCCAGATCGGCCAGCAGTTGCTCGGCATAATCGGTAATCTTCAGAAACCACTGTGATATTTCGCGCCGTTCAACCCGGGTGTCACAGCGCCAGCAGCAACCATCCACCACCTGTTCGTTCGCCAGTACGGTCTGATCATGCGGACACCAGTTCACCGGTGCGGTTTTTTTATAGGCAATCCCCTTTTCCATCAGGCGCGTGAAAAACCACTGCTCCCAGCGGTAATACTCAGGATGGCAGGTCGCCAGTTCACGACTCCAGTCATAGCCGAGTCCCAGCGACTGCAGCTGCTGGCGCATATAATCGATGTTTTCGTAGGTCCATTTAGCCGGTGCCACATGATGCTTGATCGCCGCATTTTCAGCCGGCAGGCCGAACGCATCCCAGCCCATCGGCTGCATCACATTCTTGCCCAGCATGCGCTGATAGCGGCTGATCACATCACCGATGGTGTAATTTCTGACATGCCCCATATGCAGCTTGCCACTGGGATATGGAAACATCGACAGGCAATAGTACTTCTCCTTATCCGGCTGCTCGCTGACAACAAAAGTTTGTTGCTCATTCCACAGCTGCTGAGCATTCGATTCACAGGTTTTCGGGTCGTAATGTTGATCCATGATTAATCAGTATGAGGCTATTAAAAAAAATAAGAGGATACTCCAGACCGCTCTGGACATAAAGCGATGCCTGCGCTTTATACCGGCTCGGCTTCAGCCGACCGCTGAAAAACCAGCAGATACAGACCCAGCAGTAAAATCAGCAATGAAAGCCAGGGCTGCAGGCGGGCAAACAGCAGAAACGGTGTCGAACCCGTCCTGCCCTGTAGTTTTGTGGTTAAGGTCTGTGCTTTGAACTGATCGGTAGCGTCTATCACCTGCCCCGTATGATCGATAAAGGCACTCTGCCCCGTATTGGTAGAGCGCACCATCGGACGACCGGTTTCGAGCGAACGCATCTGTGCGATCTGCAGATGCTGATGCGGTGCCAGAGAATCACCAAACCAGGCATCGTTGCTGGTATTCACCAGCATATTGGCCGCAGGCAGATCGAGATTGATATCACGACTGAAGACATCTTCGAAGCAGATCGAAACACCCAGCCTGACCCCATTGATCGTCATCAATGGCTGCGCTGCAGGCCCGGCAGTCATATCCGACATCGGGATTCTGATATAACTTTGCATGAAGGACAGGATCGAGCGGAACGGATAATACTCACCAAACGGTACCAGATGGCGCTTGTGATACACCGCCTGCTGCTCACCCAGCAACAGCATACTGTTGTAATAGGCTCTCTTGCCGGGCTCTGAATAGAGAATACCGGTTAACAGATGGCTATTATTAAGCTTCAGCTGTTGCGCCAACGGTGACAGCAGCGACTGCTGCAGGTCGCTGGAACGCCCCGGTATTGCGGCTTCCGGCCACACAATCAAATCACTGGCAAAACTCTGGCGGGTGGCATCCCAGTAGGTACTTATAATCCTGTCACGCTCGGATTGACGCCATTTCATTTCCTGCGCGATATTACCCTGCACCATAGTGACCGAAACCGGTTCTGCGAAC
Organism: Gammaproteobacteria bacterium; assembly: GCA_014382695.1. Lineage (GTDB taxonomy): Bacteria > Pseudomonadota > Gammaproteobacteria > JACNJF01. The sequence continues at coordinate 2,138 of JACNJF010000049.1, read as the reverse complement.
GGCTCGGTCCAGTTGATCCACTGCAACGCATATCCGGCCAGCCCCAGCCCTACAATGGCGAGCGGATTGATGACTTTGCGAGTATTTTTCCAGTTAACCAGCCACAGCGAAATCAGGATCGACAGCGCGCTTAAGCCATACACGCCGATCAGCGGCGCAAAACCGGACAGCGGGGAATTGATATGCGCGTAACCGACGCTGAGCCATGGAAAGCCGGTTAACACCCAGCCTTTGAGCCATTCGGCACAGAACCAGATCAGGGGCAAAGACCACAGCACTAGCGGATGTCGATAACGCTGCTGCAAGGCCTTATACGCATAAACGGCGGCGCCGATAAAGCACGACAGCGTAACAATCATCAAACCGGTTAGCGCAGCCGCGAGCAACGGTGGTGCATGCCCGAACACATGCAGACTGTTATAGATCCAGCTTACGCCAAAGCCGAAATAACCGAGACCATAGATACAGCCCAGCACAAAAGCCTGTTTCGGGAGGCGGATAAAGTTCAGCTGATAGATCAGTAGCGCGGGCGAAAGTAGCACCAGTGGCCAGATCGAAAAAGGTGCAAACGCCAGCGGCATCAGAGCCCCGGCTAGAAACGCAGTCAGACTCTGCAACAGCATGGACTAGACTTTTATCTGTGTGGTTTCGATATTGTTATCAATCACCTGATACAGATGTACCTGACGACTGTCGGCGCTCAGCACGCGGAAGGTGAGATTTTCCAGCTCAAAACTTTCACCACGAGCCGGCATATGACCGATGTGGCGTAGCAGATAGCCGCCGATCGTTTCCACATCATCGTTTGCATAGCAGGTATGAAAGTATTCATTAAAATCGTCGAGCGGAGTCAAAGCCCGAAAACTGAAGCGATTGGAGCCATGCTGGCGTATATCCACTTCGTCTTCATTATCATGCTCATCATCGATTTTGCCAACGATCTGCTCCAGCACATCCTCGATCGTGACCAGACCGGACACACCTCCATATTCATCCACAATCATGGCCATATGACTGCGATTAACCCGAAACTCCTTGAGCAGCACACTCAGGCGTTTGCTCTCCGGTATGAAGATCGCCGGACGGGTATAATCATTGATCTCAAACGGCGCATCAGGGCTTAGTGACAGTTGCAGCAGATCCTTTGCCAGCAGCACACCGACAACATCATCCTTATCATCATCGATGACCGGAAAGCGGGAGTGCCCGGACTGGGTTATTCTCTCAATGATCTGTGCGTAGGTACTGTTGTATTCGAGTACCGTCATACGACCGCGAGGAATCATGATATCGCGCACCTGCATATCGGATACCTGCAATACGCCTTCCATCATGTACAACTCATCGGCACCAAACAGCTGATTTGCGTGAAAGGTTTTAAGCAACTCAATCAGCTGCTCCTGATTTTGCGGGTCACCGTTGAATGCGCTCATGACGCGCTCAATCAGCCCTCTTGTCGTCCCACTCGTGTCAGCCTCAGCCATTAGTTACCCTCTTAAGCCGTTTATTAATCTAAACGCCGAACTGGACCCAAGCATGGGGCGCATCACAACGTTTAAATGGAAAATGACTTTATTGATATAAAACATCAACATCAGTATGGATTAGTGTGACCCAGCCTGGCCAGGATTTCAATCTCAAGTGATTCCATCTGCTCTGCGTCCTGGTCGGAAATATGATCATAGCCCTGTAAGTGCAACATGCCATGCACCACCATATGGGCCCAGTGCGCAACAGGATCTTTTTGCTGTTGCACCGCTTCGTCCTCGACCACTGACGCACAGATCACCAGATCACCGAGGTGGTCGTACTCCAGATAGTCAGACTCATCAGCCGGAAAGGACAGCACATTGGTTGGTTTATCGATGTGGCGAAACGCCTTGTTGAGTTGATGACTTTCGGCCTGATCGACAATCCGAATGGTTTGTTCGAGCTGCTCGTAATCCTGCTGTAAAGACGCTCTGACCCAGTCTGTCATCTGGGTTAAATCAGGGATACGGGGCAGTTCAAGGTCGTTTTGCAGATCAATCTTTATGCAATGTTTGTTCATAAGCCTCGTAGGCTCTAACGATACTTTGTACCAAGGGATGGCGCACCACATCCTGAGCGCTGAAAAAGCTGAAACCAATCCCATCCAC
>JACNJF010000002.1 GCA_014382695.1 Gammaproteobacteria bacterium | reverse complement strand
GTGCGTATTCTGGCGAATCCGATCACCTATTCTGGTTTTATTCGATCACCTGAACCACCTGACGCGAAGACCTGGATATTATCACTGTGAGTGATCGGAATCAGTCATTTTGCTTAATATTTTGCGCATCGATTCTCCTCTTAGTTTGAGCTGGTGACTGTTGTGTAATAAACGGTCCAGAATGGCATCTGCCAGGGTGGCATCACCGATCGCCTTATGCCATTGATCGATCGGCAACTGGCTGGTGATCAGGGTTGATTTCAGACCATGCCGGTCTTCCATGATTTCGAGTACATCATTGCGCTGGGCGAGGGTCATTTTTTCCAGCCCCCAGTCATCCAGTATCAGGACATCGGTCTTTGCCAGCTGCTGTATCAGCTTTGGAAAACGCCCATCACCATGTGCCACACTCAGCATTTCCAGCAACCGCGAGGTGCGGAAGTAGCGCACCGAGAAGCCGTGTCGGCAAGCCTGTGTCGCGAGGACGCAACCGAGGTAGGTTTTGCCGCAGCCCGTAGGGCCGGTGATGAGCACATTCTGGTGCTGGTGCACCCAGTGACTACTGAGTAAATCTGCAAACTGGCTTTTTTGTAATCCACGCGCATGACTGTAATCAATATCTTCTGGATAGGCCTGTAACTTGAGCCTGGCGGCCTTCAGTAAGCGTGTAATTTTATTGTTATGCCGATGGGTGCTTTCGCGGTCTACCAGTAAGGCCAGTCGCTCTTCGAAGCCCAGTTCTTGATGGGTCGACGGCTGGGCAATCTGCTGTTCCAGTCCATCCGCCATACCGGTGAGTTTAAGGCTGCGGAGGGTTTGTAAGGTCTGGTTGTTAAACATCGTTTTTCCTCTTTGTGAGATTAATTGTAATATTCTGCACCACGAACATTTTCGTGATGATCGAGATTGAGTTCCTGCTGGGTGGCCTTCTCCGGTGCTTCCATAGCGACCTGATCGAGTCCCTGCTTGAGAATGGATTCAACGCTTTGACGGTTCGGTGAGTTGATCAGTAATGCGCGACCGCAGGCGTTGTTAAGCCGCTCACGATCGTATTTTTTGGCCAGCGCAAGGAGCCCCAGAATGCTACGGTAGTTCTGCTCCTGGTGCTTATTGCGAGCCAGTAACAGGTTCACGACTGCACGGGTTTGCGATCCGATATCGCTGGCCCAGCTGAGCAAACGTTCGGGTGACCATTCATGCAGGCTACGGTGTGACTGCGGCATGTGTTCGGCCAGGGTCGTGTGTGCGCCCTGACGGTAACTGCGCACATGCGTCGCGAGTCTTTGACCCTGATAATAAATTGACAGCGCACTCTCGCTGGCCTGCACTTCGACCGCCTGTTTGACCAGATGATGCGGCACCGAGTAATAATGCCGGTCATACTCCACATGGTAATCAATGTGTACCCTCGCCTGTTTGATGTCGGTGTACTGGTAGGGGTGTGCTGGTAAAGGGCGCAGAGCCGGTTGATCGAGTTGTAGGAACTGACTCTGACGTGATCCGGGTAGTTTTTTAAACGGACGCTGATTGAGATCTTCCAGCAGACTCGCTATGGCCTGGTTGAGTGAAGCCAGGGTAAAGAAGGTCTGATGACGGAGTCTGGCCATAATCCAGCGTTCTACGATCTGTACCGCGACCTCGGCTTTGGCTTTATCCTTCGGTTTATAAGGGCGTGCCGGCAGGATCACGGTTTGATAATGAGCCGCGAGCTGTTGATAGGACGGATTGATATCCGGTTCATAGCGGTGTGTCTTGCGTACTGCCGCTTTCAGGTTGTCTGGGACTACGATCTCAGGGACGCCACCAAAAAACTCAAAGGCCCTGACATGCGCCTTTAACCAGTCGACCTGTTTCTGCGTCCAGCTGGCACAGGCAAAGGTGTAATTGGACGCCCCCAGCACGGCGACAAAGACCTGGGCAAAACGGATTTCACCGCTATCCGGATTCACCACCGGCAGGGTCGGCCCGCAGTAATCGACAAACAGTTTCTCACCGGCCAGGTGTATTTGGCGCATGGAACGTTTCTGACGTGCCAGCCATTCCTTAAAGCGGTGACAGAACTGGGCATAGCTATAGCCGTTGTCGGGATGTTGCTGACGGTATTCCTGCCAGAGTAATAGCTTGGTGATGCCTTTATCCTTGAGTTCCTCGCGCAAGGAAAGGAAGTCAGGCTCTACAAATCGACGCTGCCCGGTCACCGCCTGTGTCGGGAACAGTAACCGACCCAGCTCCCGTTCACCGAGTTCCTCAGGGATCGGCCAGCCGAGTCCGGCGAGGGCTGCTCGTGCCAGATAATCAACGACCGTGCCATAGCCAATATTCAGTGCATTGGCGATGTCGCGGTAGCTGAGTCCGACTTCATGACGAAGCCGCAGAATGTCTCTTATTTTACGCATTGTTAACCTCTTTTTAGCCACTGCACATTTCCCGCCTGAAAAAAGGCAGGGAGAGTAGCAGTATTTAAGTGAAATCAACGCGTTAGGATGGATTCTGGTTTTATCTGATCACCGATTCTGGAAATCCGGAAAAAATGATCGGATAAAAACAGAATCAGTGATCGAATAAAACCAGAATGGATGATCGGTTTAAACCAGAATCAGTGATCGGAATGGGCCAGAATATGCAA
>JACNJF010000167.1 GCA_014382695.1 Gammaproteobacteria bacterium | reverse complement strand
ATGTTTGCTTTGAGATATGGTTGTTACTGCATTTAAAATATAGTACTACTAGTTACGAGTCGTGTGATGATTTGCTCAATAGAAGCCAGCTAAAAGCACTACTCAAAAAGAAAGGAATGAAAAATTATGATAAGGGGTTTATTTATTTGTTTGATTCATTAAAAGATGATGTTCCTACTGCACTGAAAAACGCAGAAAAAGTAAAAAGAAACGCAATTGACACCGCTGAAAATGGAAAATCTTCTCCCTGCTATCTAAATCCTTATACTGATGTGCATGAATTGTTTATTGATATGGCTAACTTTATAAATAAAAAGGAAAGTTGCAGAAGATAAAAAGTTCCCTAGAAATGTTATGATCGTGGTTTTAAACACTAACGGTTTAATTAGAAATCAGTTAAGGGGTACTAAGCCGAGTGCCTCTACTTCTTTGATTTGAATTCTCGCTACCGAATACTAATCGAATAGCAAAGGCGCTGGGATTAAATTTATCAGAGCTGAAAAAACCCTTAAGGAACAATTATATAGCATTTCTAGCGGGGGTTATGAAAAGACTTCCCCCTGACCTCGGTAAGTCCGGCAAATTGTAGCTTTAATCCGGAAAAATAAGGACGCTGCTTTAATGCACGTCTGATTCACCCAATAAATCAACCTACTCCCGAACCAGCAAAACCAGCGTCTCAAAATGCCGCGTATGCGGAAACATATCAAACAGCTGTACTCTATCCACCTGATAGGACGGAAGCAAGGCCAGATCCTTTGCCAGACTCAATGCATTACAGCTGGAATAAACCACCTGCGCCGGACCCGTCGCTTCCACCCAGTCGCACAGCTCGGCTCCCAGCCCTCTGCGCGGTGGGTTGACGATTAGTACGTCTGGGGCGGTCGGGGTGTGGGCGCTGTAGTGGTTTGCATCCAGTGCCTGAAAGCGGAGTCCGTCGATGCCGCTGAGTCGGGCGGATTCCTGCGCGCAGGCGATCGCTTCCGGTTCGATCTCGATGCCGATGACGGTGCGTCCGGGCTTTGCCACATGCAGCGCAAAGCCACCGACGCCACAGAACAGATCCATCACCTGTGTGGCCTGACTCTGGTCTACCCACTCTGCTGCCGTTTTATACAGCCTGGCGGCGACTTCGGGATTGGTCTGGAAGAAGCTTTTGGGGCGGATAAATAGCGGTACGTTATTCAGCCGTTCTTCGAGGCGGGTTTGGCGGGTGAGGAAGGTTTCTTCATCGCCTTCGAGGATGGCCATGTGCACGGGCTGGATATTCACGCTGACGACCTGGATCAGCGGGGCGATTTTGAGCAGGCTGTCGAGCCCCTGCTGCAGTTTGCTGATGAGGGCCGTTGAGCGCAGCACAAACCGTAGCATCATCGCGTTATCATGGCTGCTGCGGGTGAGTAATACGTATTTGAGTTCGCCGCTTTTGCGCTTGACGTTATACGCTTTGACCCCAATTGTCCGGAGCCAGCCCTGCAGCTGTTGCAGAATCTTTTGCATGTGGCTGTCGTAGAGCGGGCAGGCGGTCAGGCTGCGCCCGGCGCTTAGACCGAGCACGACACCGCTCGCGGAAGGCGAGGCGACCATCTTGGCTTTATTGCGGAAGCCGGTGGTTGCGCCGGAAACGGGAGTAAGCCATGTGGTCGGCTGGAACGGGTCGAGGATTTGATGCAGCGTGTCGTTCTTGTGCTGCAGCTGTTGCGGGTAGGGTTGCTCGATCAGTTCGCAGGAGCGGCACTGCGCGTTATCGTAATAATGGCAGAAGCTCATGCAAATGCCTCGCGCTTTGCGCTGGGCAGCAGATCGCGCATGGCGTGCGTGCAGCGCTGTGCATCGTTAGTCGATAAATTGTTGCTGGTGTCGCCCACGTTGGTCTTTTGTTGCTGGAGTGAGCTGTATTTTAATCAGCCTGACGCTGAAATCATAGTGCTGAAGCAAAAGCGGGGCAGGGTCGCGCAGTAATCCAGCCCGCTATTGCGGGCTGGAACACTGAAGCGTGTTACGGGCTTACTTTTTGAACGTGACTTCTTTGGAGCTGGCGATGCGCTTTTTCCATTCCGCCGGGCCGGTGATATGGGCCGATTCACCACGACTATCGACCGCGACCGTAACCGGCATATCCTGCACGTCGAATTCGTAGATGGCTTCCATCCCGAGTTCGGGGAAGGCTACCGTGCGTGAAGACTTGATCGCCTTCGACACCAGATAGGCAGCGCCGCCGACGGCCATCAGGTACACCGATTTATTGTCCTTGATCGCTTCGATTGCCGCCGGTCCGCGCTCGGCCTTTCCGATCATGCCCATCAGGCCGGTACTCTCCAGCACCTGACGGGTGAATTTATCCATCCGGGTGGCGGTGGTGGGACCGGCAGGGCCGACGACTTCGTCACGTACCGGATCGACCGGGCCGACGTAGTAGATGAAACGGCCTTTCAGATCGACCGGCAGCGGTTCGCCCGCATCCAGCATAGCGCATAGTTTCTTATGCACGGCATCCCGTCCAGTCAGCATCTTGCCGCTCAGCAATATGGTTTCGCCGCTGTTCCAGCTCTCGACATCCTGCTGGGTGACCGTGTCCAGATTGACCCGGCGCGTGGTCGGGCCGACCTCGAAGGTGAGTTTGGGCCAGTCATCCAGCGATGGTGGCGTCTGTAACACGGGGCCGTTGCCGGTCAGGGTAAAGTGGGCGTGACGAGTAGCCGCACAGTTGGGGATCATGCATACCGGCAGTGAAGCGGCGTGGGTCGGGTAATCCAGAATCTTGATATCCAGCACGGTGGTGAGGCCGCCCAGACCCTGCGCACCGATGCCCAGATCGTTGACCTTTTTATACAGTTCCAGACGTAGCTCTTCGATACGGGTTTTCGCGCCGCGTGCTTTCAGCTGATGGATATCGATCGGGTCCATCAGCGATTCTTTCGCCATCACCGCCGCTTTTTCGGCGGTACCACCGATGCCGAGGCCGAGCATACCGGGCGGACACCAGCCCGCACCCATGGTCGGTACTGTTTTCAGCACCCAGTCGACAATGCTGTCGGACGGATTCAGCATCACCATCTTTGATTTGTTTTCCGAGCCGCCGCCCTTGGCCGCCACCCGTACATCGACTTCATCGCCGGGCACGACGGTCATGTGAATCACTGCCGGGGTGTTATCTTTGGTATTGATGCGCTTGCCAGCCGGGTCTGCCAGGATCGAGGCGCGCAGCAGGTTGTCGGGGTGGTTATAGGCGCGGCGCACGCCTTCATTAATCATGTCTTCCACGCTCATCTCAGCGTCCCACTGGATGTCCATGCCGATGCGGATGAACACGGTGACGATGCCGGTGTCCTGACACAGCGGGCGATGGCCTTCGGCGCTCATACGCGAGTTGATCAGGATCTGTGCCATCGCGTCTTTCGCAGCCTGTGACTGTTCTTTTTCGTAGGCTTCGTTGACCGCCTTCACAAAGTCAGCAGGGTGGTAATAGGATATGAATTGCAGCGCATCTGCAACGCTGTCGATCAGGTCATCTTGATGGATTACGGTCATGGTGTGGTGATCTCCCGACGGGGTTTATAGTGTTTGGATAGTGAATCATAGTACCCCTGAGTCTGCGGGGGCTAGCCAATAACCGTTCCGGCGGGTAACTGGCTATTCCAACATAGCACCCGCGTAGAGCAGGCAGAAATACCGAAAACCGATAATCTTATTGCAGTTTTCGCGTCTGGCTGAAACTTATAGGGTTGGGATCTGCGGGAAATGAAGGCCGCTGGAGAGCCTGTCATCATCCTGTAGGCGGATTTTGCTGGATATGTTTTTCTATCCGCTGCGATTCAGGGTATGGTTCGCACTATCGTTTACTGAAAGTTAAGGAGCATGACCTTGTCGGACATCGAATTTAGCAAAGCCGAAAAAGAGATCCTGGTGGGAAAGATTCAACGCTATTTTGAAGCCGAGCTGGATCAGGACATGGCCCAGTTTGATGCGGAGTTTCTACTCGATTTCTTTAGCAAAGAAGTCGGCCCGTATTATTACAATCGCGGACTGAATGATGCGCGAGAGCTGATACAGGGCAAGATAGACACCATCATCGAAGGTTTTTATGAGATTGAGAAGCCAACCGAGTTTATGCGTTGAATAGCACCTGTGCCGCCTGGATTCCAGCATGCGCTGGAATGACGAATTCTCAGTTGTCGTCATACTGGACTCGATCCAGTATGACCGCCAGGGAAGGTGGAAATGCAAATGGGTTGTTGGGAACAACCTTTGTCCAGCGAGCAGGTCGTGCGGATTATGCGGGTGTTTACTTCGGTGAAACTGGATTCCATCGTAAGGTCCGTAATCGGCGCCTCCCTGTGCCACTCCTCCAGCCTCGGCTCTGGCTTCCATGCTTCGCTCTACCTCCTGAGTCCCTTCAGTCGTGCGCTGGAATGACGAATTCTCAGTTGTCGTCATACTGGACTCGATCCAGTATGACCGCCAGGGAAGGTGGAAATGCAAATGGGTTGTTGGGAACAACCTTTGTCCAGCGAGCAGGTCGTGCGGATTATGCGGGTGTTTACTTCGGTGAAACTGGATTCCATCGTAAGGTCCGTAAACGGCACCTCCCTGCGCCACTTCTCCAGAATGCGCTGGAATGACGACAAAAAGAACAAGCCTCAAAAAACCAAACCGTCGTCACTACTGGCTCGATCTGGAGTCCAGAAAGACTAGCGCCATTTACGGGCTTGAGGATGGAGTCTAGACATAAATAACACCCCCCCGAAATTTCACGGTTCCGGCACTGGATTCCAGCATGCGCTGGTATGACGACAAAAAGGACAAACCTCAAAAAACCAAACCGTCGTCACTCCAGGCTCGATCTGGAGTCCAGAAAGACTAGCGCCATTTACGGGCTTGAGGATGGGGTCTTGACATAAATAACACCCCCGAAATTTCACGGCCCCGACACTGGATTCCATCGTTAGGTGCGTAAACGGCATCTCCCTGTGCCACTCCTCCAGCATGCGCTGGTATGACGACAAAAAGGACAAACCTCAAAAAACCAAACCGTCGTCACTCCAGACTCGATCTGGAGTCCAGAAAGACTAGCGCCATTTACGGACTTGAGGATGGAGTCTAGACATAAATAACACCCCCCGAAATTTCACGGTTCCGGCACTGGATTCCATCGTTAGGTCCGTAAACGGCACCTCCCTGTGCCACTCCTCCAGCCTCGGCTCTGGCTTCCATGCTTCGCTCTACCTCCTGAGTCCCTTCAGTCGTGCGCTGGAATGACGAATTCTCAGTTGTCGTCATACTGGACTCGATCCAGTATGACCGCCAGGGAAGGTGGAAATGCAAATGGGTTGTTGGGAGCAACCCTTGTCCAGCGAGCAGGTCGTGCGGATTATGCGGGTGTAGCTTGCGATGAAGCACTCGTCATGTGTCTTATCCAGCGTTGTTGCCGTTTTAACTTTATATCTTCACCCGTAGCAACGAAGTTGGAACGACCGACTATACTTGTGACTGTATGGCTTTAATTAATGGGCCAGAGGTATATTGAGCTTCATTAATCCCTGAGCCAGAATCGTCTGGCTGAGGAAAGCACCAGGCGGGTTTGAGCATGCAGTCAGAAGATCCAATGTATAAGATGCTATGTAATTACACCAAAGCACTTACAGTTGCGCTGGGGTATCGTGATCCTATGACGCAGCTTCATTCAGAGCGGGTTCGTTATCTGTCTGAAGAACTGGGGCAGGCCTGTGGATTGACGGATGATGAAATCGTTATCCTCAAGATCGCAGCCTCGTTTCACGACATTGGCAAGATAGGCATTCCTGATCCGGTGTTACTCAAGCCGGGTTCGTTTGATGAAGCCGAGTGGGAAGTAATGCGGGAGCATCCACGCATTGGTGCCGAGATCATACAGGCGATTGAGCTTACGGGGGCAAAACAGGCGGCTGAAGTGATCCGTTGCCATCACGAACATTATGATGGTTCCGGTTATCCTGCGGGGCAGGTCGGTGATGATATTTCGATTTTGGCACGCATCATCAGTATTGCTGATGCCTATGATGCGATGGCGATGACACGTTCCTATCATCAGCCCAAATCACATGGGCATATTATGGCGATTATCCATCAGGAAACAGGGACTAAGTTCGATCCTGACATTGTTGCCATATTTGGCGGGCTGATTGAAACCAGCGAATACAGGGCAAAGGGTTAATCGGGTGGCAATCAATACTCGGGTACTTTATGACCGGGGTTAAGGCCTGTTCGGTATAAAACAATCTGATTCATAATAATGTCGTCATACAGGTACAGGATTTAAAATGAATGTTGTCATACTGGACTCGATCCGGTATGACCGCCAGGGAAGGTGGAAATGCAAATGGGTTGTTGGGAACAACCCTTGTCCAGCGAGCAGAACGTGCGGCTTATGCAGGTGTTACCTTCGGTAAAGCTGGATTCCATCGTTAGGTCCGTAAACGAGACATAAGTTAAAGGGGAGTAGTAAATGCAGATATTGCACCAGGGCAGTACGCCCGTTGGTACGACTCCAGGGATGGAGGAGGTAGAGCCACGTCAGGAACAGTGCCCGAGAATAATGCAGGAGCGATTATCGAGGACCAAATATCTGCCCCTGTGCCACATCTCCAGCTCAGGTTCTGACTTCCTTGATAACCGCTCCTGTACTGATCTACTGCACTACAGTCAGGTGAGGGTTTTCCGCTCATTACTATCACTGATCTAGACTCATCTGGATAGCTCTAAAGGGGATTCATCAGACTTTAGGCTGCGACAATTTGTCACTTCCGCAAAAAAACTGCCTGAATAGACTCTAGCTAAATTTTTTAATAATAACAAATGAGGCTAACCGTGCAGTTCCCAAAATTAAAACTACTCTCTATCTCTATTACTTTTTTATTTCCCGTTTTTACCCACGCAGACACCAGTCCTCCGGATCAGCTCAGCACCATCAGTGTCACCGCGACCCGTGAGGCACAGGAAACGCTGGAAGTGCCCGCCAGTGTCGGGGTTAAAAGTGCAGAAGAGATTGCGCTGGATGCACCGGCCTATCAGAAGGATCTGTTCAATTCGATCGCCGGGGTCCGGGTCACCCAGACTGGCTCCACTCTGGGTCATATCACCAGCATCCGGATGCCATCCAATACCGGTCCGTATTACCTGTTTCTACAGGATGGTATTCCGGTGCAATCATCCGGTTTTTTTAACCATAATGGACTGGCCTATACCAACTTCACTTCTGCGGGATCGGCCGAGGTGTTAAAAGGCGCCGGTACCGAACTGTATGGATCGGATTCGATTGCAGCGACTATTAATGTTATCTCAAACGATCCTTCGATGAACGAAGGGCATACGCTTAAGGCCGACGCGGGTAGCGATGGTTTTTACAAGTTGGGCCTGAGTAGTGGGTTTAAAACCAGCGAGCAATCCAGTCTTGGCCTTGAAATTTCGCAGAGCACCAGCGATGGCTGGCGTGATCATTCCGCTTCCGATCGTAGCGAATTGAACATCACACATTTTTATACGCTGGATGACCAGAATGCGTTTAAAACCATCTTTTCTGCGAATACTACAGAAGCGGAAATGTCTGGTAGCATCATTGGACTGGATGCGCTGGAGAGTGACCCGACATCGGCCGGAGATATTCAGACGGCACTGGATTCCGGTCTGGAGATCAAGCGCGAGTTCGATTTCGCCCGGGTTAGTACGGAATGGATGCATGAACTCAACGATGACACGCAGCTGAGTACCATTGTCTATCTGCGCAGCAACCGTAATCAATATACCGCCACCTGGGAAAGAAACCTGCCGCATAACGATAGTCAGCAACAAACTCTGGGGCTACTGTTCAAGGCAAATATCGATCAGGGCAGTACGCGCTGGATAGCTGGAACCGATCTGGAGATTACTCAGTCGAGCCAGCAGTATCGACAGTTATTCAATTATGTGCCGACCGGTTTCGGGTCTTCGGTTCCTGCCGGTGATATCTATGATTACGATGTTGATTATCTGGCGCTGGCACCTTATCTGCGAGCGGAGCATGATATCAACGAAAAGCTGCAGTTTAGCGCCGGACTGCGTTACGACAGCAATTCCTACGATTACACCAATAACCTGGCCGACGGGCAGTATGCCAGCTCCAGCTATTCACGCCCCGCCAGTGACAATGATCCTGATTTTAATCATCTCAGCCCCAAGCTGAGCCTGTCTTACCGCATCGATAGCAGCCAGAATACCTATATCCGCTATGCCAATGGATTCCGTATTCCGCAGGCGACCAGACTGTATTCGCTAAGTACCGATAATATTAGCTTCAGCCTCGATCCGGAAATCAGCGATACGATCGAACTGGGATATAAACGCGTATCAGCGGCTGCCCAGTTTGAAGCCGCGCTTTATTTCATGAGTATCGATGACACGATTGTGCGCAGAGAAAATGCGAATGGTGATCGCTACTATGTGAATGGTGGCGAGACCAGTCATCGCGGTATAGAGCTGAGCCTGTTGAATATCATCAATAGGCAGTTTTCGACGCGGATTGCCTACAGTTATTCGACGCATGAATATCACAATGATGCGGTGTATGGCGATAACGAACAGGCCGAAGCACCGAATACCACCGCTAACCTGCGCCTGATCTACAAACCGGATGCGGTTGCCGGACTCACCAGCATGCTGGAGTTTGAGCATGTCGGTGAATACTTTCTGGATGACCTGAATACGCGCAGCTACGACGGCTACACCATTACCCATCTGAAGGCCACATACAAAGCCAGCAAGCAATTAATGCTGAGCGCAAAGGTTAATAACATCACGGATGAAATCTATGCTGAAAATGCCAGCTTTAGTTTTGGTAAGGAGAAGTACACTCCCGGTGCACCGCGGCAGTTTTTTGCCGGGCTAGAATACAAGTTCGAGTAGACCATGAAAGCACTGTTGATACTTTGTATTGCGCTTTGCCTGTCGAATGCCAGTGCGGCGCAAAAGTCGCATAGTGGTCATGCTGTCGATGAGAAAAGCCTGTTAGCCGAGTGCCAGAGTGCGAGCGCACTGCCTTCCCCGCATTGCGGCAGGGTGCCAACGGCGAGGTTTGCAGATAATGGTGATCTGTACGTGGTATTCAGTCAGCATGGGCACATTTATCTGACCCGCTCATCGGATCAGGGAAAAAGCTTTCGCACGCCGGTCGCGGTAAATCGTAACCCTGAGCTGATCTATGACGATGGTGAAAATCGTCCGAAGATTGCGCTGGGAAAAAACGCGCAGATCTATATTTCCTGGACCCATAAAACAGCGGGTCGCTATTCCGGCGATGTGCGTTTTGCGCGTTCTCTGGATGGTGGCAAAACCTTCGATGAGCCGCTGACCGTGAACAGCGATCGTGCCATCATCAGTCATCGATTTGACAGCATGACGCTGGATCATCAGGGCCGGATCTTTCTGATCTGGATCGATAAACGAGATTCGGATCAGGCGAAAAAGTCGGAGCAGGAATATGCCGGCGCCTCGCTTTACTTTGCCGTATCGGAGGATGCTGGTGCCAGCTTTCTGCCCAACCGTAAGCTGGTCGATCATAGCTGTGAATGCTGTCGCATTGCGACCGATATCGATAGCGCCGGCAGTGTAGTGGCGTTATGGCGGCATGTGTATCCGGTGAATATGCGGGATCACGCGATTGCCAGGCTCACGTCGCAACAGTCTTCCATACAGGGTCTGCCAGTGCGGGCCTCCGATGATGGCTGGAAGATAGATGGCTGTCCGCATCATGGGCCTGATCTGTCGATGGATGATAAAGACCGCGCGCATATGGCATGGTTTACCCAGGGTGAAAAAAATAAAGGGCTGATGTATGGGCGCTTCGATTTTAACCAGGCACAGACCGAGCTGGTGACATCGATCGATAGCTCACCATCGGCTTCGCGTCCACAGGTTCAGGTCATCGGCAACCGGGTGTACCTGCTGTGGAAACGCTTCAACGGTGAACAGATGGATTTACTGATTTCGCGTTCTGTGAATGAGGGTCAGAGCTGGTCTTCACCCGAATCTATCGCCAGCACGCTGCATGGCTCCGATCATCCCGACTGGCTGCGCTCCGGAAATCGACTGTATGCTGCGTGGCATACCCAGTCTGACGGTTTAACCCTGATCCCGGTGAACCCATGAAAAGCGCCCTGTTGACCGGCTTGTTGTTGCTATGGGTCTCTGCGGCGACGGCCAGTGCCACAGTAAAGCCCTTCGTTAGCGCTAGCCTGCAACAGATTATCACTAGCCGGCAGGGTGCCCCCTTTATACTGGTGTTATGGTCGATTGATTGCCCGCCCTGTCTACAGGAACTGGCTCGACTGCAGCAGTTACGCACTCAGTTTCACGCCACCAGTCTGGTACTGGTTTCGACCGATGAAATGCAGATGGCGGATGAGGTCGCGCAGCTGTTAAGTGATTTCGAACTGGATCAGATGGACAGCTGGATCTTCGCCGAGTCTATACCCGAGCGCCTGCGCTATGCGATTGACCCCGCCTGGTATGGTGAGTTACCGCGCGCATATTTTTATAGCTCGGGCGATCAGCGCATCGCACATAGTGGCAGCCTGAATTACGCCGTGTTACAGCAATGGCTGCAGCAAAATCAGCTTAATGCTAATGCTAGCGGAGCCATAAAATAATGGAAAGTCTTAAGCTTTATCTCGATACGATGGTGTTTGGTACACTCGGAGTGATGAGTTTTTTTGCACTCTGGTTTGCGATTGAACGGCTGCAGTATTATCAGCGCCTGGAACTGGAGAAATACCATAACGCCGATGAACTGAATGTATTGCTGACGCGTAATCTGACGATTATTTCGACCGTAGGCGCTAATGCCCCGTATGTCGGTCTGCTCGGAACCGTGCTGGGCATCATGATTACGTTCTATGATATTGGTCAGGGTGGCGAAATTAACCCGCAGGTTATTATGGTGGGGCTGGCTCTGGCACTTAAAGCCACTGCGGCCGGTCTGGTGGTCGCGATACCCGCGATTGTTTTTTACAATGGCCTGCTGCGCAAGGTCGATGTGTTGACGGCACGCTGGAAACAGCTGCAGGCATGAAAAGCTTTGACCAGATTAATGTGATTCCTTTCATCGACATCATGCTGGTGTTGCTGGCTATCGTACTGACCACGGCATCCTTTATTGCCACCGGAATGTTGAAGATTGAACTGCCGGATAGCCAGTCTAAATCGACGCTTCAGCAAAACGTTCAAACCCTTGAAATCAGTATCAATCAAACTAACCAGTATTTAGTGGATGGAGAGATAACCGAGATTGAATCCATTCAGCAGAGCCTGTCGGATCTGGATAAGCAGACTCGAATTATTTTGCGTGTCGATAAACGGGTCAACTTTGAGTACTTCGTGACCATCGTTGATCTGTTGAAGCAGCACCAGCTCAATCATCTGTCGATTATTACCCGGCAAAACGGATGAACTGTGTTAAATGCCATCTTGCAGGCGTTATAGGCTCTATCTGTATCCATGGTGGCGCATTATTATGGTTTATCAGCAGTCAGACGGCTGCGCTACCGCAAACAAGGGAGGAGCCGTTAGCACTCACGCTGGCAATGTTCGAGCTTGAAGCTGAAATGCCAGCTCCAGTGATCGTAGCGGCAGTCGTTCCGGAAGCTATACCGGAACCAGAACCAGAACCAGAGCCAGAGCCAGAGCCAGAACCGAAACCAGAACCGAAACCAGAACCGAAACCAGAACCGAAACCGGTACTCAGGTCTGTGCCGCGTGTCATGACAGCACCCGATAAGCCGGTGTTAACCGCTGCTCCTGTCATAGCGGTTGCTTCCGTCGCAGCTGTTGCACAACCACAGGAGAAACGCGCTATCGATCCGGTGGCCCGCGCTGAAAACGAATATCGGGATATCATTGTTAAAAAAATAGAACAGAACAAGTTCTATCCCAAGCAGCTCAGAAAAATGCGCAAGGAAGGTGACGTAACGGTTGAATTCATCCTCAATCGAGATGGCAGTATTCAGCAACTCAGGGTGGTTGAGGTGAGCGGACCCTCGGCGCTGAAGAAGGCCGCGCTGAAGGCAATCAAGGTGTCGGCGTTATTCCCTCCATTTCCTGAACAGTCAGCGCGTCAAAGCTGGGCATTTAAAACCAGTTTGCAGTATCGCCTGCAGTAAGCAATATAGTGTTAATGTGATCGCACACAGGCTGTTCCCCAGCAGTTTTCTATCGTTGGTGATTATTCAACGTACAACTTCAGAAAATAAAAGGGTCAGTGACAGTAGCGATAAAAACAGTCAGGTGATTCAGCGTTATAATCTGCGGTATCAGGGGCTTGAGCTGTATTCTACTAGCTGGCTATAAAACAGGCCGTGATACCGGACCTGATCCAGTATGACCGCCAGGGAAGGTGGAAATGCAAATGGGTTGTTGGGAACAACCTTTGTCCATCGCTCAGAGAGTGCGCTTTAAGCTGGTGTGGCCCCGGTTTTTCTAGATTCCATCGTCAGGTCCGTAAACGGAACCTCCCTGTGCTACTCCTCCAGCATGCGCTGGAATGACGAGGTTTTCAGTTGCCGTCATACCGGACTTGATCCAGTTTGACCGCCAGGGAAGGTGGAAATGCAAATGGGTTGTTGGGAACAACCTTTGTCCATCGATCAGAGGGTGCGGTTTATGCAGGTGTTTACTTCGGTAAAACTGGATTCCATCGTTAGGTCCGTAAACGGCACCTCCCTGTGCCACTCCTCCAGCCTCGGCTCTGGCTTCCATGCTTCGCTCTACCTCCTGAGTCCCTTCAGTCGTGCGCTGGAATGACGAATTCTCAGTTGTCGTCATACTGGACTCGATCCAGTATGACCGCCAGGGAAGGTGGAAATGCAAATGGGTTGTTGGGAACAACCTTTGTCCATCGATCAGCGGGCACGGTTCATGCTGTTGGCGGCTCGACCAGTCATAACTG
>JACNJF010000031.1 GCA_014382695.1 Gammaproteobacteria bacterium | reverse complement strand
ATTTCATGTTAGAAATACGCTACCCTTTCAGACTCATTTCATATTGGACAAGGCTCTCACTTGACACCTACCGGTCTGGGTGGTATCATCACGATTGCGATACGGCATCACCTGAGTCTGAGCTATTGCGCGACCGGTCAGCGTGTACCGGAAGATTTGCAGCAGGCTAAAAACCATCGTCTGGTGAGCAAGGCCGTTTCCCTGATGCAGCAGTATGGCGAACAGGTGGGAAAGGAAACCATGGCTTTACGCTATCATCACATTATTTCTAATCACTAGGTGGACTTCAGAGACTATTTATGGATCAGGTTATGGATCAGGCACAGGGCCTCAGGCAAATGAAAACACAAAAACCAGTTCGGGTAATCGCGGTCACCAGTGGTAAAGGTGGTGTGGGTAAAAGTAATGTTAGCGTTAATCTCGCCGTCGGTCTGGCCAAAGAAGGGCAGAAGGTACTGGTGATGGATGCCGATCTGGGACTTGCCAATATCGATGTACTGCTGGGATTAAACCCGGGTTACAACCTGTCGCATGTGATACGAGGTGAATGTAGCCTGGAGGAAACCATCATCGAAGGTCCTGCCGGGATCAAAATTATTCCCGCATCTTCCGGCACTCGCAGCATGGCGGATCTAACACCGGCTGAAAATGCCGGCATTATCCGTGCCTTTTCCGAGTTAACCACCCCGATCGACACCTTGCTGATCGATACCGCTGCCGGTCTGGCGGATTCGGTGGTGAGTTATATTCGTGCGGCGCGCGAGATAATCGTGGTAGTTTGTGATGAGCCGGCCTCGATTACCGATGCCTATGCGATGATCAAAGTGATGAATCGTGACTTTAATGTGCATCGATTTCACATACTTGCGAACCAGGCACATAGCATTCAGCAGGGTCGTGAGCTATATATGAAGTTATCCCGGGTGGCGGATAAGTATCTGGATGTGACACTGGATTTTATCGGTTCAATTCCTTATGACGACTATTTGAAAAAATCGGTTCAAAAACAAAAGTGTGTGATAGAAAATTTCCCCAGAAGCCCATCCGCGATGGCGTTTCAGAAACTGGCGCAGAAGGTGATGACCTGGCCGGTCCCGAAGACAATGGAGGGGCATCTGGAGTTCTTTATCGAGAGACTGGTGAACTTCCGCGCGCAGGGAGAGGATCTGGGCTAATGAATGGCCATGCCATGTATGCTCAGGTTCAACAATACGGTGATGACGACATCGTAGCGCGGCATGCGGTACTGGTAAAAAGAATTGCCTTTCACCTGATTAACCGGTTGCCGGACAATGTACAGGTTGATGATCTGATTCAGGCAGGCATGCTGGGTCTGCTGGAAGCCTCGAGTAATTATAATCCCAGCCAGGGTGCCAGCTTTGAGACCTTCGCCGGGATTCGTATCCGCGGTGCGATGCTGGATGAAATCCGCAAGCTGGACTGGACCCCGCGTTCGGTTCATCGTAAATATCGCGAAGTGAGTGAAGCGGTAAAATCGATCGAGCTGAGTAAGGGCCGTGCAGCGACTGACAACGAGATTGCCCAGACTTTGGGCATCAGTTTGTCTGAGTATCATCAGGTCTTAATCGATTCCAGCTCAGCGCGACTATTTTCGGTAGATGAACTGGAGGAAATGGGGGATTATCAGATGCCTTCTTCACTCGAAAAGTCCCCCTTCGACGAGCTCAGTGCACAGGAGTACCAGCAGCGACTGGTGGACAGTATCAGCCAGTTACCTGAAAAAGAGCGCCTGGTGATGTCTCTGTATTACGATGATGAACTCAATTTTCGTGAAATAGGACTGGTGCTGGAAGTAAGTGAGTCACGGGTTTGCCAGATTCATGCCCAGGCGGTACTTCGTATCCGTACAAAAATGCAGGACTGGACTGAGTCAAATTAACTGAGATAGCTCAAAGTTTGCTACAAAACCAGTCTAAATCTCTCTCTGACTTATCTTTTTTATAACGTGACTGTTTTTATTATCTACAATAGTTACAGCACACTAACGCTTATAAAGTTCCAATAACCTGATTTATGTTCCTTATGCCAGCGGGTAATGGACAGACAACTCACTGATTCAATTTATTTTCAGTGCCAGAGATAAATTTTATGCAATGAATGGAGGTTGCATGAATAAAGATATGAAAATCCTGATTGTTGATGACTTTTCAACAATGCGCCGAATCATAAAAAACTTCCTGCAGGATTTGGGCTATTCCGATACCACTGAGGCGGATGATGGACAGACCGCGTTACCGCTGCTTAAAGCTGGAAATTTTGATTTCCTGGTGACCGACTGGAATATGCCAGGCATGGATGGCCTGACCCTGTTAAAGAAAATCAGGGCCGATGAAACATTAAAACGATTGCCGGTGCTGATGGTTACAGCTGAGGCCAAGCGCGAACAGATTATTGAAGCGGCTCATGCTGGCGTGAATGGTTATGTGGTCAAGCCCTTTACCGCCGATATTCTAAAAGACAAAATCGAAAAAATTTTCCTGATTACGTACAAATCTCCGCCAGTCTTGTGATGTGAAGTGGTTTAGGCATTGTAATCACAGCGGCACCGAGTAAACGGGTCAGAATAACACTCAGGTCGAAGCGTCGATTGAATCGGTACTGGGCCTCAGCAAGATAGCGTTGAG
>JACNJF010000165.1 GCA_014382695.1 Gammaproteobacteria bacterium | reverse complement strand
CAGAAAATAAACTGATCTATGTTTCTATCGGTTATTTTTCCTGTCACTGGTGCCACGTCATGCAAAAAGAAAGCTATCAGGATCAGGCGGTAGCCGAGCAGTTGAACAAAAATTATATCTCGGTAAAGGTGGATCGCGAACTTAGACCTGAGCTTGACCGCCGCCTGTTACGCTTTGTGGAGGAGGTGCGCGGCCATGCGGGCTGGCCACTGAATGTATTTATTTCAGCGGATGGCTATCCGGTAACCGGTTTTACCTATCTGCCACGTGATAATTTTCTGCAAATATTAGCCGGTTTAAGTGAACAGTGGCAGCAACGTCATGAATCGATCAATCGAGTCGCTAAGGCGTATTTTGAACAGACCGAACTCAGTGAGCAACGCTCTACTCTGGTGAGTCTGGCAGAGGAGCACGCGGATAAAGTGCTGGACGCTTTTGTACAGCAGGCGATGGCGATTGCGGATGAATTGCAGGGAGGATTTGGCCAGTCGACGAAATTTCCGTCCTATCCGCAGCTTAATGCGTTATTGAAAGCGATACGCCTGAATCCATCGATGGATGAGGCCGTGGCCAAATTTGTGCGACTCACGCTGGATAGTATGGCGAACTTACACCTGATGGATCAGCTCAACTTCGGCTTTTTCCGATATTCCACAGACCCGGACTGGCAAACCCCGCATTACGAAAAAATGCTCTACGACAATGCCCAGCTGGCAGCGCTCTATCTGGATGCGGAATCAGTCTGGCCCGGTCAGGGCTACGCCGAAATCGGGCTGCACACGATCGATTTCATGCGCGAGTATCTGATCAGCGATGGCGGTGGGTTCATGGCCAGTATTTCAGCCGTGGATGTGAACCAGCGTGAAGGCGCGGGTTATTTGTGGAACAAAGATGAGTTAAAAGCAGCTCTCACGGCGGATGAGCATCACTATCTGCAAACACACTGGCAGCTGGATGCAGAAAAAGATCATGAATTTCTGTTAAAGCCACTGCCTGAAGAGGCGCTGACTAGCTCTCAGCAGTCGTTAAAGCAGTCGCTACGACAGAAATTACGCGCAATTAAAAAACCTCTGATGCCGCTGGACAGCAAGATTCTGGCGAGCTGGAATGGACTGGCGTTAGCGGCTCTGGTTAAAGCGCTGCAGTATAAACACAGCGATGAGTTATACAGCGTTACTACCCGGTTATTTGATTTCATCCGCCAGCAGTTTATTAAAAATGGTCAGGTGATACGTTTTGCAGGTCAGGCCGAGTCGGCGGAAACAACGCTGGAGGATTATGCGCAACTGGCTTACGCGATACAGTTGTATGCGCTGGTCACGGGCGATCAGGCTGCTGAAGCGTTAGCCCGGCAACTGGTACAAAATGCGTTTGCGCTATTTTATCGGGATGACCGTTGGTTTCAGGATGTCGCCAGTCTGATTCCGGGTGACCAGGGCGAATACGTGATACAGGATGCGGTACTGGAGTCATCTTCGGCGCGTCTACTGGAAACACTGGTGATGATGAAGCAGCCGGATCAACAATTAATGCAGACTGCACGCGAACTCATTGCGCGCCTGACGCGTGATATGATAGAGACGCCTTATTACTATGGATCGAGTATTCTACTGGCCAGACAATTGCGCATGCTTAAGTCGGCAGATAGCAAGCAGCAGAAATCGCCGCAGAGTGATTAGGCGAAAGTGGTTTAAAGGCAGGAAAGGAAACTTTTAGGGTGTGTGTTGAGGGGAAGGGATGTAGCTTAAAAGCGGGTGGTGATCAGTCATCAAACACCTTTTTACGTGCCAGTTCATCGTTCAGTTCATCGTATAATTCGGTCAGACTGGCGAGTTCTTTTGCGGATAAATACTGGTGATTCATGCGAATATATTCTTCGGTCTGCTGGATGAAATTCTGGATATTATCTTCGTTCATAGCTGTATACTCATGTTTTTTGCGTTGATTGAGTGTCCATATTATGCGCATCAGTATGACATTTTGATGACACACAGTGATTTTTTTGAGGTATGGGCCGGAAGTGGACGAAATTCAACTCGATAATATCGATCTCGAACAGCTGGTGCTGCGCGAGAACATTGTCAGTGCGGTTGGCCTGAGCTCGGCGCAGATTCAGATCGGCATCAAGGGTGATCCCTCACTGCGCGAAACAGCGACCAATCGCTGTCGTTACGAGAGTGAGATAGACCGCATTTTTAATGACATTACGCCGGTGTTTGAAGATCTGTTGATTAATCGTGGCCTGTTTCGTCTGTTTATCGGTTTAAACAATAGCGAAGTGCGCACCTGTTCCATTTTTGATCCGCTGCGTGAAGAGATTCATGACGCGGCTGCACTGGTCTCCCCGCAGTATGTTAAACGCCACTTTCCGAGCATTCCCTATGCGGAAAAGACGCGCATCATGCGTCAGTTGTATAGCTCACTGCTGAAATCTGACCTGTATGACTATATGCCATCGCATCTGCAGAATGTAGCGTCAAAAAGACATGATGGCTGGCAGCCGATGAGCGAAACTGATATTCGTAAGGTATTAAAACATCTGCATGTGATGCGCAATCTGCCGGAGTATTATCTACGCAATTTTTCCATTTCTATTGTGCAATCGGTTGTCCGGTTGCAATTCAACTGTGACGGAACACAGATTGTACATGCCAAGGATTTTGACAATTTTGTGGTAGAAAACCTGCCCTGACTGAAACGACTTAACCATGATTCATTACCGAATAAGCAGTACCAACCCGGCCGCACATTATTTCGATATCAGATTAAAGATTGCCAGCCCGGACCCGGCTGGACAGCTGATACGAATGCCGGCCTGGATTCCGGGTAGTTATATGATCCGCGATTTTGCCCGCAATATTGTTGAAATATCGGCATTTAGTAACGCGGGCCCGATTGCACTAACGCAGCTGGATAAATCTAGCTGGCAGCTCGCGCCCTGCACCCAGCCGGTAACCGTAAGTTACCGGGTGTATGCATGGGATCTGTCGGTGCGTGGCGCACATCTGGATACGACGCATGGTTATTTTAATGGTGCCAGTGTGTTTCTGGAGGTTGTTGGACAGGGCAGCAATCCCTGCAGCCTGGAGATTATCGCGCCGCAGATTCATGCTGCCGCAGAGTGGCAACTGGCAACCAGCCTGCGTCGGCAGGATGCTGGTTCAGCGAGTGACGTTGAGTGGGGGTTCGGACATTTTGTCGCGCATGATTATCAGGAGCTGATCGACCATCCGGTAGAGATGGGGCGTTTTACGCAGTTTGACTTCAGCGCCTGCGGGGTGCGTCACGATGTAGTGCTTAGCGGTCGTTTCAATTGCGACAATGAACGTCTGGCCAGCGACCTGAAGCGTATCTGTGAGCAACAGATCCGACTGTTTGGGGAACCCGCGCCGATGCCACGCTATGTGTTTATGGTGATGGTTGTTGGCGAAGGTTATGGTGGGCTGGAGCATCGCGACAGCACCAGCCTGATCTGTTCCAGGAATGACCTGCCGCAACCGGGGCAGAGTCAGATGAGTGAGGAATACCGCAACTTTCTAGGTCTGTGCAGTCATGAATACTTTCACAGCTGGAATGTAAAGCGGATTAAGCCGGCGCCATTCGAACAGCCGGATTTAACCCGCGAAGTGTATACCCCTTTGTTGTGGGCGTTTGAGGGCATCACCTCTTATTACGATGATCTGGCGTTAGTGCGTAGCGGCTGTGTGAGCAGGCAAAGTTATCTTGAGCTGCTGGGACAGACCATCACTCGGGTGCAGCGTAGCCGGGGAAGGGCACGACAGTCGGCTGCAGAATCCAGCTTTAATGCCTGGTCAAAGTTTTATAAACAGGATGAAAACTCGCAGAATGCGATCGTTAGTTATTACACCAAAGGGGCGTTGATTGCGCTCTGCATCGACCTGAAGCTGCGCCAGCTAAGTGGTAACAAAAAATCACTGGATGATGTGATGCGGCTGCTGTGGACTAACTATCTGCAAACGGGGCAGGGTATCGGTGAATATGAAATTCAGCAAACCATTACTCAGCTACTGGGTGCTGATATTTCGGGTTATCTTGAACAACTGATCTATTCGCGTGAAGAATTGCCACTGTCTGAAATGTTACAGTCCGTATCCATTGGCCTTGAGTTCCGTCCCAGTAGCGGAGCACAGGATAAAGGGGGCAAAGAGGCGAGTGACCTTCCCGCCAGCTCGACGGGGGTGACACTGAAGGAGTCGGTAAATGGCCTCGATATCGTATCCCTCGCCGAAGGATCTGCCGCTCAGCTGGCCGGGGTATCGGCCGGTGATTGTCTAATCGCCATTAACGGACTACGCGCCAGCATGAAAAGTTACCAGCTATGGCTGAAGACGATGCCACCCGGTAGCCAGCACCAGTTAAGCGTTTTCAGACGCGATGAACTGATGCAGTTTGATCTGGTTCTACAGCAACCCGATCAGGATACGGCGCTGTTAAAAATTCTCGATGCAAACGATACGCTACTGAATGACTGGCTGAGTGCGCCAGAGTATCGTGTTGGCGGCTGATACACCGATGCTGGATAGTCAGCGACTGCGAGCGAAGATAGCCAGCAAGGTCAACGGCGAACCGATTGAGCTGTATTATCTGCCAAGCTGTGCTTCCACCAATATCGAATGTCAGCAACTGGGCCAGCATGGCAGTATCGTGCTGGCAGAACAGCAGACGGCAGGACGCGGGCGGCGTGGTAATCTATGGCATTCAGTGCAATCGAACAATATTTACTGCTCCATCGGTTTACACAAAGCCCTCGATGCCCGCTATCTGGGCCTGTTATCACTGCAGGTCGGCATCTGTATCGCGCAGGTGTTACGTGAACAGGGTTTTAGCGGGGTGAATCTGAAATGGCCGAATGATGTGCTGCTGGATGGAAAAAAACTCGGCGGTATCCTGATTGAAACACGCTTGCTGGCGGCCGGTAGTTTTTATCTGGTCATCGGTTTCGGGCTGAATGTGATACTGGATGAGTCGACTCTGCAGGCAATCAATCAACCCGCCACCAGCCTGAGTCAGTATTCGACCATGCCGATTGACCGGCAGTTACTACTGGGTGAAATTATCAGCCGCATTATCAACCGTATCATGCAGTTTGATTTGCATCGAGTCGACGCACTGGTTTCGGAGTTCAATCAGTATGACAGCCTTTGCGGTCAGCCGGTACTGGTCAAAACCGCAGATCAGGAGATACCCGGTGTACATCTGGGTATCGCAACAACAGGGCAGATACAGGTCCGTACCGAACACGGTGTACAACTGTTTGCTGCAGCAGAAATATCCTTACGCGGGACGCCGACAGATGCTACTGATTGATAGCGGCAATAGCGCACTAAAGTGCCGCCTGATGGAGTCGGGTCAGCATACCGATCATGTTTTTCCAAGCCATCCGGATGCTGATCTGGATGAATTTGCGGCTTATCTCAAAACACTTCCGGCGTGTGATGTCTATCTGGCCAGTGTGGCTGGCGTGGCTATCCGTGACAGGCTCATTTTTCTGATTCAGCAGCAACCCGGGCTGAACTTAACGCAACTTTTTGCCCTGTCTGAGCTGGCTGGATTTAGCAATGGCTATCACGATTATCGTCAGCTCGGGGTCGATCGCTGGCTCACCCTGCTGGCGGCGGATGCGTTAAGCCAGCACGATGTGGTGATCGTGGATGCTGGTAGTGCGATCACGCTCGACCTGCTATCCAAACAGAAAGGTCACTTAGGCGGGGCGATACTGCCCGGCTTTAACACCGATATACAGCGTTTCCGGCAGATTTTTCCGGCCATCGACTTTACCCATGCGGAAATTTCGGACAATGCTTTGCCCGGTCGTTCCACCCGTCAGTGTCTGCAGCTACCGCCAGCCCCAATCGATGCCGGTTACATCAACCAGCTCATCCTGCGCTGGGTGCCTCTACTGCAGCCACCAGTTAGCGTGTTATTATGCGGTCAGGATGCACAGCGCATTGCCGCCTCGCTTGAGTTGCCCTCTCAACAGGTGAGCGATCTGGTGTTCAAGGGAATGTTGAAACAAATACAGTTAACGGCATAATGCACGGATAAATTATGAAAGTTTTTTTTGCACTGCTGCTGTTAACCAATATTTTATTTGCACTGATCCAGTGGCTGCTGCCCTATGAGCAGGTGATTAAATCGTCTTCACTTCCGCTCAATTCGGAAAAGCTACGCTTACTGGAAGAGATTGAAGTCGCACCAGCCAGACAACCCCCGCCGATCGATGCCAGTATTACTCAACCCTCGTTTGAACTCCCTTCCACGGTGCCCGACCGGTTATGCTATACGCTGGGGCCATTTAAAGATCAGCAGATCGCTCAGGAAGTGGCATTAAACTTCAAGCAGAACAGGATCGCGATCAGTTCCCGCTCCAGCCTGGAAAAGGAGTACATGGGCATGATGGTGTATCTGGACGGCATGGAAACGCGTGAAGATGCGGCCAGAGTTGCCGACTCACTGGCACTGAAAGGGGTTAAGGATTACATCATCGTGAGTGAACCGGAGCGACAGAACGTGCTATCGCTGGGAGTTTTCAGCCTGAAGAAAAATGCAGAAGGACGCTTCAATCGGATTCGACGTCTGGGTTACGATGTTAAATCGGAAGCGCGCTATCGTAATAGAACCATCTACTGGCTCGACTATAGCGAATCGGAAAATGAAAATCTGACACGCTTTATCGACACCCTCAAAGTGGAAAAGGGGATTTCAAGAATCTCGCGTCAATGCAGTTAATATCCAGATATTGATCTGCAAGTAAGCGATTAAGGGCTTGATAACTGGCCTTAAACCCTCTAAAATCGCGTCTCGTTTTTGGCCACATCAATCTGATCTGGCTTCTAATGCCGGTATAGCTCAGCTGGTAGAGCAACTGACTTGTAATCAGTAGGTCCCGCGTTCGATTCGTGGTGCCGGCACCATTTTTTTACTATCTGAACGCCGTTTCAGGTAGTCTCTGGTTACCAGGGGTGATTAGCTGGCATCTGGTTAATGCCGTTAAGCATCATGCAGAGGTCAGCGTCATCTGGCCTCTGCTCCTTATTATTCCCTAATCACCGAACGTCTCGGGTTTCTAAAAATATCCAATTATCACAAATTCTTTAACACTTATTCACTTCGCCATTACTTCACTTCTGCATTTCTTCACTTTAACTAAACCTGATGGTTTTCAGGTTCATCTTTTAACAATATGACGACAAGGTGATTTTGTCAAATTTTGTGTAACCCATTGAGTAAACCTCTCAACTGATCCATATCCGGATGAACATAAAAATCTAATGTTGTTCTGATGTCAGTATGCCCCAAAATTTGTTGCAAAGGCTTTATTTGTCCGGTTCTTGCGATTTCTGTGGCCATGGTGTGTCTGAGCATGTGTGGAGAAATCTTGAAATCAAGTTTGCTGCTTAGCCGTCGGAAAAACCTGCTTAACTGATCTACAGTCATTTCCTTACCTGAGTATCGGGGATTAAATAATGTGATATTAAATAGCTGCGCTTCAGGATTGTATGCCCGTGGATAATTGAGAAGATATAATTTTTTATATTCAGTCAGTGCAACTATCAGGTTCTCCGGCAGAGGTATATGCCTTTCAATCCTGGTTTTTTCACCTTGAGCAGAGAGGTAAAGTAATCGGGTCTCAAGATCTACATCTCCCCATTTTAGATTGATTAACTGTTTTCTCCTTATCCCTGTAAGAAACAATAAACGCACCACCATTCTCCAAAACCAGCTCGGTTCTAAGCTGCACTCAGGGTCAGCAAGGAATGACATGATTGAGTCAAGTTGCGCTGAGCTTATGGTTTTCGTTTTGCTGGTTTTATACCGACCCCAGTTTAGCTCTTTAAAATGATCGGCATCGGGTACAAATTTTTTATGTATAGCGAACTTCCATAATGCTCGCATATGCCTTAAGTAGTTATTCCAGGTTATGTCTGAAGATCGCTCAGTAACCGCTAATCTCCATTCCAATAATGATACATATGGAATGTTGTCGATTGATTCGATACCAGTATCTTTGGTAAAGCGATTTACTACACCCTTATAAGTAACTATGGTAGCCGAGCTTAGAGGTTTTTCAATAATATATTGATTTAATAGCTCATCGAAAGTTGAAACTTCTGTCATATTCACGTCCTTATAGATGCAAAATCCAAAAAATATGCGATGTTACACATATTTCTTGAAGAACTGAACGGATAGCCTGGAGAAAACCCCGAGGAAGAGTATTGCGGGTAAAAATATATAGACGGGATCTACCGCAAAAGGTGGGACTAAGTAAAAAAACCACAGTCCAGCCAAAGACCAGGACACCAGGTGTTTAGAGCGATGATAAATAAAAGCTGATTCCCTGGCACCGCCAGTACGCCGACGATACCATTCCAAATATCCATCAGTTGCAGAGACCAACATAACTAGCACAATAAAAGGCATCATCAGGATAATGACAGAAAGACGGATCATGAATATCTGAAAGCCGATCATGGCTCCCTGGATCAGGGGCCACATTCCCGAGATTAGACTACTTGTTATCGGGTTCCCTCCTGAATAAAGGTAGCCCTGGATACCCGTTTTAATAAACGTCCATTCATAAGCAGTTTTGACCCAGGTAGATATCTTATCGGCCGTGTGTGCATCAATATTGCCGGTTAGGTATTGCACCTCCTGGTAATAAGTATTTTTTAGCAGTTGTAATCCATCAGGCCAAAACATGACTATCGCCAGGTCAGTTATCAATGTCATGATTAACATTGCGAATAACATCCTCAGCAGGCTAATAAACCAGAGTTGATTTTTAGATTCTGGGGTTTGGCCTTCAGCCGCACGATAAAAGTTAAAATACGAACTTGAGTCAGCCATTAGTATCGCTCAGACATTAACCGGTAAACCTCATCCATTGATCGAGGCAGCAGAGGATCTTTACCGGGCAATGGCAGTCGTAATTTATAGAGCTGCCCTCCTTCGATTAAGGCAAAAGCCTGGCCTTTGGGTAGTGCCACCAGGTCAGCAGGGGAGACCATATCGGCATCCTGTTCAGAGAGGCGATCAGAATTCTGGGAAACAAAATCTATTTCAGTACCGGGATCGTTATTATCGGTTGTTCGAGACTCAGCGACCTTGGTGTATAGCCTGACTTGCGGTAACTGATCGGTTAACACGCGAGCCGTTTGTTCATTTTTCACGCGCAACATAAACAGGGTATTGAAGTTACCGATAACCTGTCCGGCTTTAGCTCGACTCCCAATACCGGCCTCGATATCATCCACTGTCTGTGTATAGGCATTCATCTGAAGGCCAGCACCGCCAGCTTTGTTGATCATGGGGATAAACTCATTGCCGACCAGTTCATTGAATTCATCGGCATGAATAGTGATGGCTCTTGATACTTCCTTTGAATTGGGAAGGCCATAGGTATGCCCGTGTTTATATAGGCGACCCGCTATAGAGGTTAGATCTGCAAACATAGAGTTACCCACGGCACTGGCCACATCGGCATCAGAAAGGGCATCAAGACCGATGTACACAACGCCGCCCTCACGAATGACATTCATCCAGTCCAGTACCGGCCGGTGATCATTCAAGTCATCGTAGTCCGGAGACAGTAATTTTCCCACGGGACCAGAGGTGAGTTTTTCCATCAAAGGAAGCAGCGAGGCGGTTAACTTATCAAAATAGGTTTTATCGTATTCGATAGCTGATCGAAGACCATCAGCAACCGCATCGAATAAACCGTGATCCTTAACATAGGTGAGCAAAGCCACCGCATGACGACCACGGCTTTTCATCGCGATGGGGACTTTCTTCATCAAGTCTTCGCTGCCTTCGATAGACTGTACCAGGTCACGCCAGTTTGAAGGGGCTTCTGCTTCCAGCCATAAATGGTAATAATCCACCATTAAAGGCTCGATATTCGTCACGTAACGCGCGATCAGTTCATACGAGGGCTTTCTGCCCAGTCCGGTTAAGGCTCTGGCCACTATGTTGGTAAAGCGCCATGCAAATTCACGGAAAGCGGCGGAGTTTCCTTCACTGGGTAATTGATTTGCAATACGACCGGCTACTTCGGTAATGCGCCCAAAATCGCCTATGCCATTGTAGCGTTCAGAGATTTCAGGGTGTCCCAGATGAAATACATGGAACTGGTCATATCGCCCCGCTCGTTTAGTTTCAGCGATCATTCGTGCTAACACATCAAAATCACCTTTGGGGTCAATGAAAATAACCGTATCGCCTCGACGGATATCCTGAGTCATCAGGATTTCGGCAAAGCGTGTTTTACCCACTCGAGTGGTTCCGAGGATTAATGCATGACCGACTCGTTCACCCAGGTTCATTAAGACATTACTTTCATCTTCAAGCCCTACACCATGGATGAAACTATTGCCTCCGACTTCTGGCAGCGGTCGAACGGGATTAAAGACGGATTGATGGCTGGTTAAAGACGCGATCCTGGAAAGACCTGGTAGGCCATCAAACAACAGCTCAGACTGCCTGGCCCAGCGATAAAATAAGCCCGGCTGTAGATATTTGCGAACCAGGGGAGATCGTGCCTCTATGAGCCTCTGGCTATGCCTCTGTGTCCACTTGAATCCTCTCCCCAGGAACAGCTTCTTTCTATAGGTGGGGATATGCCTGGCGGATAAGACGTAACGCGGCAACTGATTTAGAGAAGAACGATAGCGTAGAATTTGAGTGCCCTGGTAAAACCGGAACAGGCCCAGTGCCAGCATAAAGGCAATGACATAGGTCGAAAACGATTTCAGAATTGGCAAGAACCAGTCAGGCTGAAGGTAGAGCAAGGTTGCCGCAGAAAAAGCAAAAAAGGCTGGTACAAACTCAACCGCAGGGCGTAGCCGGTTATCAAAAATGCTTTGGGTATTCATCAGCTTTCGACCCTAGAGAGTTTATGGTTGATAGTAGGTAGCTCGATACCCGGGAAAACATTGGCTGTATCGGTAATCAGGAAGCCTTTAATCATGCTGCGTTTTTTAAGGCCGGTGACCAGGTATTCGTGGATATTGGTTCCATTAGTGTTTTGCTCGTGTAACTTGAGCTTGGTAAATCGTTTTTGTGCATACGACCACTTTTCTTTATCAAAGTGGCGGAAAATAGCAGGGCTTACCAGAAACAAGCCTTCTTTGGTCATGTGGATCTTTGAGTTCACATCGTTAACCTGGAACTTTCGTTGATGCAGTCCATCCCTTAGCCAGTTAAGGAACTCTTTGCCATCTGGTTGTGTTTCTTGACGGGGCAGGGGCGCTGTATTAACAGGTTCTTTTGTGGACGGCTTAGAGGGTTCAGCAGAATGCTGAGTTTCAGAGCCAGTATGGGTAACCGTCTCAATACTGACTTGACTGGAAACACCGGGTGAAGCTAGTGCGCTAAAATCAATGCTAGGCGGTTTTAGCCCCTGTCTGATAGGCAGGGGTGCTGTCGGCGCAGTTTCAGCGGGTTTGCTATCATAAGAAGGCGAAGCGCTGTCAGGTCGAGCCTCATGGTCGCCTGCAGGGGAAGTGAACGACTCCGCAGTGTCTTCATTTGTTGCATCCTCGGATGAATTAAGCGGCTTTACAGACCCTTCAAAGGGTTTAGGTACTGCATCGGCAGTTTGCCATACTTTATCGACGGGTAAGCACAGCATGGTTAGCTCATGCGCTTTGGTCCAATCCGGTGCAAACACCTGACATTTCCACACGGCCTTATCGCCGTTAGGAATAAGAATACTGTATTGCTGCAACTCATCCATGATGCGGTCATTCCGAGCAGGAATGCCGGTTTGGCCTTCCTGTGTCATGTGGTCGCGTATTTGATCGAGGGTACGTTTAACCACAACCCAGAGCTTATCATCCACTATCCATCCAGCCGCCCCGTCTCGATTAACAGGTAAGTTCCCCTCATCAATTTGATAGCGAAGGCTGGTCAGTATTCTTTGATGCAACGGTTTGCGGCTAGTGGTTGCTGCCATTTCAGCATGACTATTGACCTGATCACCGGCCAGGTTTGAGGCAACAGAGCGTTTATCAGCTTCATGGATAATAGAGCCTATAGCGCCTCCGTCTTCTGAGTGGCCGGTTAAAATGTTGGTCCAGTAGAAAAAAACATCCTGATTACTGGCCAGCCACTCAATGCCTACCATCGGGATGATATGGTGAGCATATAAAGCACTGGCTCTCTCGTGAGAGCCATAAACTCGGTTGCGTCGATATTGGATCAGGTACTCATGGGCTTCTTTATACGATGACATTGGGCCACGAAAAGGCGACCAGTTTGCTATCTTATTTTTCTTCTTGCCAAGCAGCTCAATACTCATATCTGTAATGGGTTTACCCAGGTCATGACATAAA
Organism: Gammaproteobacteria bacterium; assembly: GCA_014382695.1. Taxonomy (GTDB): domain Bacteria; phylum Pseudomonadota; class Gammaproteobacteria; genus JACNJF01. The sequence continues at coordinate 665 of JACNJF010000165.1, read as the reverse complement.
GCAGCGGTAAATACCGCATAAGTCCAGACATCTTTGAATTTGGTAACGGTTTCCGCATCAGAGTTAGGGGGTAATAATTTACCTCGTCTTATTCGTAGAGCATTAAGGGCAGTTTCTAGTGTATGAGCTAATAAGCCACCACGATCAGAATGGTGATGGGATTCGCTGGCAGGAAGTTCCTGAATGTACTCAGTCAGGTTGATCAGGGTGTTGAGATAGAGCGCGTTCCAGAATTTAGTAGAAAGCCCTGCAATAGATCGAATATCTGCAATTGTTTTTTTATGTGGGGCAAGCAGGCGTTTGCCTGATTGAATGAAAAGGATGTTTTTCTGTTGGGGCTTGAAAAAGGAAATTAGAGGCATCGGATGAATATAAGTATTCACATCGATATGTCAGTAATAAAAGATATATTGCTCCGTTAACATTGTTTAGCGTAAAGATTTCGTCAAGAGCAATTGATTCAGTAAGGGTAGGGGGTGGTGGCAGGCTTATCTATACTGTTGGATCAGTGACAGGTATTACTTTGAAAGCAGTCATTCTGATTGATGTGAGAATCAGGTGTATGAGTCTATTTTTTGGCCAGATTAAAATTTTATGGGATGACTCCTGTCGACCCAAATTTGCCATTCCCTACAGATCGTAGGAAGCTTAAAGTTGGTGGGAGC
>JACNJF010000003.1 GCA_014382695.1 Gammaproteobacteria bacterium | reverse complement strand
TGACTTCGATATTAACTACCACATCGATGTCGGGCACCAGCTGCGTGTTGAGTACATGGTTTAGGCCGTTACCCAAATCAAAGCCTGGCTGGTCTCTCATTTAAGCCTGCATGGTTTTAAACTAAGCGGTGCAAGATTGGCGCATCATTAAGACCACTCTGGTTAAACAGAGTGTATCAGGATCGTTCAGGCCGGCGTGGTGACCAGAACCGCTGACCTGAACGAGCTTTATCTTTAAAAGAATTTAAGTTGAAAGTCTGACGATGGAGCCATCATCCAGACGCTAGATCAAACGGTGATTGGCGACAAAATGATTGATCGCCTGATGAATTTCATGCGAACGTTTTTCGTTGCTTTGTGCCTCGACCGTTTCCATATAATCCTGTAGAAACTTGATCATTTTGCGGCATTCCTGTGGGGAATCAGCGTATTGCTGAACCATCGCACAAACCTCAATCGGGGTAAGATTCGCCCCATTCAGCAAGCCTGAAACTTCATCTTCGGATAAATCGCAGTAATCTGCACAGTCCTGATAGCTTAACATTATCTTCTCCTCTTTTGATCGAACTGCTGCACCTGTCGGGTGCGACTGTAGCAATAGTGCACCAGCATAAATCATCGTTTATAGGGTTGATTCGTCTATCTATTTACTAAGGTGTTGATTTTCAATGAATTCAATATACCCGCTAAAATAGATGCAGATCATGAAGCAGGTTTCAGACCATTATTTTAAACAGGCAGATGACAGGGGTTCAAAATTAGCTGCGCAGAGAGAGTAATTGTTGCTGTGGAAGGGAGCCGTTGAATGCTATTTACAGCGCAGTTGTAGATCTGCAGGCCGGATGCCGACCTGTGCATATTGACCGCCCGATGGGCTGCGTTGCGTATTCATCAGTTTTGAGTTGTTCAATAAGGCCTCGCTGATCTGGCCTACCGCGCATTGGGTTTTTAAGCGTTGTGCCAGTTTTACCCGTGCATCGGCCTGCGCCATGCTTTTGGCAAACGCCGCACCGGCGCTGGAGGCAGGCGCATAGCCCACTGACGTTAGCCAGGCGCTGGATTTCGACTGTCCACAGACCCAGCCTGGAGCCAGCGTTTGAGGTTCATCGGGGTAATAGCAGGGTGCGCTGGAAAACCAGTTGCTGGTATCGCTGCAGCCGCTCAGTAATAAAACGCTGGTGTAAATCAGGATGAAAAATTTCAAATTTTTAATGTTGCTCTGCCTGCCGGGAGAAAACCCCCGAGCTTTTAAATGTTATTTAAATGTACTTTCGAAGCTGTCATCGTACGGCAACAGTGTGGGCATACAAAGCGCTATCTCGATTACGGTTTACCCGAGCAAACTGAAAAAATCGGCAGGGGCTGGCGTTTCGAAACTTAAGCGCCGACCGCTGCCGGGATGGGTACACGACAGCTGCAGGGCGTGCAGCCCCAGACGCGGGCCGGCAGTTCCATAGCGCGGGTCACCGATGACGGGATATCCAAGCCAGCTCAGGTGGGCACGAATCTGATGCTGGCGTCCGGTTTCCAGCTCGACTCTGAGTAAGCTTCGACCATGCTGGCTGCGTTCGGTCTGATAGCGGGTCCGCGCATGTTTGGCTTCGGGGTGCGCACCGACATGCATGAAATACTCGTTTTCATCCATGCGTAGCGGCTGATCAATCGTGCCCCGATCCGGATTTGGACAACCTTCAACAATCGCCAGATAGATTTTCTCGGCGTCATCCCAGTGAGCGTTGACCGCTTCACGCATCTCACGCGAAGTCGCAAACAACAGCACTCCCGATGTGTCCCGGTCAAGCCGGTGTACCGGCCACAGTTTAACCTCTCGGCCCGGTCGTGAAAGCTGGTTGCGCAATAGCGCCAGTGCATGCTGGTGGGTTTCCGTAGCGCTCGCCACCGACAGCAGACCTGCCGGCTTATTGATGGCAATCAGGTCGGCGTCTGAAAATAGAATCTCCAGTCGGCTAGTCAGGGTCTGGCTGAGTGGATTTTTAGGTGAAGCGGTGACTTCGATCTCATCACCGGCTTTGAGTGGTTGATCATGTTTTTTTATCGGTTGCCCATTCACCTGCACGCAACCCGTCTGTAGCCGCTGTTTAATCTTGTTACGCGCCCAGCCCTGCAGTTTTGTGGTGAGGAACGGGAGCAGGGTAGAGGCTTCGCTTACGCGGAATCGGTCAGACATGGGTGTTTGGCTCTGGTTATGATGCTGGTCTTATGTGCTTGTGTTGCGAGACAGGCAAAGCAATCATTATGGGAGTTACGCGGATTTTTGGCTATTTAATTGATGATGGCTTTGATCTTCTGTCAGCATTTTTTTCACACACTAAGGCGGTCCTTGCTCTGATGTAAATACCTTTCAGGTGTGCGAGTTACTTTTTTCTATTCCAGGTGTCTCGGCATAGCTCCAGCATTGAGCCTCGTCACTCCAGACCTGATCTGGAGTCCAGATAGAGCTAACACCACCACCTTCGTCCAGTCTTGACCTGGAGGAGTGGCACATGGAGGTGCCGTGCACGGACCTGAGGATGGAATCCAGAAACGACCAACACCACCAACCTCGTCACTCCAGACCTGATCTGGAGTCCAGCATACAGCTAACACCACCACTCTCGTCACTCCAGACTCGATCTGGAGTCCAGCATACAACCAACACCACCACCCTCGTCACTCCAGACTCGAT
>JACNJF010000105.1:25938-53013 GCA_014382695.1 Gammaproteobacteria bacterium | reverse complement strand
AAAATTTTTGAGAGGTTACAGTGATGAGCGAATCCGGCTCGGAAGGTTATATGACCGATGAGTATATGAGCCGGTTAACCGCTCTGGGTAAATCTATAAACGCCGGTGACCTTGAACAGACAAATAAACTGATCGGGGAATTAACCACCTTAAGGGAATCATCTCTGTTTCAGGAAGTGTGTAAATTAACCCGTGAAATTCATGACTTTATCATGGCTTTTGGTGATGATCAGGGTATTGCCGAGCTGACTCAGCAAAACATTCCTGATGCCCGGGAACGACTCAACTATATCATCACTAATACTGAAAAGGCGGCTCATCGAACCATTAGTGCTGCGGAAGAGACGGTAAAAATTGTGAATAGCTTTGATCGAAAGGCGAAGGAAGTCAGGGAACACTGGCGTCAGTTTAAGGCCAACGAGATAGCAAAGGCTGAGTTTCTCCTGATGTCGGGTAATATCGATCAACTGTTATCCACAGTGGATTCGGATACAAAACAGGTTAGGGATAAAATGAGCGAGATTATGATTGCGCAGGATTATCAGGACCTGACCGGGCAAATGATCGGGCAGGTGATCAGCATTGTTCAACAGGCAGAAGAAAAGCTGGTACGACTGGTTGCGATTACCGGTGCAAACAGGCGCGCGGTAAAAGTCGAAGTAAAGCCCATAAACGAAGGTGTGACCGCGCATGGTCCTCAGCTGCCGACTGCGGATAAAAAAAATGTGGCGACGAATCAGGATGAAGTGGATGACTTACTCGCCAGTCTGGGTTTTTGAGAGTCAGGATAAAGCATGCCAATAAATCTGGAAGATGAGATTTTACAGGATTTTCTGGTCGAGGCCGGCGAGATTCTGGAAGCACTTAATGAGCAGCTGGTTGAACTGGAGAAGACACCACAGGACAGTGAGCTGCTGAATGCGATTTTCCGTGGTTTTCATACAGTCAAGGGTGGAGCCAGTTTCCTCGCACTGACCAACCTGGTGGATGTGTGTCATCACTCTGAAGATATCTTTAACCTGTTACGCAATCAGAAAATTTCACTCAATGGTGAAATGATGGATGTATTTCTAAAGGTGCTGGATGAAGTAAACAGCATGTTCAATGAAATTAAATCGGGCGTTGATCCGGTAGCCGTTCCCGCTGAATTGATGCAACAGATAGTGGCCATGCAAAAGCCTGTAGTGAGCACTAAAAAAGCACGCCAAGCCAAAGTGACGCGGCAGCAGAAAACCGGCGATCAGCAAAAAAAGACAATAAAAAGCGCATCAGAACAATTCCTGACTTCCACAGCAGATATCACCGATGAAGAGTTTGAAGTGTTGCTGGATAACCTGCACGGTGCTGGTGTAGCACCCAAAGCCATAAAGGCGCCGGATGATCCTGCCAACAACGATGCGAATAAACCGGTTTCCGATGAGGAATTTGCAAAATTGATCAGCAAACTGGATGGCGATGATAAGCAATCTGTTGCTGCCGCATCAGCTGAAACCAGGAGTGCTTCAGCGCAAGACAGCATCACGGAAGATGAGTTTGAGGCATTGCTCGACCAGTTACATGGCAAGGGAAAGGCACCGGATAAGGTCGCGCTGCCAGCACAGGCCCGAGTGGAGGCCGTCAGGCCAGCAGCACCTGTTGCCAGCAAAGCGGCGAGTAACACCCCGCTCGCTGCACGCAGGGAGTTTACCGAAAATAAAGGTGAAACCACGGTTCGAGTGGATACATCGCGCCTGAATGAAATCATGAATCTGGTTGGTGAACTGGTGTTAACTCGTAACCGGTTGAATACCTTACGTCAAACCTTTGAAGATCAGCGCGTACACAAAGCAATTTCAACACTCGATCTGGTGACTGCAGACTTGCAGAATGCGGTGATGAAAACCCGTATGCAACCGGTTAAAAAAGTATTCGGGCGCTTTCCCCGGGTGGTGCGGGATCTGGCGCGCAGCCTGAACAAGGAAATTGAGCTGGAGTTACGAGGAGAAGAAACCGATCTGGATAAAAACCTGGTAGAAGCACTGGCCGATCCGCTGGTGCATCTGGTGCGTAACTCAGTCGATCACGGCATTGAGTTACCCGAAATCCGTGAGAAAGCAGGTAAAGACCGACAGGGTAAAGTCGTGCTGGCGGCTGAGCAGAAAGGAGATCATATTATCCTGACGATCAGCGACGACGGCGCAGGCATGGATCCGGAAGTCTTGAGAAGGAAGGCGATTGAAAAGGGCCTGATCGATATGGTCGCTGCGTCCAGGCTGGATGATAAGGGCTGTTTTGATCTGATATTTTTACCCGGCTTAACCACCAAGGAGCAGCTTTCCAGTGTGTCAGGAAGAGGCGTCGGGATGGATGTGGTGAAAACCCGGATTATGCAGTTAAACGGCCAGGTTGAAATCAACTCTGTACTTGGAAAGGGTACCGAGTTACATATTAAAGTGCCGTTGACACTGGCTATTTTACCGACTCTGATGCTGCAGCTGGGAACACGTAAGTTTGCTCTTCCGCTGTCGAATGTGAGTGAGATCTTTGAGCTGAGTGCCAAAAAAATCAATGTAGTGGATGGGCGTGAGGTTATTCTCAACAGAGGCAGGGCATCGCCGCTATTTTATCTGCGAAAGTGGTTGTTAAAAAGCAATGAAGCCTATACTGAATTGCAACGTGATCCACATGTCGTAATGGTGCATGCGGGGAATGGGTTGGTCGGTTTTGTGGTGGATCAGGTTATCGGTCAGGAAGAGGTTGTCATCAAACCGCTGGATCGTTTGTTACAGGGCTTACCCGGAATGGCAGGCTCTACCATCACCGGTGATGGACATATTGCTCTTATTCTGGATATCCCGGGGCTGATCAATGCTTACTCCTGAGCATGGCAAAAGTGGAGGGCAGCAAATCAGTTATTCGATGGGTTGTCGAAATTTCTATAGTTTAATGCTTGAAAGCTGGAGATATAAGTGATGTCACAGGATCTCGGCAAACAGTTGCAGTATGTAACCTTTACCCTGAATAAGGAAAAATATGGTATTAATGTGCTACAGGTTCAGGAGGTTCTGCGTGAAGTGGAAGTCTCGCCGGTGCCGGGGGCGCCAGTCTTCATTCTGGGAATTATCAACCTCAGAGGAAATGTCGTTAGCGTTATAGATGCGCGTACCCGGTTTGGTATCGCGGCCAAAGAAAGCGATGATAAAACTCGAATCATTGTCATCAATCTGCAACAGATGATGATTGGGATACTGGTGGATAGCGTTGCCGAAGTGATGAATATCAAGCCTGGCGAGATTGAGGCTGCACCGAATGCAGGCCAGTCAACAACGTCAAAATATATACAGGGATTAGTCAGTAAAGATGACACTATCCTGATACTGGTTGATCTGGATAAATTAATTAATTTCGATACACGGAGTGACAAATTCGCTCGTTAGGCGGGTAAATCTTAAAAACTCTTTTACCCCTCTTAATCCTACTGGAGGTTTGTATGGCTGATCAGATTATAAAACCGGTTTCACCGGTTACAAAGGCAGGAAATACCCTGCAAAAGAAAAAAGCCCAGGTGAAAAAAAAACCACCAGAAGGACCCATAACCGCGCCCGATAAACCCCAGAAAAAAGGTAAAATCGATACGTTTGCGTAGTGCAGATTCCTGGCTCTCCATAGTCCATATGGACTATGGAGTAAAAAAAGCTGGCGTCTCTTTAGAGCTTATCCATAAAATCTTTATGCTTTCCCGACAGCCGATAAGCAAAACTTAACACCTCTGCCACAACCACATACAGTGATCTCGGGATATGATCGCCCAGATCGAGTTGCTCCAGCAGCGCTGAAAGCTCTCTGTCCTGATAGATCGGGATTTTTTCCTGCTGCGCGATGGATATAATCTCATCGGCCGTTTCCTGATGACCTCTCGCGGTTACTACCGGTGCCTGTTCGCCATCATATTCCAGTGCGATGGCAAAACGGGGTTTTTGCTTTTTATCTTTCTGACTCATACCTTGATATCCACCAGATTGTCTATGGATATGGCGGGAGATTCATGCGTCTCCGGTGGTTTACCGATAAAACAGTCAAATAGACCGAGTTGAAAACCACTCTTTCTGAGTTGTTGTTTAAATTGATCCATCTGCGTATCGATAAGCTGTTTGGTGACCGGCTTACTGGCCCAGAAATGAGCGGATAAGGTGGTTTCCTGTAACAGCAGGCGGGTACTGATTAAGCCCAGCAGTCCAAACTCAAAAGACAGGTTGATTTCCCAATGTTGCTCATCCTCAGGCGAGCCGTTCCTGCGTTGCTTTATTTTAAGTTTCAGGGTACTTGTTTTATTGTCGACCTGTAGCGGCAGGTTAAGGTTGAATTGAATCGGTGCATGCTGTTCCTGTTGCAGGCGCAGGGTGGTTTTCTGAATCAAAAATTGATTCAGGGTTTGCTCCGTCTGTTGCAGTAGCTCTGTCTTTAGCAATGTGGCAGCCTCGCTGAGCAGAGGGTCGGCTAGCCTGGCACTGCCTGGAGCCGCATTCGATTCGACCACCTGCCGTAACAACTGGGTGAAACTATCGGCGGACTGGTTTAACCCACTGTGTAAACGCGAAAGTAATTGCGGCAAGGATGTGTCGGTATCGGAGGAAGGCTTTAACAGGCTTAACAGGGTGAAAATCTGCCGTAGTCCATCAGCGTTCAGACCGGGTAATCTAGCCAGTGGCGTAGACAGATTGAGTAGTAGTGTAACTAACTGTCTGGCCGAAACACTATTTTGTGCGCTATGTGGCTGTGCCAGTAATGCCCCTGGTTGAACAGATGTTGAGGTTATTCGGGTTAAATCCGCGGGCTTTAATTGGAGTAGTGTCTGCAACTGTTGCTGCAGTTTAAGCAAAGCACTATTTTCCTCACCGTCAGCAACCTGGGGCAACAATCGGGAAAGCGCATTTTTTAGTACGCTTTCCGGCTGCAGACGCTGCAGTTCAGGATTATTTTCTGACGACCTGCTGAGTAACAGGGTGTCACCAGCCTGTAACTGAGCCTGTGGTGGGATGGCAAAGGTTTTAGCAGCAAAGCTGATCAGGGTTTGGTCAGCGCTTTGTGACAGTACTTTAATGATCTGTGGTTGTGTCGATCCAGCCGTAATTTGCTCCAACTGGGCCAGAATTTTAGCCGGTAGTTGCACGCTGGCCGAATGAATCTGCTCAATTTTTATGGTTGGAATGCTTTTCCCGGGTAATAGTCTGGCGTAGATTTCATCGCCTTTGCTCAGCTGATCGGGTGCAACGCCTCGGAGTTGACCAAAGGCGGTATCCAGTAATACTTTGCCAGCGCTGCTTTCCAGCACCAGTGCTCTAAACAGCCCGGCCTGTTGTAATTTATCCAGAATGGCACCGGCGCGGCTGTCCAGTGTTTCGATTTTAATTCTGGAAAAGGTCGTGTTCTGTAAGTCCATTGAGGCAAATTGTAACCACATACAGGAATCAGGATGCCGCTTTTACTGAGCGACAATTCGGCTTAAATGCATTATAGCGTCCATGATTCTGACTGAGTGCTCTGTCAGATGGAAACAATATTGACACTTAACAGTTTATCGGCAGTAAAAATTAAAAGCTTATGTTTCAGGGTATAAATTTTGGCAGATTTTTAATTGAAATGGATAGGTGATCGGTTAAATCAGTCAATAATTTGTCGCTTGCTAAGGATTGGCTAATTCGGAGTCTTTAAGTGACTGATAAATAATGATAATTCAAAGTGGCATGATCTTCGCATAATCTCATAAAAGAATTTTAAGATTAACTGGAAAACAGGATCTAGTGCTATGCCACAAATAACAACACTCATGGGTGGAGCCATCAATAAAGGTCAGGTTATCGCTCTCGACTCCAGAAAGCCGGAACAGGTTGTCAGTGATAAGCAGTATCTGAAGATATTGCAATTAACCGATTTACTGGCAAGACATCTGATCTATGAAGAAATATTTACCGTATTTTCCGCTGAAATTAAACCACTGGTTGCGCACAGTGGATATCGCTATGTGTCGGAGCAGCATCAGGCAAGAGCAAAATATGGCAAGATCAACCGGCATAGCCTGCAATACCGACTAACCATACAGCAGATGGATCTGGGTGAGTTAACGCTTTATCGTAAAGAGCCGTTTAGTGCGAACGAAGTGTGTCAGTACGAAGAGTTGCTGTGTTCGCTGGTATATCCGTTAAAAAATGCCCTGATGTACCATATTGCGATCACCTCGGCCTATAAAGATCCATTAACCAATATCAATAATCGTGCTGCAATGGATAAAATGTTGCCACGTGAAGTGCAACTGGCCAAGCGCCATGACCATAAACTGGCCATGATGATCATGGATCTGGATGGTTTTAAAAGTATCAACGATAACTGTGGCCACGATGTGGGTGACCAGTTGCTAAAAAAAGTGGCGGATGTGATCGAAAGCCGCTTACGCAATACTGATATGTTATTCCGCTATGGCGGGGATGAGTTTGTGGTAGCACTGCCGTTGACCGATATGCAGGGTGCGCTGGATGTCGCTAATCGGGTGCTGGTGGGTATTAAGCAGGTTGACGTCGATGAATGCCCGGACTTCCCCCGGGTTGGTATGAGTATCGGTTTATCCATGCTGCAGGCAGGCGATGATTTCGGTCGATTCTTCAAGCGGGTGGATAATGCCTTGTATCAGGCCAAAAAATCTGGAAAACATCGCGTTATTATCGCGTAAGGTGTTAATCAGATGGCGATTGTTTCGGGTAATCACGCTTACTGTAAAGCCCCAACCTACGCGAAAGGAGTGAAGTTGAGGGCATAAATCTGTTCAGCAAAATACATTTTCAGCAATATACTGCTATTATTCTGTGAGAAAAAAATTTAACTGATGGCTCCAGTGTTGGGGAGTTTTCAGTTAACTCAACAGGGCATTCTTTCAGCAGGTATATTATGACTATCTCCAGTACAGTTTCCGAAAATGGGAAACAGGTAACAATCGCCATTTCAGGGAAATTCGACTTCCAGCTCTATGATGAATTCAGGGCCGCTTATAGCGCTAACCCGGCAAGCGGTGTGCAGTATGTGGTCGATCTGAAAGGCACTGAGTATCTCGATAGTTCAGCGCTCGGAATGCTGTTGCTACTGCGTGAGCATGCAGGTGGTGAAGTTTCCAGTGTACGTGTGTTAAATCCATCCGTAGACGTTAAGAAAGTGCTGGATGTGGCAAATTTTGGGAAACTGTTCGATATCAACTAGGTGATTGCGGATGATCGACTACTCAGAGAAAAGAGACTTTCAACGCATGCAAATGGACTGCTCCATGCAGTTCAGTGTTGCCGGGGATGAAAAAAAGTGGCAGGCACATATTATTAATCTGAGTGCTACCGGGGTGTTATTTATTGCCGAGATAGCACTGCCTGAGGGTTCCCGGGCCAGTATTTATCTAAGCCCGGTGCACACCATTACACCACCCTTATGCGCTGATATTGAAGTGATTCGCTGTGTGGCTCAGGCTGAGCAGGCGTTTAAGATTGCTGCCCACATAGTCAACATCGAGGAACTCGAGTAGATTACTCAGGTAGAAACCTTTGCTGAGTAAGTCTTTTCGATGTAGTGCTCAACCAGCTGAATGAACTCTTCAGCAATATGCTCACCTTTCAGGGTGACGGTTTTTACCCCATCTTCATACACCGGTGCGACTGGCTGTTCACCGTTGCCGGGCAGGCTGATCCCGATGTTGGCGTGTTTGCTTTCGCCGGGGCCATTCACTACACAGCCCATCACCGCAACACTCATCTCTTCAACGCCGGGATAACGCACTCGCCAGTCCTTGATCGATGCATCCATCTTCTGTTGAATCTGTTGCGCCAGCACCTGAAAGTAGTCGCTACTGGTTCGACCACAACCCGGACAGGCCACGACCATCGGGGCAAACGATCGTATATTGAGTGATTGCAATATCTGCTGGGCGACCTTGACTTCACGCGTGCGTGAACTGCCGGGTTCGGGCGTGAGTGAGATGCGGATGGTATCGCCGATCCCTTCATCCAGCAGGATGGCGAGCGCTGCAGTCGATGCGATGATGCCTTTGTCGCCCATGCCGGCTTCGGTCAGACCTAGATGCAGCGCATAACTGGATTGACGGGCCAGTTCACGGTACACCGAGACCAGGTCATTCACATGGCTCATCTTGCAGCTGATGATGATTTTATCTTTCCCTAGACCGATGTCCTGAGCCAGTTGCGCACTGCTCAATGCCGACTGTATCACCGCCATTTTATTGATTTCAGTTAATTCTCTGGGCTTGCTGGAACGTGCATTCTGATCCAGTAGCTGGGACAGAATCTGCTGGTCCAGGCTGCCCCAGTTAACCCCGATGCGTACCGGTTTGTCGTACTTGCAGGCCAGTTCTATCATGGTCTGAAACTGGGTGTCACGTTTCTGGCCACGCCCTACATTACCAGGATTGATGCGGTATTTTGCCAGCTGACGTGCACACTCCGGAAATTTGCTGAGTAGTTTGTGTCCGTTAAAATGAAAGTCTCCTACGATGGGAACTGCATAGCCATCGGCCTGTAAACGCTCGCTGATTTCACCAATAGCCGCCGCCGCTGCTTCGTTATTCACGGTCACTCTAACCAGTTCCGAGCCGCTGTCACTAAGCTCCTTGATCTGCACAATGGTCGCTTCGATATCGGCAGTGTCGGTATTTGTCATCGATTGCACAACCACCGGGTTGTTTCCCCCAATCAGAACCTTGCCTACTTTGACGCAGTGACGCGCAGGATTTAATAAGTTGTTTTTCAGCATAAAGTGTTTCATTTTGTAAACTTGAAATAATAAGCTGCAGTATATCTGAAAATGAACCGAGTTTAGTCATCCACCCGGCAGGTTTGTACAGACATATTTTCACCGCTTTATTCGACCCAAACTCGGATATACTGACCCACATCTCGTTCAATTTACCGGGGGAACTCCCAGCTTGTTTGATTCCGTCTCTGTCATTGCCTTCGATCTGGATGATACCCTGTGGCCCTGCATGCCAACCATTCAACGCGCCGAAAAAGCAACCTATGCCTGGTTGCAACAGGGTTATCCGCGCATCACGCAGCACTATTCGGAGCTGGGGTTGTTCGAATTTCGTAAAGCCTTCATGAATAGTAATGAAAGCTATAAGGTTGATCTGTCGTTGATGCGGCGCGCGATGCTGGCACAACTGGCGCAGGATTTTGATTATGACGCCGCAACTATGGCGGAGCAGGGCTTTCAGCTGTTTTACCACTTACGCCATGATGTAAGTTTTTATGAGGATGTGTTTCCGGTACTGGATCGCCTGAAGGGTCGTTACCGTCTGGGTTCGATCAGTAATGGCAACGCGAGTGCCGGGCTGACTCCGTTAAATGATTATTTTGACTTTTTTATCAATGCGGCGGATGTGATGGCACGTAAACCGGACCGGCGCATCTTTCACAGCTTTTGCGATAATCTGCAGGTCAGTCCGGAACACTGCCTGTATGTCGGCGATGATCCCGGTTACGATGTGGTCGGCGCCAGAGCCGCCGGTATGCAGACCATCTGGGTCAATCGGCAAAACAGTGAGTGGCCAGTGGAACTGGCACCGGCGCAGGCAGAAATCAGCAACCTGTATCAGTTGCTTGATTTACTCGAAGCCGTGCCAGTGAAGTAATGATCCTGAAACGCTCTGAACACCTTATCCGCTAATAAAGGTTGTGCCAGTGCGGTGGGGTGGATTCCATCCGGCTGCATGTATTCGGCCCTGTCGGCAGCAATCCCTTGCAGAAAGCGTGGCAGATAGGCAATCGGATTCTGCGCTGCCAGCTGCTCGTAGACCTGCTGAAAACGCTGATTGTAAAGCGGTCCCAGATTGGGTGGCAGGCGTACACCAATCAACAGAACGGCAATATTACGCTTCAGAGCGAGCTGGATGATGTCCCCCAGATTATTCTGGGTCTGACTGAATTTATAGCCTCTGAGGCCGTCGTTGCCTCCCAGTTCCAGAATCAGATGGCTGGGCTGATGGCGCTGCAGCAGTGCTGGCAGGCGTTCCAGACCACCGCCGCTGGTTTCACCGCTGATACTGGCATTGATCAGTTTTGCATCTGCTGCCACTGTCTGTAGTTTGTGCCGAAACAGTTCGGGCCAGCTCTGTTCGATTGAAATATTATGTGCAGCACTTAAACTATCGCCCAGAATTAACACCCTGGGATTGGCAGCGCTGGAACTGCTGACGGTCGCTGCGGTCGAAACAACGCTATAAACCAGACAGCTGAGTAACAATAAAACGATGGATGATTGCATAGTAGTTTCTAACCTGACGAAAACGGTACAGGCCCCGGAAGGGCGTCTGACCATATTGCAGGACATTAACCTGAAAGTGAAGTCGGGCGAAGCTCTGGTGATCAGCGGCGAGTCGGGTTCGGGTAAAACCACCCTGATGGGATTGATGGCAGGCCTGGATAAGGCGACCTCAGGTGAAGTAATCCTGCTCGGCGAAACCCTGTCGGATAAAAACGAAGAGCAACGCTCCGCGATCCGTCAGGGACGTGTGGGTTTTGTGTTCCAGTCGTTTCATCTGGTCAGCGGAGCAAGCGCATTACAGAATGTGATGCTGCCACTGGAGTTATCCGGTCGCACGCAGGCGGCACAAAAGGCTGAACAGGTGTTGCGTAGCGTCGGTCTGGGTTCACGTCTGCATACCGCTGTGGAGCTCCTGTCCGGCGGTGAGCAGCAACGGGTGGCGATTGCACGCGCGTATGCGGTTGAGCCGGCTATTCTGTTTGCCGATGAACCGACGGGTAATCTGGACACTCGGACCGGTCAGCAGATTACCGATCTACTGTTTGGATTACGCGATCAGTCAGGCACCAGTCTGATCCTGGTCACGCATGAAGACAGACTGGCCGAACGTGGCGATCGCCAGATTAAAATGAGTCAGGGTCAAATCCTTGACAGCGTCGGTTAAACCGATGAATTTCCTGGTTCCGCGGATTAAGGCCTGGTGGCTGCTCTGTCTCGCCAGCATGATTACCATTACCATCGTTGCCGCCAGTCAGCTGTTTACCCAACGCATCAGTATTCTGCTGGATCGACAGGCTGCAGAGTTACTCGCCGCCGATATGCTGATTGACTCGAACGATCCAATGCCCGCTAGCTATCGGGAGCTGGCTCAACGCTATGGCTTGCAGACTGCCTATACGATAGGACTTAGAACCGCCATCTTTATTCAGGATGAACCGCAGCTGATCGAGTTGAAAGCGGTCAGTGCCGGCTATCCGTTACGCGGCACGCTGGAGCGAAAAGCCGGGCTATTTGAACCCGCTCAGAAAGTGACACAGGGTCCGCTTAGTGGTGAAGTCTGGATCGACAGCAAGATCGCAGCACTGCTGAATCAGCCGATCGAGCTGGGGATGCAGAGCCTCGCTGCGAACTGGGTCATTTCCTACGAGCCGGACCGTGGTGGCAGCCTGTTTAATCTGGCGCCACGCATCATGATGCACATCGATGATCTACCGGCAACCGGCCTGCTGGTGCCTGGTAGTCGTGCCCGCTACAATTTACTGCTGGCAGGCGATGCGGCGGCGCTCAGTCGTTTTGCAGAAGATGTGAAGCCGCGCCTTAGCGAGGGTGAAAAGCTGCAGACGCTGGATAATGCCAGGCCTGAAATGCGCAATGCACTGGAAAGAACCCGGCTGTTTTTCGCGCTGTCGATTGTGTTGACGCTGGTGATCGCGATGATCGCGATCGCCATTACCGCAAAGTATTCGGCCTCGCAGGAAGCGGTCAAGGTTGCGGTAATGCGTACCTTCGGTATCTCCAGTCGGCGCTTGATCCGCTACTATCTGCTGGAATTGTTAAAGGTCTGGCTGTGGGCTTTACCGCTCGGCCTGCTGGCTGGCTATCTGGCGCAGTTTCCGCTGCAGTGGGCACTCGGCCTGTGGTTTGGTGCACGCCTGCCGGAAACCGGATTAATGCCGTATCTGCTGGCTGCACTGATTGGTTTCATTTCACTCACCGGTTTCAGTCTGCCGCACCTGCTGAATGTGCTGGATACCCCGCCGATGCAGGTGCTGCGCCAGATCCGGCAGTCCAGCACACCGCGTAACGTGATGTTGCTGGTGCTGAGCAGTCTGCTGACGCTATTTCTGGTGCTGTTGCTGATCGTGAATCAATTCCAGCTGGCGCTGATGCTGTTTGCGCTGGTGATCGTGCTGGCCGGTTTTATTCCGCTGGTGCTTAAACTGATCCTGCAGCTATTCAGTCGTTTTGGGCGCAACCGGTTCTGGCTGAATAACTACCTGTTAAGCCGTCTGCTGAGTGGGCAGCGCAATGCACTGTTCGTGATGTCGGGATTCAGTCTGACCCTGCTTTCGGTATTGCTGATTTCGCAGGTTAAGGATCAGTTGCTGGAAGACTGGGAAACCCAGTTGCCGCAGGATAAACCGAATTATTTTCTGGTCAATATTCCAACTGCCGAGGCACAGCCGCTGAGCCGGTTTTTGCAGGATAACGGGGTCAGCACCTCACAGGCCTATGCCCTGGTGCGGACCCGCCTGAGTGCCATCAATCAGCAGGACGTGAAAACCCTGACCCTAAAAACCGAGCGCGGGCGTCATCTGCTCAACCACGTGTTTAACCTGAGTTTTGCCGATCAACTGCCGCCTGATAATCAGCTGTTGCAGGGTGAATGGCTGGACCAGCATTCAGTGCGGAGCGGTTTTTCGGTGGAGCAGGGCATGGCCGAGGAACTGGGGTTGAAACTCGGTGATGAGTTGCAGTTTACCCTGCAGGGTGAAACTTTTGCGGCGCCCGTAAGCAGTATTCGTAGTGTCGTGTGGGAGAATTTTCAGCCCAATTTTTTTATCCTGGCTAGCCGACAGCTGCTTGAAGGAAGGCCGCAGACCTGGCTCATGAGTGCGTTTATCGACGACTCACATAAAGCCCTGCTCAAGCCGCTGCTGCAACAGCATCCAAGCGTTACCCTGCTGGATATTTCTGAATTGATGCAACGTATCAAGGGGATTATTCAGCGCGCCAGTGTGGCACTCGAGTTCTTTTTCGGATTTGCCACGCTGTCCGCCATCATCGTGCTGATTTCGGCGCTGAATACCACCAACCCGATGCGCGAGACGGAGATTGCGCTATTGCAGGCGCTGGGGGCCAACAGGCGCCAGAAACTGCAGTCCCAGCTGGCAGAGTTTGCGCTGATGGGCGTGCTGGTGGGAGTCTTTGCAGCGCTGTTCGCTAACCTGATCGGCTGGTTTGTGGGTTACCGATTTTTTGATCTGGTGTATAGCTTTTCCGTGCAGCTGTGGGTATATAGTGTGTTCACATCCGTGGTTTTGATAACCGCTTTTGGCACCCTGTTTGTTTACCGCTCTTTTTCCATCAGCCCGATGCGGCTGCTGCGCAGTTGAGCAGGAGGTATATACGACCTATGTATGTAAAGTCTAAATTTAAAGAAGCGAGTTAAAGCGAGTAATGACAACAACCGTGCTGGAAAAAGACCTCGAGTTTTATCGCAAGGCTATAGCGGCCAAAGTGGAATGGGATGATCGGTTGCAGGCCGCGCTGGAACTGGCCTGGAGTGCACCTTTACCGGATAAGTGTAAACCTCGCTCACTCGATGCCGTGTTACGTCTGATCGATTTTGAAGTCGATAAAAATACCATCCTGGCGGCACTGATCAGTGATATGGGGCTGAAAGACCGGCTCACGGATAGCATGATTAAAAAACAGTTCGGCGAACAGGTGCTATTGCTGACACAAGGTGTGATGACCCTGAACAGCCTGCAGGACTGCAACGAAGACAGTTTCAAATCGCCAGATCAGGCCGAGAAGTTACGCCGCCTGCTGATGGCGATCATCAAGGATGTGCGGGTGATGCTGATCAAGCTGTGTTATCGCGTCAGCCGTATGCAGCTACTCAAATATTGCAGCTATGAGCAGCGCCGTTGCATCGCGCGTGAAACGCTGGATATCTATGCACCGCTGGCCAACCGGCTGGGTATCGGTAAGCTGAAATGGGAAATGGAAGATCTGGCGTTCCGTGCGCTTGATCCGCAGGCCTTCAAGCGCATCGCAACCCTGCTGGAAGAACGTCGGGTTGATCGAGAGCAGTTTATCAAGCAGTTTACCGATGATCTGAGTGAGCTGATCGGACAGCAGCAGATCAAGGCCAATGTGACCGGACGGGTCAAGCATATTGTCAGCATCTGGCGCAAGATGCAGAAAAAGAAACTCGAATTTCATCAGTTATTCGATGTGCGTGCGGTACGTGTACTGGTGGATAGCGTGTCTGATTGCTATGCCGTATTAGGCATCGTGCATACCAACTGGCATTCCATCCCCGACGAATTTGATGATTACATCGCCAATCCCAAGGACAATGGCTATCAGTCTCTGCACACGGCGGTGATTGCCGAAGGTGGCAAGGTGGTTGAAGTTCAGATCAGAACGCGTGACATGCATCGTAAATCCGAGTTCGGTGTGGCTTCACACTGGCGTTACAAGGAAGGTGTTTCACTCGACCGGCGTATGGAAAAAAGTATTTCGGTGATGCGTGATCTACTCGATAGTGCGGATGAAGATGCGTCGGATGTGCTGTCCGGGCTGTCGACCGAGTTGTCGACCGATCGCGTGTATGTGTTTTCCCCGCAGGGTCAGGTGATCGACCTGCCGGCAGGTGCTACCCCGCTGGATTTTGCCTATACCATCCATTCTGCGGTGGGCCATCGCTGCCGTGGAGCCAAGGTAAACGGGCGTATCATCAACCTGACCTATGCACTACAGACCGGTGAACAGGTCGAAATTCTGACCGCCAAGGAGGGTGGCCCCAGCCGTGACTGGATGAATAAGAACCTGGGTTATCTGAAATCGGCGGGTAATCGCTCGAAGGTACGTAACTGGTTCAACCAGCTCGATATGAAGCAGAACGTGCAGGACGGGAAGAGCATCTACGAGCGTGAATTACAGCGCTACAACCTGCACGACGTGGATCTGAAAAAGGTTATGCAGCATTTCAAGCGCACCGAGGAAGAGCAGTTCTTTGCCGACATGGGCCGTGGTCGACTGACGGCCGCACAGATTGTCGGGCATGTTCAGGGGGAGCGAGGCCAGCAGCTGGATGACCCGTTCAAAAAGGTTAAGAAAGCGGTACGCAGTCAGGATTATGATAAGGATGAAATCGTTATCCATGGTGTGGGCAATCTGTTAACCCATTTTGCCAAATGCTGTAAGCCGGTTCCGGGCGATGATGTGATCGGTTTTATCACCAAGGGAGCCGGGGTCACGATCCATAAGAGTAACTGTAATAACATCATGTCGATGCCGGAAGAGCAGGAGGCGAGGCTGGTGGATGTGGAATGGGGCGGAGCCCGAGGTTCGGTGTTTCCGGCCGAAATCTCGATTATCGCGTTCGATCGCAGCGGTCTGTTGCGGGATATCAGCGCGGTACTGGCGAATGAAAAAATCAACCTGCTGGATATTAATTCGAACACCAACCGCCAGGAGCAGATGGTCTACTCGAAACTGAATGTCGAAGTCTCCAGTGTAGAGCAGTTGATTCTGGTGATCGATAAACTGGCGCAGCTCAATAGCGTGCAGTCGGTCAGTCGTTCGGAGTAAACCATGATCGATAATATTACCCCAAACGATTCAGAGATTGACGCAGGCGTGAAGAAAGGTCTGGATCGTCGTTTCTGCATCGCTCCGATGCTGGACTGTACCGATCGTCATGAGCGCTATTTTCTACGCCTGTTTTCGAAGAATATCCTGCTCTACAGCGAAATGATCACCACCTCCGCGATCTTGCGTGGTGATCGCGATTATCTGCTCGGGTTCGATCAAACCGAGCATCCCGTCGCGCTGCAGCTGGGTGGCTCCGATCCGGATGCACTGGCCGAGGTGGCGCGCATCGGTGAAGACTATGGCTTCGATGAAATCAATCTGAATGTGGGTTGTCCGAGTGATCGCGTGCAGTTCGGGGCTTTCGGTGCCTGTCTGATGGCGCAGCCGGAACTGGTGGCTGATTGTGTACGGGCGATGAAATCGGCCACCACACTGCCGGTTACGGTAAAGCATCGTACTGGAATCGATGACCTGGACAGCTGGGAAGCTCTGCTCAAATTTACCCAGTTGCAGGTGGACGCCGGCGTCGATGCGCTGATTGTGCATGCGCGTAAAGCCTGGCTGAAAGGCTTAAGCCCGAAACAGAACCGGGAAGTTCCACCCCTGCAATATGAGCTGGTTTACCGGCTGAAAGCGCAGTTTCCTGAAACTCAGATGATCATCAATGGTGGAATTAAAACGCTGGCGCAATGCGATCAGCATCTGCAGCAGATGGATGGTGTCATGCTGGGGCGTGAGCCTTATGCTAATCCGTATCTGCTGGCAACGGTGGATGCGGAGATATTCAACGATGCAGCGGCGCTGATACCCGATCGGCTGCAGATTTTACAGGCATACTATCCCTATATTGAATCGCGTCTACAGCAGGGGATGAATCTGTCGAATATTATTCGGCATATCATCGGGCTGTTTCATGGAGAGCCCAATGGGCGACTGTGGCGGCGTTACCTGAGTGAGCATGCGTTCAGAAAAGGTGCTGGGATTGAGGTGATTGAACAGGCCTCACGGCTACTCAGTTGAGCGCCATGGATGGGCATAATATCAGCTGGTTTCTGGTTGTAAAATAAACTGTTAGAGCGATGTTTCTAATAAAAATCACTGATTAGTCTGGTATCATAAAATGCACTATTATCAATCAACTTTGACAGGGGAATTTCATGAGTGATATTACCATCCATATCGATGAGACACTGGATACTGCAACCATACTGGCGCTACAGAACGAACTTACTCAGCTTGAGGGCATCCGCAACGTTAAGTCACAGGAAAAACGTCCGCATTTAATGGTCATCAACTATGACAGCAAACTGACCAGTTCAGAAGATATTCTGCTGAATTTTACCAGTCAGGGACTGCATGCTGAATTAATCGGATTCTGATGCCTCGCGAGACTTTAACTCAGTAAGTCGGATACCTTCATCTGCTGTCTGGTCAAAGGTCCGTAGGGATCATGCCGGGTTTTATCGTGTACATGCATGCGATAATGGATAAAGGCGGCTTCATCTTCAAAATGCATGAACGGATTGCCCTCGATCTGTTCCGCCAGCGTTGAGGTTTCCTTAACGGAATAATTGTGACCGGGGTGAATCAGCATGCTGGAATCCAGTTTATGCTTCATTGTTTTCAGGGTGTTAAACATCTGCTCGGGATCACCTCCTTTCAGGTCACAGCGCCCGCATCCATACACAAACAGGGTATCGCCGGTAATCAGATCGTTTTCGATCTGATAGCAGCAGGAGCCGGGTGTATGGCCGGGCGTGTGCAGCAGGCTAATCTCGGTTTCACCCAGTTTGATGCGATCCCCGCCATGATGCAGCAGTGGTTTTTGCAGCCGCTTAGACCAGAATTCATACTCGGGTTTCAGCAGATGAACCTGTGCCGAGGTGTGTTCGAGCAGGGCTTCGATGCCATTGATATGATCATGGTGGCTATGGGTCAGCAGAATATCCGATATTTTCAGATCCAGGCTATTGGCTTTCTGTATGATCGCCTCGACGTCCCAGGCAGGGTCGACCACGGCCGCTTTTCCGCTTGCGCTATCCTCGATCAGATAAACGAAGTTTTCCATAGGGCCCAGTTCAAGTGCGTGAATTTTGCTATTGGTATGCGTCATATTGGCTCCGATATCGGTAGGCGAGCTGTGGTCAGTGACAAAAAAGATGTTGCTGTAAACACTAGCAACTTTGCGCAGCACTGTCATCCAGTCTGTTGACAAGGTATTATACGCAAATTTTAAAATTGGTGGCTTGGGAGTCAAAATGGAAAAGCAGGTTGATGTAGCCATAATTGGTGCTGGAACAGCGGGTTTAAATGCCCAGTCGCAAGTCAAAAAAGCTGGCAAGTCGTTTTTACTGATTAATGGCGGACACTGGGGCACCACCTGTGCACGGGTTGGCTGCATGCCCTCGAAAGCGTTTATTCAGGTGGCGGATGATTTCCATCGTCGTGAAATTTTTGATCGGCATGGCATCCAGGGCGAACAGGAAATGAAACTCGACCTCAACGAGAGCCTCGAGCATGTGCGTGATATGCGGGATATTTTCGTCGATCGGGTAGAAGGTTCCACCACCGACGAAATGCCGGATGATCAGAAACTGGAAGGCTATGCAACGTTTATCGATGCGACCTCGGTTCAGGTCGGCGATACCATCGTGCGTGCAAAAAGCTTTGTGATTGCGACGGGTACACGTCCGATCGTGCCGGAAGCCTGGAAGAAATTTGGCGATCGTATCCTGACCACCGATGAACTGTTTGAACAGGACAGTCTGCCTAATTCGATGGCGGTGATTGGACTGGGTGTCATCGGCCTCGAATTGGGCCAGTCGCTGGCGCGCAAGGGAGTAAAGGTTACCGGGGTAGAAGCCGGTGCGCGCATTGCCTCGCTATCCGATGACGTGGCGCATGCAGTGACGCTGGAGTTGATGCGTAAGGAATTTGATATCTGGCTGGGGGTTAAGGCGACGCTACAGGAAGAGGGTGCGCAGATCCGGGTCAATGCCGGATCTCAGTCGGTGCTGGTGGATAAAGTGCTGGTAGCGATTGGACGTAAGCCTAACCTGGATAATCTGGGGCTGGATAAACTCGATCTGGCGCTGGATGATCATGGACTGCCGGTGTTTGATCCGCGCTCGATGCAGCTGGGTGATTTGCCGATCTATATCGCCGGAGACGTAAATGGTAGTAGACAGATTCTGCATGAAGCAGGCGATGAAGGAAAAATTGCCGGCTATAACGCGGCACGCAACGCATCATTCAAATTCAAGCGTAAAACCCCGCTCGCGATTACCTTCTGTGATCCAAATATTGCGAATATCGGCGCTAGCTGGTCCGAGCTGAAAGACAACCCGAATGTAGTGGTCGGTGAAATGCGTATGGGCCCGGTGGGGCGCGCATTGATTATGGGTAAAAACAAGGGTGTAATGCGGGTGTATGTGGATAAAACGACGGCTGCTGTACTGGGAGCTACGCTGGTTTCGGTGAAAGCAGAGAATGTGGCCCATCTACTGGCCTGGGCGATTCAGCGCGGCCTGAGTGTATACGAAATTCTACGTCTGCCTTTCTACCATCCGGTGATCGAAGAGGCACTACAGGCCTGCTTTTATGATGTGCTGAAGAAGCTGGAAATCAAATCCAGCGCAAAAATTCTGGAACTGGAGGAAATAACCCGATGAGTAACCTAAACAACGAAGAAAAAGCCATGGAAAAACGCATTATGGTGATGATGCGTCAGGTATTATCTGCGGTCGCTCGTGACACTGCACCGCCTGCCGGGATGCGCCATCCACTGCAGGAGAGTACGATTCAGGGTATCCGTGATTGCCTGAGTCTGATTTCTGCACGCGAACGTGAACTGAATATCGATCTGGGTGAAGATAATCAGGTCCGTCCACGCTATGTGGATGAACCGGTAACCAGTAAGATTGTGTCGCTGGATTCGATTACCAAAAAAAATAACTAGTCTTTAAGAGCAAAACCAAGAGTATAAAATTTATGAGTAAAATATCGGCAAAAAAAGTGGTGCTGGCCTATTCCGGCGGTCTGGATACGTCTGTAATCCTGAAATGGCTGGAAGATGAGTATCAGTGTGAAGTGGTTACTTTTACCGCAGATATTGGTCAGGGTGAAGAGGTCGAACCGGCACGCGCCAAGGCCCAACAGTATGGCATTAAGGAAATCTATATCGAAGATCTGCGTGAAGAGTTCGTACGCGATTATGTATTCCCGATGTTTCGCGCGAATACCATTTACGAAGGTGAGTACCTGCTCGGTACTTCCATTGCCAGACCGCTGATTGCCAAAAGACTGGTCGAGATTGCACGCGAAACCGGTGCCGATGCGATTTCGCACGGGGCGACCGGTAAGGGTAACGATCAGGTCCGTTTTGAACTGGGTGCGTATGCACTCAATCCGGATATCAAGATCATCGCGCCGTGGCGTGAGTGGGACCTGAGTTCACGTGCCTCGTTGATGGCGTATGCGGAAAAAGCCGGTATCAATGTGGAGCAGAAACGTGGCACCAAATCGCCTTACTCGATGGATGCTAATCTGCTGCACATCTCCTACGAAGGCGATATTCTGGAAGATCCCTGGAATGAAGCAGAGGACGATATGTGGCGCTGGAGCGTGTCGCCGGAACAGGCGCCGGATACGGCCGAATATATTGTGCTGAGTTATGAAAAAGGCGACGTTGTGGCCATCGATGGCGAAAAAATGTCGCCCGCCACGGTGCTGGAAAAACTTAATAAACTGGGTGGCAAGCATGGCATTGGGCGTTCCGATATCGTGGAAAACCGCTATGTCGGGATGAAGTCCAGAGGCTGTTACGAAACACCCGGCGGCACCATTCTACTGAAAGCACACCGCGCGATGGAGTCACTCACCCTGGATCGCGAAGTTGCGCATCTGAAGGATGAACTGATGCCACGCTATGCCTCGATGATTTATAACGGTTACTGGTGGAGTCCTGAGCGCAGCATGATGCAGCAAATGATCGATGCTTCTCAGCACAGCGTAAACGGTGATGTGCGCCTGAAGCTGTATAAGGGTAATGTCATCGTTGCCGGTCGTCAGTCTGCTACCGATAGCCTGTTTGATGAGTCGATTGCAACCTTCGAAGATGATGCCGGCGCCTATAACCAGAAAGATGCTGAAGGCTTTATCAAGTTGAATGCACTGCGCTTACGCATCGCTGGCAAGCGTAAGTGAAACAGGGAGTTACTCTGGCTCGATGGCTGTTCTGGCTCGCTCTGGCGAGTCAGTTAATGGCCTGCGAATCGGAAAAAATGAAACAGACCGAACAGGGTATCCAGCAGAACAGGTTTCTTCTTTCGCTGGAATTGGTGGAAAGCGCGGGGGCTACGCTGCAATCGCCGGGTATTACTCAACTGGATATAGATAAAGCGATGGAGCAAATGGATCAGGGACTCCGACAGGCCTTCGAGGTGGATGCGGCGTTCCTTAAACGGATCGATATTCGGTTGCCCAAGCTGTATAGCGAAATGTTTATCCCTGGTGTGCAAAACTATCGACTGGGGGTTGAGTCCTCTGACCGCAAACAGCAACTTGAAGGCCTTAATCAATTAAGGTTATGGGGGCAGTTCTGGGTCGCCGAGAAATACAATATTCAGACTCGACTGATTGAATTAAATGGAAAATAAGCGATGACAGCAACCAGGCTGGTAGTCTGTGTGAATGAACGGCTCGGGCCCAACCAGAAATCCTGTGCGGGTAGCGGGAGTCGTGAATTGATCAGGCTATTGCAGCAACGGTTTATCCAGGAAGGTTTGCAGATAGCGGTGGATGAACAGGTCTGTCTCGGGCGTTGCGCCGAAGGTATTGCTATGAGAATTGCACCCGGTGGCCCCTTTTTTACTGACGTCACGGAAAATAATATACCCGCTATCGTTAAGGCCTTACGCGAATTTGTACCGCCCGGCTCAAGCTCGGTGATTAGCCCTGAATGCTGAATTGATCCCTGCTAAAGTGACTTTGACAGTTATTACTGACTGAAACTATACTGCGCCGTTTTCGGGCTTTTCCCTAACTCCTTTCAATCTAGCAACAGGACCGTAATGATGAACTTGCTAAAATCCGTAACTCTTTGTTCCATTGTTTTGATGTTGTCGGCCTGTGCCGTAGTTTCGCTCACTGTGGAAGGTGAAAAAACCCGTGTGCTATCGGCGGAAGAAGTCACCAAGTGTACCTATAAGGGTAAAACCACGTCTACCACCACTGACAAACTGGTCGGGGCTAAGCGGCATGATAAGGCCGTTACCGAAGAGTTGCTGATGCTGGCGCGTAACTCAGCAGTCAATCTGGGCGGCGATACGGTCGTTGCCGATAGTGAAATTAAGGATGGCCAGCAGACCTTTAAGGTCTATCGCTGTGTGCCGCAGTAATTCAGTTATCGCAAGATTCTGGATGCCTTAGACGTCCGGTCGTGTCGACCCGAAGTTAGCGCACTGAGATGAAAGAAACTCGCGCTGCAGGAACTCGATAATTCGCGGTTCCAGCCAGAACACTGGCTTCAATATGCGTCCGCCGATAAAGCCGACATGACCACCCTGCAGAGACAGTTCAAGCGTTACCTGCGGGGCTAACTCATGTTCAGCTGGAATCACCGCAGTGGTCATGAAGGGGTCGTCCAGGCTATGTATCAATAAGGTCGGTTTATTGATGCCGGCGAGAAACTGTCGCGAACTGCAGCGTTGATAATACTGTTGAGCATCCTTGAATCCATGGGTCGGAGCGGTAAAGGCATTATCAAACTCGACAAAGGTTTTCAGGGTTTCGGCTGGCGTGGTATAGCCGTCTGCCAGCAACAGTGATTTCTTTTGCTGTACTTTTCTGATCAGTCGCTGCAGCAGGGCATACTGATAGATTCTGGAAAATCCACGATTCATTCTGCTGGCACAGATGTCGAGCAGCAATGGCACCGAGACCGCGCTTGCACAAACCACGCTTGCATCTGTTTTTCGTTCACCCATGTATTTTAACACCACGTTTCCTCCTAGCGAGTAACCGACCAGCGCGATGCGCTCTATGCCCTGCTGTTTCAGGTAATCGATAACCGCCCTTAGATCCCCGGTTTCACCCGAGTGGTAGCTGCGAATCTGCTTATTTGGTGTGCCATTGCAGCCACGAAAAAACATGAAAACCACCGGGATACCCTGTTCATTGCAACTATTGATCAGGCGTTGTGCATAGGAGGATTTGAGCGAACCTTCGAGCCCATGCAGGATGAGTACGGTGTTTTTCCCGCTGGCGGTACCGCGTGCCAGCTGCAGGTTGTCACCATCCGGCAGATCCACCGTTTCATAACGGATGTGCGGGAACGCAGGATGGATAAGATTGGCCAGCAGGGTTTGCAGGTGCGGATTTTTCAGATACCACAGTGGTTTAAATTTACTTTCAACGATCATAGGTTGTGATGATGCCTTAAAATTGGAGTCAATATGACTTGTTCCATTGCACTCGAAGCCATTTTTAGATAGCCTTCGGTGTCTTTTTTTTATAGTGCATGTTAAAAGTATGTCAGCCCTTTTACAAACCCGTGATCTGTGTTGTGTCAAGGACGATCGCGTGCTGTTTGAAGGGATGAATCTTGCACTCAAAGCGGGACAGATTCTACTGGTGGAAGGAAAAAATGGCAGTGGTAAAACCAGTCTGTTGCGTATCCTGACCGGCTTAAGTCTGCCCGAATCGGGCGATGTGCTGTGGCAGGGTCGGCCGATCAGCGAAGTGGGTGCCGATTACTACGAGCAGGTTAATTATGTCGGCCATCATGATGGCATCAAGCGTGATCTCACCTGTCTGGAGAATCTGCGTCTGGTTCAGGCGATGGGGAAGCCATTGCCGATAGATCTGGATGATGCGCTGGAAAAGGTGAACCTGTATCGCTTCGGTGATAATTACGTAGCGACTTTATCGGCCGGGCAGAAACGACGTCTGGCACTGGCTCGACTGGTGGTCACCGAAGCCCAACTGTGGATCATGGATGAGCCTTTTACCTCGCTGGATAAGGCCAGTATGGCGATGTTTCAGGAAATGTTTGAACAGCATCTGGAAAAAGGGGGTGTGATCGTCCTGACTTCGCACCATGATATTGAAATGCCACAGTCCGATGTGGTGAGGTTGAATCTGTCCGAATGAAGCGTTTATCATTGTCTCAGGCTTTCTGGTTCCTGTTACGACGGGATCTGTTGCTGGCTTTTCGCAATCGTTCCGAAATGGCCAATCCACTGCTTTTTTTTGTACTGGTGATCACCCTGTTTCCACTCGCCATAGGCGCGGAGCCGAATCTGCTGGCACGTATAGCACCCGGTATCATCTGGGTTGCTGCGCTGCTGGCTTCGATGCTGTCACTGGATGGCATTTTCCGTTCTGATTTTGATGATGGCACGCTGGAGCAGATGCTATTGAGTGCGCATCCGGTGCCGGTGCTGGTACTGGCCAAGGTGACTGCGCACTGGCTGGTAACGGGTTTGCCGCTATTGCTGGTGGCACCTCTGCTGGCGATGATGCTGGGTCTGGATGAAGATGCGTATGGAATTTTATTGCTGACCATTTTGCTCGGTACACCGGTACTCAGCCTGATCGGGTCGATTGGCGTCGCGCTTACCGTGGGTCTACGTAAAGGTGGCATTATCCTGTCACTGCTGGTGCTTCCACTGTATGTACCGGTGCTGATTTTTTCTTCCAGTGCGATTGATGTGGCGGCCAGCGGCCTGCCGGCGACGGCACAGATATCGATGATGCTGGCCTTTTTGTTTCTGGCGCTATCGCTCTCGCCGGTGGCGACTGCGGCAGCTTTAAAAATGAGTATGAGTTAACTGGACGTTTCTAAAACCTCCGCTTTTAATAGGATTGATAGATGTTTAAATGGTTTGTTAAATGGTTTCATCGAATGGGCTCTCCGCCTCATTTCTACCGTTTTGCAGGATCCTGGTTGCCCTGGCTGACAGTTGTTTTTACTGTGCTGACGGTGGCTGGCCTGTACGGTGGTCTGGTGCTGGCACCTCCCGATTATCAGCAGGGTGAAAGCTACCGTATCATCTTTATCCATGTGCCGGCGGCCTGGATGTCGATGTTTATCTATATGGTGATGGCAAGTTGCGGCATCATCGTGCTGGTGTGGCGCATGAAACTGGCCGAAGTGGTGCTGATCTGCTCCGCTCCGATAGGCGCCAGTTTTACCTTTCTGGCGCTGGTGACCGGCTCCTTATGGGGTAAACCGATGTGGGGAACCTACTGGGTGTGGGATGCACGCCTGACCTCTGAACTGATCCTGCTGTTTCTATATCTGGGCGTGATTGGACTGTATGGTGCGATCGATGAAAAGCGCGTAGCGGGTCGTGCTGTCGCGATTCTGGCAATAGTCGGCATGATTAATATTCCGATTATTCACTATTCGGTGGAATGGTGGAACAGCCTGCATCAGGGGGCGACAGTGACAAAAATGGATAAACCTTCAATCCACTGGACTATGCTGGTCCCGCTGTTACTGATGGCGCTGTCGTTCAAGGTTTATTTTATTATTTCATTATTCCAGCGGGTAAGAGCCGAACTGTTACATCGTGAAAGAAATAGTCGCTGGGTTGAGGAACTGTTCCGGTCATGAGTATGTCTGAATTCTTTAATATGGGCGGTTATGCCGTTTTCGTCTGGTCCTCTTATGGACTGGCCCTGGTGGTACTGGTTTTAAACTGGTTTATTCCGTATCAGCAACACCAGCAGAATATCAAAAAATTGAAACGCCAATATAGGCAGGAAACTAAACAAAATGACTCCAGCTCGTAAAAAAAGACTCACTCTGATTATCCTGATGGTGGCCGGTATTGCAGTGGGTGTCGGTTTTGCACTCAAGGCGCTGAATGAGAACATCATGTTTTTCTTTTCTCCGGCTGATATTCAAGCCGGTAAGGCGCCTGCCAATAAGGATTTTCGGGTCGGTGGGCTGGTGGTTGAAGGCACGGTTAAGCGTCCAGGGGAAGGTCTTACCGTTGAATTCAATCTGACCGATAACGACTCTGTGGTGAAAGTTAAATACACCGGCATACTGCCTGACCTGTTCCGTGAGGGGCAGGGCATCATCGCTAACGGTCGGCTGAATGATAAAGGTGAATTTATTGCGTCGGAAGTACTGGCCAAGCATGATGAAAACTATATGCCACCTGAAGTCATGGATGCGATGAAAAAATCCGGCCAGAAAATGCCCGGTATGGATAAAAAAGGCATATAAGCCGACGCTTTTGTCCGTTGTCGGTACAATAATAATCTTGATCGTTAATGGTATGCACTATACCGAGGTATTCATATGATTCCTGAACTAGGACATTTTGCTTTAATTCTGGCCCTGTGTATCGCTCTGGCGCAGACGGTTTTTACCCTGCTTGGCGCGCATTTTGGCTATTCACGCTGGATTGCACTGGCCAGACCGACGGCCTATGCACAGTTTGTTTTTGTGCTGCTATCGTATATCTGTCTGACTATCGTGTTTTTAAACCACGATTACTCTGTTATGTATGCGGCTTCCAATTCGAACTCCAAACTACCAATACTGTATCTGATTTCAGGGGTTTGGGGGGCGCATGAAGGCTCGCTGCTGTTATGGGCATTGATCCTGGCAGGCTGGACTGCTGCCGTCGCGCTATTTAGTCGCAGTGTTCCCAATGTGATGCTGGCGCGTGTAATTGGGGTGATGGGGTTTGTCAGTGTCGGCTTTATTCTATTTATCCTGGTGACGTCTAACCCTTTCGATCGGCTGCTGCCTGCAGCGCTGGAAGGACGAGACCTGAATCCACTGTTACAGGATCCCGGCCTGGCGATTCATCCACCGATGCTATATCTCGGCTATGTTGGATTTTCCGTGGCGTTTGCTTTCGCCATAGCCGCGCTGTTATCCGGTCAGGTTGATTCGGCCTGGGCACGCTGGGCTCGTCCCTGGACCAACTTTGCATGGCTGTTTTTAACCGTCGGTATTGCGCTCGGTAGCTGGTGGGCGTATTACGAGCTTGGCTGGGGCGGTTGGTGGTTCTGGGATCCGGTCGAAAACGCGTCCTTCATGCCATGGCTGGTGGGTACTGCATTGATGCACTCGCTGGCGATTACGGAAAAACGCGGTACCTTCAAGGCCTGGACTGCGCTACTGGCGATCTTTGCTTTTTCGCTGAGCCTGCTGGGAACCTTCCTGGTGCGTTCGGGCGTGTTGACCTCGGTACATGCGTTTGCCAGTGACCCTGAACGCGGTGTGTTTATTCTAATCTTCCTGGTGGTTGTGGTTGGAACTTCTCTGGTGCTGTATGCCTGGCGTGCACCTACCCTGAAAAGTGCAGCAGTGACCAACCTGACGTCGCGCGATATGGCTTTGCTGCTAAATAATATTTTCCTCACCGTGGCAACCGCAGCGATCCTGTTAGGCACCGTTTACCCGATTTTCGTCGATGCGATGGGTGGCAAAAT